>CAZMVY010000059.1:0-227 GCA_964569765.1 uncultured Planctomycetales bacterium
TCAAAATGCGTGGTGCGGGCTCGGAAACCCGGGTTCTCAGTGTGGCAGGAGGATCTTGGTCGTTTCGAGCGATGTGCTCGGGTGCGCGCGGCCTCAGACGGAGCAGTTGAGATGACGGAAACAAATTGGACAGCGCGGCGGCTGAAGGTGATGTCGGCGGCGGCGTGTGGTCTCTGGCTTGTCGGTAGCGCGTCCGCCGCCGCGTCGGCAAGGCGGCCTGCCACGGA
>CAZMVY010000059.1:237-20823 GCA_964569765.1 uncultured Planctomycetales bacterium
GGCCGGCGGCGGCGGGGGGCGCCGGCCTGGCCGGAGCCGCGGCGGCGGCGACGCCGGAATGGGGGCCGGCACGTACGCCGGTACGACCTGGCGGGGCGTTCACATCCTCTCGCCGGACAAGGCACACCTGCCGCTGTTGGAGCGGGCGATCACCGAGGTCTTCGCGCCGATCGGCGTGAACGTGCTGGTGCTCGAGATGGGGTACAAGCTCGAGTTCGCCTCGCACCCGGAGCTTCGGCAGGAAGGGGCGATCAGCAAGGCCGACGCGCGGCGGATCGCGGAGTTGTGCCGACAACGCTCGATACGGGTCATTCCGGAGCTGGACTGTTTGGGGCATCAGTCGTGGAAAGACAACGTTTGGCCGCTGCTGAAGAAGTACCCTGACCTGGAGGAGCCGCCGAGCCAGGCGAAGGACGCCCCGCGCTTCTACTGCCGAAGCTGGTGCCCGCTTCACCCGAAGGTGAACGAGATCGTCTTTCCCCTGCTGGACGAGTTGATCGACGCGTTCGAGGCCAACGCGTTTCACGTGGGGATGGACGAGGTGTTCGTGATCGGCAGCGAGCAGTGCCCGCGCTGCAAGGGAAAGAAGACGGCCGACCTCTACGCGAAGGCGGTCAACGACCTGCACCGGTACCTCGTCGGCGAGAAGAAGGTGACGATGCTCATGTGGGGCGACCGGCTGCTGGACGCGAAGACGATGAAGTACGGCGAGTGGGAGGCGAGCATCAACGGGACGGCCCCCGCGATCGACATGATCCCGAAAGACATCATTATCTGCGACTGGCACTACGGGCTGCGGGACGATTACCCGTCGATCCGCTACTTCCAGGAGAAGGGCTTTCGGGTGTGGCCGTCGCCTTGGCGGGACATGAAAGCAGCGGAGACGCTGATGGCGTGCGCCCAACGCGACGCGACGGACAAAATGCTCGGCATCCTCTGCACGACGTGGATGAGCGATCCGATGATGCTGCGGGCGATCCTGGGTGAGGGCGATCAGTCGAAGCTGCCGGAGCACCCGATCGAGGCGGCGGCGACGTTGCGGGCGTGTATGAGTAAGTGGCCCCGTTGATCCGCGCTGACGTGGAAAAAGACGGAGGGGGCGTTTACATAGGCGACGTGACCTGGTGGGCCGGGTAACGTACGCTATAACGTACGGTGTGAATGGAGACGGCCATGACCTCTGTCAGCGTCACGGAAGCCAGGAAGAACCTGTATCGGCTGCTGGATGATCTCAACCAGTCGCACGAGCCGGTCCAGATTTCAGGCAAGCGTAGCAACGCCGTGCTCGTGTCCGAAGAGGACTGGCGGTCGATCCAGGAGACCCTGTACCTCCTGTCTGTTCCCGGCATGAGGGAATCCATCATCGACGGCCTCAAGACACCCGTGGCGAAGTGCAGCAAGAGGCTTCGGTGGTGAGTTGGACGCTCGCCTACACCCGGCAAGCCCAAAAAGACGCCAAGAAGTTTTCTGCCTCGGGGCTCCGCGGCGAGGCGGAGAGACTGCTCGAGATACTGAAGAAGGATTCGTATCAGCGGTCCCCGCCTTTCGAAAGACTGCAGGGCGATCGGCAAGGCGCAATGTCGCGACGCATCAACATCCAGCATCGACTCGTCTACCAGGCTCTCGAGAAGACCAAAACGGTCAAGGTCATCCGAATGTGGACGCATTACGAATAACGACGGGGCTGGACTTGCGCGCGGGCTGCGTTGACGATACCGGCCGGAGGTGCGTGATGCGGTTGTCATTCTTGCGAGCTGCGGGAAGGGCGGGGCGATGGCATGGTCCGCACAGCGGACCCTACGCGTTGCTGTGCGTCGTTCTTTTCCGAACAGCGGTGGCCGTAGCCGGCGAGGCGGCTTCGCGGCCGGTCGATCCGCGGTGGCGGGACCTGCCGCACACGGACACGGTCTTCGTGCCGAGGCACTTCGCGACGCTCGATGAGTGGCAGGCGTGGCGGGATCATCTTCGCCGGCAGATCCTCTGGGCGGCCGGGCTGATGCCGATGCCGGAGAAGACGCCGCTGAACGCGCACGTCTTCGGGCGGATCGAACGCGATGGATACAGCGTCGAGAAGGCGTACTTCGAGAGCTATCCGGGCTTTCTCGTTACGGGCAACCTGTATCGGCCATTGACGCCGGGCAGGCACCCCGGCGTCGCATGTCCGCACGGCCACTGGAAGAACGGGCGCCTCCAGGACGACGACGTCGGCTCGATCCCAGCGCGGTGCATCACGCTGGCCCGGATGGGATGCGTGGTCTTCGCCTACGACATGGTCGGCTACAACGATAGCGGCATGCAGATCGCCAATCATCGGTTCACCAGCGAACGCGGCGAATTGTGGGGTTTTGGCGGGCCGCTGGGGCTGCAACTGTGGAACAGCATCCGTGTCATCGACTTTCTGCAATCGCTGCCTGACGTGGACGCGGAGCGGATCGGATGTACCGGTGCGTCGGGCGGGGGGACGCAGACGTTCCTGCTCTGCGCGGTCGATGATCGGTTGAAGGTGGCCGCGCCGGTGAACATGATCTCGAGCACGATGCAGGGCGGCTGCGTGTGCGAGAACGCCCCGTGCCTCCGCATTGACACGAACAACATGGAGATCGGCGCGATGATGGCCCCGCGCCCGCTCTTCATGGTCAGCGCCACCGGCGATTGGACGAAGAACACGCCGAAGGTGGAGTACCCCGCGATTCGCGAGATCTACAGCCTCTACGGCGCCGAGGACAGGGTGGGCATGATCCAGATCGACGCGGGTCACAACTACACCCGGGCCAGCCGCGAGGCGGTGTACAGGTGGGTCGGCAAGGGGCTGCTCGGGCGCAACGATATGGATACGTTCACCGAGCCGCCGTATCAGAAGGAGAGGGACGCGGACCTGCTCGTCTTCGCCGATCGGCCGTTGCCGTACAACGCCGTGCCGAACCTGGAGACGCTGCTCGAGTGGCGGATCGGTGCGGCAAAGAGACAGTTGACGGAGTTTCGGCCGGCCGACGCAGCAGCATGGCAGTCATCGCGCGAACTTCTGAGTGGGGCGATCCGGCTGGCGGTCGGCGCGGCCGGGCCGGGCCTGCGGGCCGATGTCGGCGTAGAGCCGGGGGACGAGGGGCCGGATGACACGGATTGTGTCCGTCGCGGCCGGTTCGTGGATCGGTCGCGCGGTACACGGGTGCCGTTTATCCGATTCCTGCCGGAAAAGCCCGACGGGCGGGCGGCCGCGGGACACGTTTTGCTCATCGACGGCAGGGGCAAGGCGGCCTGTCTGGCGGCCGATGCGCGGGGGCCTGGGGTCCTCGCGAGCAGGCTTCTGGCGGCCGGGTCCGGCGTCACGGCGATCGACGTGTTCGGCCTCGGCGAGGCGACCGGCGAGCCGGATCCCAAGGCACCCCGCGGCAGCACCAAGTTTTTCACCACATTCAACCGCACGGACGTGGCGGAGCGTGTGTACGACATTGTCACGGCGGCAAGAGGCTGCCGGAACGCGGGCAAGGCGAAGCAAGCCGGGTCCGCGCCGGGCGGCGAGCTGGGCATCGTCGGTCTCGGGGAGGCCGGCCCCTGGTGTGTGCTGGCCTGTGCCCTGCTGGCCACATCGTCGGACGGGCGCGCGATCCGTGCCGTGATCGACGCGAACGGGTTTGATACGGGGCGGGAGGAATCCTATCGCAAGAACCTGTACGTGCCGGGGATTCTGCGGGCGGGAGGGCTGCCCGCAGCGGCGGCGCTGATTCCGCCGGCGCGGCTGTTCCTGCACAACACGGGCGATCGCTTCGACACATCCTGGCTCAAGGATGTCGAACGGCTGTTGCCGGCGGCGCGGGTGGTGATCCAGAAGAGCAAGGCGAGCGACGACGTGGTGGCGAAGTGGCTCGCGGAGCCTTGATTCGTATTGCCCGGCCGGCGCCGGGCGGGGCCGAGAGGTCATGACGACCGAACCGGAACAGGGCAGTCATCCGTCATGGCGGACGGCGGTCTTGACCCCGTGGGCGTGCATGCTCCGGCCAGCGAAGGCCGGCGTCCGCCTGGTCAACGCGCCGCCGGCGGCGTTCGGCGGTGCCTTGGCGGTAGCACTGTTGGTTCTCGCGGCAACCGTCATAGGCCTGCTGCTATGGAATGATACGATCGACGCAGAGTACGTCTGGACGGCGGCGTCTGCATCCGCGCCTGCGACAGGGATGTCCTTGGCGTCTTCGTCGCACTGGGTGTTGAAAAGAAAGACTTTCGGTGAGGTGTGGGCGGAGTGGCACCGCCGGGGCCCGATCGGACCGGCCGAACTGCTCGCAATCGGTATTCCGCTGTTTGTCGTGGCGTGCATCGCATTCGGTGCGTGGCTGCATCTGGTGACGATCCACGAGGGCGGGTCGGTCTGGGGATCATACAAACGCGCCTTTCGTGCCGTCACGGCGTGTACCGGCCTGCTGTGCGTGCTGACGGCGGCGCTGGCGGCCCTGATGGTCTCGGCAGAACATATGGCGGACGTGAGCCTCGCAGCGGGAACGTTCACGGAATCCTTCCTGTGGGCTGCGGCGGACGTGGCCATGCCGGTTTCGATTGCGGGGTTACTGGCATGGATCGGGGCGGCCGTGCGCACGGCTCGCGTGCCGACGAAGCCGGGTGCCTCCGCGCCGCGGTGCGAGGGCTGCGGCTACGACCTGACGCATGTCCCCCAGGAGCGGCGGTGCCCGGAATGCGGGCTGGATGTGGAGATGTCGCTCACGCCGCGCTACTCGCGCCCCGGCTGTGCCTGGGAGGATTCTCCCGGCGTGATCAGTTGGGTGACGACAAGTCTGGCGGTGCTTGCAGGCCCCGGCGTCTTTTACAGGCGTCTTCGCCTGCGAACGCCGGAGAAGCTCGGCCGGCGTTTTGCCCTGTGGCACTATGTGGTGCTCGGATTCGCTGGCGCCGCATGGGCGCTGATGGTGGCCGTGATTATCGAACGGAAGATGGAGTTTGTTTCCGACAGACAGAGATTCGAGAACCTGGTCCTGGTGCCGGCGACGGTGTTCCTGTGGGTTCCGATCTGCGCCTGGGTCATCCATCAGACGACAACGGCGCTGATGGTATCGTGGGCATTGGCCCGTGCGGAACTGACGGACATCCGATCCATGCGAAAGGTCGCCGCGTATGAGAGCGTCTTCCTGTGGCTGCCGGGCCTGTTTGTCGGCGGGCTCGTCGGCAGTTTCATCGCCTGGGATACCTGGATCTCGCAGCGCCTGTTCGGTGCGCCGGGGCTGTACTGGCTGCTGGGGGCGCCCGCGGAGGCTACGGTGCTGTGGGTGGGGGTGCTCGGGTTGTTCGTGCTCTGGCTTCGACGATACTACGTGGCGATCCGGGCGGTCCGGTGGGCGAACTTCTGAGCGGCATGGGCGGAGTCTGGCGAAACGGGGATCTGCATGTGCGATGGTCGTGACGAGATGCGTCGAGCCGGGAAGTCGGGCCGTGCGCGTGAGGGGAACAGCCGCGCGGGCGCCGGGCGGCTCGTGGCGTGCGCGGCTTGTGCCTGTCTGGCATGGGGCGCGGCCGGGTCGGCTGCGGCGCAGAGCCACCCGGCGACGCGGCCGGTGGTCGATCGTGAGGCGACATTTCGCGCGGCACGGCATGCGGAGGCGTTTCTGCGGTCGCTGGCGCCCAAGATCGATCCGGTCCGGCTCCGGACCGAGCATCGAATGAAGGGAAAGAAGTTCTATGTCGAGTACCTGTCGGCATGGCGGGAGATCTGCCTTCTCCACGGCGAAGGCGAGCGGCGTGTCATTCGATCGTTTCTTGTTCCGATCGTGGCGCGGACCGACACCGACGCGTATCACAACCTCGCCGGCTCATCCGACGAGGAATTCAAACAGGATGTCATCTCGTACCTGAACGCCTGCGTCCTGCACGGCGAGTTCGGATTCGACACGACACGCTACCGCCGGGAGATCGATCGCATCGTGCCCCGGATCCTCTCGCCGGCGCACCTGAGCCAGCGCGGGATCGACAATACGATGGCCATCGTGTACCGCCTTCGGCAGCTCGGGTACGAGGGCGGGCCGAGCTACTGCGAGCTGTTCGCCCGGCCGGGGTGCGTGGTGAGGATGCACCCGAATCTGACCCAACTGGATCTTGACAACCCGCTGGCGAAGCAGCCAGTTTACGACATGACACACGAAATCTTCTACCTCACCGAGTTCGGCCGGACGCCGCTTCAGTGCGCGTCGGAGCGGGACCTCCGGTACGTGCGCCGGATGCACGCGGCCCTCATCCCGATCTTCATCGAGAAGAAGGACCTCGACGCCCTTGCGGAACTGATCATGGACCTGAACTACCTGGAGATGACGGACCTGCCCGAGTACGCGACGGGCCGCGCGTTTCTCCTGACGCACCAGAACGAAGACGGCTCGTGGGGCGACCGGGAACACATCGGCCGTATCGCCGAGGTGATCCTGCGGGTGAACCCGAAGTACCAGGTGGACGTCGGCCAGTACCTGCACACGACGGGGGTGACGCTCAGCGCGTTATGCTATCCGTTGCAGAGTCCGGCGACGAGGCCGGCGACACGGCCGTCGGCGGGGCGATAGCTGCCGCGTCGGAACGGCTACGCCAGGATCTTCTCGCAGCGTTTGAAGATGTCGTCGATCTCGGCGGGGCTCTCGAAGCCGATGTTGAACGCATCGACGCACGGATGGCTGAGGACGAACCGCAGAGACTCGTCGATGGCCTCGCCCTTGAACGTGCCTTCGCCGAGGATCTTCATGCCGATCACGCCGGCGCCACGGGCGTGCATCCGCTCGAGGACCGGCACAACCTCTTCCGGCTTGCCGTCCATCTTCACGCCGCGCGGGTTGATGCGGGCGAGGTCCACCTGCACCCATTCCGTTTCCGCCGCGTGGGTGAGCGCCGGCAGCGTGTGACATGACACGCCGTGTGCCCGGATGACACCCTTTTCTCTGGCCTCGCTGAGTGCCTCCATCGCACCCACCCGCCGGTCGCTCCAGTTGGGTTCGGTCATGCAATGGAGCAGGACGATGTCGATGTAGTCCGTGCCCAGTTCCTTCCGGAACCGGTCCAGATCCTTGCGAACGTCGTCCGCCTGGCGGCTGATGGTCTTGGTCAGGATCGTGATCTTCTCGCGGGGGATGTATTTCAGCGCGTTTCGCACGTATTCGTGAGAACCATACTGGTCCGCGCAGTCGAGATAGCGGATACCCCGCTCGTACGCGTGGCGGAACAGCGCCGTCAGCCCCTCCATGCCCAGGCGTGTCTGGTTCGACTGGTGATTCCAGCCCTTCATGCCCGTCCCGATCCCCAGCCGTGAGACACGCACGCCGCTGCGGCCGAGCGGCACGAGGTCGGTGAGGCAGCGCCTGGCCGGGGCGCTCACGGGGGCACTGGCCGGAGCGACCGAACCGGACGGCGGAGGCGGGCTGTTCGGCGAGCATCCCGCCAGGGCGGGCAGTTTGCCGGCAACTCCGGCAGCGATGACGTTCCCGATAAAGCGGCGGCGACCGATTCGTTCCGACATGACGGTGGGCCCTCGCGATCCCGGCGACGTTTAAGCCATCCCCCGCTGATTATTGACGCGACGCGGCGTCAACACAAGCCCGCCGCTGCCGACTTGACACCCCGGCGGTGTTTCGTACGATCACGGGCCAAGGAGTCACCGCGAATGGAGTCGCTCCGTCGTCTGTTCCCTCTGATCGGCGTTCCGCTCGTGCTCGCGGCGGCCGGTTGCACCGAGTCCGTACGGCGTCCGGCGGAGAGACCGCTCGTCTACTGGTCGGCGGAGGATTTCGCCGCCCAGTTGGGAATGCGCCTGCCGCAGCAGTCGGCGGCGGGCGCGACCATGACCGATGGGCGCAACACGCTGACGATCCAGACCGGCCGGACCGGCCTGATGTTCCTCAACGGCCAGCGCCTCGGACCGCCCAACAACGCGGTATACCAGAACGGCAAGGTGTACGTCCTGGCGGCGCGCGCATCGCTCGTGCGATGGGAGCTCGAGCACATGGTTCCGAGCGCACCGCCGCCGGTGGTGCCGCCGCCGATGGCGGCTCGTTTTCGCGCGACGATCGTCGTGGACGCCGGGCATGGCGGGAAGGATCCCGGCACGAACGGGCGGGGGCGCTCCTATGCGCCCGAGAAGGACATCGTCCTGGCGATCGCCCGGGATCTCGCTCAACAATTGCGGGAGCGGGGCGGAAACGTCATTATGACGCGCTGGGGGGATTCGTTCCTCGAACTGGACGACCGCTGCCGGGTGGCGGAGAAGGCCCATGCGGACCTCTTCGTTTCCATTCACGCCGACAGCGCCAAGCGTGCAGACGCCTCGGGGACGACGTTGTACATCGGGCGGAGCGCCTCCAACGAGAGTGTCCGGGCGGCCCGGGCGATCGAGGCCGCGCTGCTCCGCTCGGGCGTCGAGTGCAATGGAATACAGACCGCCGGCTATCGCGTGCTGGTGGGGCATTCGCGTCCGGCCGTGCTCATCGAGTGCGGCTTTCTGACGAACGCGGCCGACTCGCGGCGGCTGAACTCGCCGGCGTATCGGGCGGCCCTCGCGCAGGCGATCGCCGACGGCATCGCGGCGCACTTCAGCCGGTAGGCGGGGCGCGGGACCCACTCCGGCCGGGCGCGCCGGATGAGCGGAATCCCGGGCTTACCCGATCAGCGACTTCCCGATCATATCGCTCGGCGGTGTGACGCCGAGCATTCGGAGGATCGTCGGGGCAATGTCATAGATCGACGCACCGTCCGCGCGGCCCTTCGCCGCCAGGGAGGGGTGGGTCAGCGTGTACATGCCCATCTGGGCGTGGTTTGCATCGTCGGGACCGGTGTCGTTCTCGAAGGTGTAGATGTCCGGGTTTCCCACCGTGCCGACGCTCCGCCAGCGCAGGTCGCCGAAGATGACGACCATGTCAGGGGCCACGCCGTTGACCTCCCGATAGATCTGCTGCGGTTTGTAGACCCGCGTGCCGAGCGGCCTGCCCTCGTGGTCGTTCATCGCCTCGAGCTTGCGGATCAGTTCGTCGCGCAGCGCCTCATACTGTTCCTGGGGTACGATGCCCTGCGGTTCGCGGCCCTGCACGTTGATGAAGCAGCGGCCGTAGTATCCGCCTTCGCCCCAGGCCCGCGTCCTGCTCCAATCGACCATGCCGAAATCGAACTTCGTCGGCTTGCTCACGGGTTGCTTGAGGGCCATGTAGCCCTCGCGGATGAGCCAGTCGTTGAAGCCCAGTCCGCCGACCATGCACTTGGCCCCGTGGTCGCTGACGAGCATGACGGCCGTCTTCTCGCGGTCGCAGGCGCTCAGCAACTCGCCGATGAGCCCGTCGAGGTGGATGTGGTAATCGCGGATCGCGTTCTCGAACCGGTTGCCAGGCTCGTAGCGGTGGTGCGCCTTGTCCATGAACTGCCAGAAGCCGTGGTAGATGCGGTCGACGCCCATCTCGACGACCCAGCAGAAGTCCCACGGGCGCGTCTGCATCAGGTGCTTCGTGAGCTTGAACCGCTTGTCGGTCATCTCGTAGATCTGATCGAGGAGCCACTGCTTGTTCTCGGTGCGGAAGCCCTTCACGTCGAGGATGTACTCGCCGACGACCTTGGCGATCTCGGCCTTGAGTGATTGCGGCCAGGTGAAGTCGTTGTCGATGCCGGGCGTCATGAAGCAGGTGACCATGGTGCCTTTGATCGGCCGGGTGATCGGGAACGTACCCGGCACGCCGATGACGATGGAGGTCTTGTTTCGCGTGCCGAGGATGTCCCACACGCGGGGCTCCTTCACATCGAGGCCGGTGGAGATCGTCAGCTTGTCGTACGAGTAGTCCGCGCGGTTGCGGAAGCCGTAGATGCCGAGCTGGCCGGGATCCTTGCTGGAGGCCATGCACGACCACGCCGGCACGGTGATTGGCGGCATCGTGCTTTCCAGCGTGCCGTAGGTACCCGCGCGGCAGAGCTCACGGATATTCGGCATGTGTTCGAGCCAGTCGCCGAAGACGAGCGACGGCTCTCCGCAATCGAGCCCGATGACAAGGACCTTTTCGATTCGCGCCGCCATGGTGTTACCTCCGGGAAGCGGGCATTCTGAACACTTCGGCGGCTTGACGCAACCCCGGCGGCGCGGGCGTGCGGTCGCCCGCGGCACGATGGCGGCCCGGTCGCCGGCGATGGCGATGCCGGGGTTCGCGCCGGGAGGCATGCCGAATCCTCGCGGGCTCTTGCCGCGGTGAACGTATGGATAAACACGAGAACGTGGACGAGCGGCGCTCCGCTACGCGAGTCTCACGCGGTTCGCAGGGCACGGCGGCATTCGACGCACACCCACTGTCCGGACTCGATTCGCTCGACGCCGGCGAGCTTGCCGCAGCCTTCGCACGGGGCGACCCGCCGGGCGGCGATTGCCGACATCTCCTGTTCGTGCAGCGAAAGGATCTCCGCGAGCAGTTGCACCTGCCGGTCGCTGTTCATGGCCTGATTGCGGAGCATGGAGAGAAGCTGCGCGACGAACCCGAAGATCAGGCCGAACGTCACGCCGCCCGTGCCGATCACGACGGCGGCGCTCGTTAATTCCGCCGGCGTGAACCGCGCGACGGGCTCGGCGAGGGGCATTCCCTTCGTGCCCAGCCGTGCGATCTGGTCTGCCTGGAACCAGAGCCATGCCCCGACCGACACCCCGCCGATCATCGCCACCACCGCCGCCAGATAAAACACGCCGATGGCCAGGCTCACCAGCGAATACCCGCGCATGCCAACAGCATAGCAAGCGGGCCGGCCGAAACAAGGCGGACGTTTCGGCGCCGCCGTTCAGAACCGATAGATCACGTCGAAGGAGGCGGTCATCTGCCAGTCGTTGCCGTTGAACGGGGCGTTGTTGTCGGACCAGTCAGCGCGGAGTTCCGGGCGAATCTGGAGGCTGTTGAGCAAGCGGTTTCCGGCGAACGGCGTGAGGGATACGCCGGTGGTGATCTCGAAGAAGTTGCCGACGTAGCCCGTTCGATAGCCCCGGGCGTCACGGAACCACTCGGCGCGGCCGGTGGCGCTGACGTAGTCGTTGAAAACGTAGTTGAGGTAGTACGCCACGCCGTACCAGAAGGCGTCGCCCCGCTCGACGACGTGCTCGCTGTTGATCGTATTCGGGGCGCCGACCTGGTAGCCGTAGTCGGCATTGACGAGCTGCGTGAGCTTCTGCGTCCAGCGGTGCGTCCAGACCGTATCGAGAAGGAACCGGTTACCGTTCCAGCCGTCGCCGGGCAATTCGGGGCCGGCGATGACGTTGACGCAAAGCTGGTCCCTGGGGGGCGAGCCCATCAACTCTTTCGTGGAGAGCATGAAGCCGCCCATGAAGGAGGCGCCCTCGTTGTTGTCCTTGAAATCGTCCCAGCCGCGGACGGCGGCGAAGTAGACGTTGTTGTTCGGGTCGAAGTAATACGTCGCCTTTGCGCCGGTGTGCAGAAACGGCTCGGCGAACCCGAACAACATACTGCGGGAGTAGAGGTAGTTGTCGGGGCCGGAGATGACCTCCGCGCCGATGGTGGTGACCCATTGGCCAAACATCAGGTCGAGGCCCTCGCCGTCGTTGCCGGTCTTGATCCACAGGTTGCCGTAGAACTGCTTGAAGGTGATCTGCGCGTCCTGAGTCTGCTTGTTGAACAGGCCCAGCGGACGGAAGACGGCGGCATCGGAGCCGTAGGCGAGGTCGAAGCGGCCGCCCCAGTCGGCGGGCTTGCTCGTATCGACCACGCGGTCGAGCGTGAGCTGCAACTGGTTGAGGCGGAGGTTGTCGGGTTTTTTCGCATCGAACACGCGGAGCGGCAGGCCGGTACGGCGGGTGGACTGCGCACCGTGGAGCAGGCCCGTGAAGCCGCTTTCCACAAAGCCGTAGGCGCGGATGTTGAGCGGGTTGATCTTCTCGAGACCGAGGGCGTTCAGGGTGTTCATGAGGAGGCCCGGCGGCCAGGTGGACTCCGGCACCTCCGGCTTGTGCATCTCGAGGACGGCCTCCTGCGTGGTCGGCGCAGCGTCGTTCGCTGGTTCGCCCATAACCACGGAGGCGCCAGCCTGCTGCGCGGGGCTGAGCTTGAACGACTCGTTGCCGACCAGGTCGCCGCCCTGCCCCTGCGTGAGAGCGGGCAGCGAAAGGGATACCGCGCAGGCTATGAGCCATGCGTTTCGTGAGCTTACGGGCATCGTAGACCTCCGCCGGGAGAAAATGCGCTCGGCAGACTATGCGTAAGCGGAGCCTCCGCGCCTCCGTTCATCGCACGGGGGTTGCGATGCGCTGCGCGCGTGCCAGAGTCGCGACGTATGCAATCGTTCATCGTTGTGCGGACGTGCCTCGTATTGCGTCAGATCTGGATCGTTCCGCCCGTAAGGGCGCCGAGGACGGCGTTGAGCAGGGCGAAGATGCCTCGGTTCACGATCTCCCCCGCTTTTTCCGACCAGAAGTTTGGTGGCAATTCCTCGCACCCAGCCATTGCCGCAAGGGCGAGCAGGGCGGCTGCTCGCTGGACGGTTCTAAGCCGCGCTTTCTTCATCGGAACTCTCCGTCGACGCCGAGCTGCGCTATCGTTCGCGCAGGAGACCTGTATCGAAGCACGGAACCGCCATGCCGCGTTACCGATCGCGACCACGGCGGGCCACGCAGACGCCGCTTTACCATAAGCGAGTTCTGTGCCAACAACACAGAGCGTTATGTGGGTTCCACATATAAGCGTAACATCTGTTCCCGGCGTGGATTACGGTCAGACCTGTGGTGTGGTGGTATCTTCGCTTAACCTACTGCGCGGTGTGATTCGCGCTGTGTCTATACCGGTCGGTAGCTCGGGCGCTCACGGGGGCCGATTCCCCGTAAGTGCGGCCCATTCAAAGCGATGGCGGCGTGCGTTTTCATGCTTCCGCGGCTCCGATATACTCGCCCTCACCTATTCCGGGCAGGAGAACGTCATGCAATCGAGCTTGAACCGACTTGCGGTCAGGACAGCGGTCGTGGTCATGACGTGCATCGGGGGGGCGGCCCGCGCCGAGCCCCCCGCTTCCTCCGCGGTCGTTTCTCCGCAGCGGATTGCCATGGAAGCGGAGGACGGGGTGCTGATCGTCGGTGATTACTATTCGCCCTTGCGCCGCGGCGGCGAGGGCGCGCCGATGGTCATCCTTCTGCATATGGAGGGCTCCAGTCGGTCGGCATGGCGGCGGCTCGTTCCGCACCTTCATGCGGCTGGTTTTGCCGCACTGGCGATCGACCTGCGGGGTTACGGGGAGAGCGTGGAACCGAAGGGTTTCAATCTGGCAAAGAAGGCGGCCGAACGAGACAGCCGTCTGCATCGCGCGATGTACAAGGATGTGGCCGCCGCGTATCTGTGGCTCGTCCGGCAGAAACAGGTCGATGCGGCGCGGTTCGCGCTTGTCGGGGCGGGTCTCGGTGCTGTCGTTGCCTTGGATTACGCAGCGCGCGACAAGTCTGTGGACGCGGTGGCCTGCCTGTCGCCCGGCACGCATTACGCGGGCCTTGACTCGGTTTCGTCGATCCGCAAGTGCGATTCCCGCGCCGTTCTCCTGTTGGCCGCGAAGGGGGAGAGTGAGGCGGCGGAGTTACAGCGGAGCGCCGGCAAGGCGACGCTGCGGTTCGTTGCGGGTGCTGGCGGCGGCGATTCGACGATGCCGCGCGGTACGGACTTGCTGGAAAAGTCGGAAGACCTCGGGCAAACGATCGCGGCCTTTGTGGAACGGTCCGTCGGACGTGCAGGTGCTGATCCCGTCGTGGCCAGCACAAACAGCGACGTTTATCACGTTCCCGATACGAGCCACGCCCAGCGGATCAAGGATGAAAATCGCCGCTGGTTCAGTTCCGCGGCCGAGGCCGAGGCGCGCGGTCTTCGCCCCGTTAAGAAACGGGTCGCCGGGAGCGGGGAGGCAAGGCAGGCAAGCCCCAAAGCCCGCAGCGTCGAGCCGCCCGACCGGGCCCGATCCGGCGGCCCTCAAGGCGGCAAGGACCGGTGAGCCGGCCGCGGAGGTCACTGCGCCGCTGCACTCCGCGAGCACGATAAAAAGGCTGTTTCAGGGACTCCGATGGAGGCACACTGGTGAGGCGGTTGGCAGGCCGCCGGGCAACCATCCGCGACGATGCTCCACGGTTTGCGCGGGCTCGCAGCACCTGCCGGAAGGCCCTTGTGAAGGCGGCACACTTCCTGCATGATACCGCGGGAATGACACCGGTTCCGGCTTCAACAGAGCGATTGGCGTCGGCGCCGCCGGCGCGGCTGGTCATGCATGACGTTCGTAAGAGCTTCGACGGCGTCGAGGTTCTGCACGGGGTCTCGCTCGACGTCCGCGCGGGTGAGATTCATGCGCTTGTCGGCGAGAACGGCGCCGGGAAGAGCACGCTGATGAAGATCCTCGCCGGCGTGTATGGCGACTACACCGGCACGATCGAGATCGACGGTCGGCCGGTCCGGTTCGGCTCGCCGCGCGATGCGGAGCGCAGCGGCGTGGCAATCATCCACCAGGAACTGGCCCTTGTGCCGTGGATGAGTGTGGCCGAGAACATGTTTCTCGGCCGGGAGCCTGTCACGCGCTGGGGCACCGTGGACTACGGCCGCATGCGGGCGGATGCGGCGCGCTTTCTGGCCGCCCTGACACCGGGGATCGACGTCCGCCGGAATGTGGCGGAGTATGGCGTTTCCGTTCAGCAGCTCATTGAGATCGGCAAGGCACTCTCCCGCAACGCGCGGATTCTCATCCTCGACGAGCCGACGAGCGCCCTGTCCGACGCGGAGATCGAGCGGCTCTTCGAAATCCTTCGGGGGCTTCGCGCCCGGGGTGTGGCGCTGATCTACATCTCGCACAGGATGGACGAGATCTATCGGATTGCGGATCGGATTACTGTGTTGCGCGACGGGTCGTATGTCGGCTGCCGTCGCGCGTCGGATCTCGGACGGGACGAGATGATCCACTGGATGGTCGGTCGTCAGATCGAGCAGCTTTTTCCCAAGCACATGCGGGCGCCGGGCCGGGAACGGTTGCGCGTGGAGGGGCTTTCGCTGCGCGCAGGCGCTGCCGGCAAGTTGCTTGTCAACGGGGCGTCGCTGGTGGTGCGATCCGGTGAAGTCGTCGGGCTCGGCGGCCTGATGGGCAGCGGTGCGAGCGAATTGCTCGGGGCGATCTTCGGCCGGTACGGCCGGCAGTGTACCGGGAAGATATGGGTCGAGGGCCGGCCGTTTGTTCCGCGCTCGCCCCGGCACGCGCTGGCGGCGGGCCTCGCGATGGTGACGAACGATCGAAAGGCCAGCGGCCTCGTGCTGCCGATGAGCGTACTGCACAACATGACGCTAGCGGCCCTGCCTCGTGCCACGCGGGCCGGCTGGCTCCGGGGCGGCATCGAGCGGCGGCTGGCCGAGCCGCTTTCGCGGGAGCTATCGCTCCGGGCCCCCTCGCTTCACGCGCCGATCACGGCGCTCTCCGGCGGCAACCAGCAGAAGGTGATCCTTGCCAGGTGGCTGATGACGGAGCCGAAGATCCTGCTGCTTGACGAACCGACGCGCGGCATCGACGTGGGCGCCAAGGCGGACATCTATGAGCTGATGAACCGCTGGACAGCCGCCGGCATCGGTATCCTGCTGATCACGAGCGAATTGCCGGAGCTTCTGGCGATGAGCGACCGGATTCTGGTAATGTCCCGGGGGCGGATCACCGCGGAGCTTTCGCGCGAGGAGGCCACGCAGGAGCGGGTGATGGCGGCGGCGGTGTGACCGGGATGGGTCGCGCCTCCGCGGGTTGTGAGGTTCGCGCTGCGTGCGCGGGCGAATCGTAACGGGAGAGTGCGACCAGCGAACAGACGATGGAGCTTGCATGACGGCCGGATTGCCTCGCATCTGTCACAGCCCGGGTTTCCGGGCGGCGCTTGCCCTCGTGGGGGTGCTGGCGCTCGGGTGTTTCCTGAATGCCGATGGTACGTTCTTCAAGTTCAAGACGCATCACGATCTGCTGGGCGCGGTCGCCATCAACGGCATGCTCGCCTGCGGCATGACGCTTGTGATCATTGCGGCGGGTATCGACCTGTCCGTCGGTTCGGTGCTCGGCATGTGCGCGATGTGCTTTCCGCTCTTCACGATGGTGCAGCACTGGCCGGCGTGGCTGGCGTTTCTTGCGTGTCTGGCCATCGGGGCGATTGCCGGGGCCGTTAACGGCGCCCTCATCACGCTCTGCGGCATGCAGCCCTTCGTCGCGACGCTGGCGACGATGGTGTCGGCGCGCGGCCTGGCCAAGTACGTGCCGACGTTCGCGGGCCTGACCGCCGGGCAGAAGATTCAGCCGAACGAGGGCCTCGGGCCGCCCGTCTTCGACTTCATCGACGGCCGCATCCTCCTGTGGGAGGCGCCCTGGGGCCGCGTTCAGTTGCCGATTGTCACGATCTTCTTCCTTGCGTGCGTCGCGGTCCTGTGGGTCGTGGTCACGCAGACCCGCTTCGGCCGCCACCTCTACGCGATCGGCGGAAACGAGGAGGCGGCGCGGTTGTCCGGCATCCGGGTCGGCTGGAATAAACTCTTCGCCTACGCGATCTGCGGCCTCACGGCGGGGCTCGCCGGCATCTGTCAGGCCGCGAGGGATCACCTCGGCGACCCGGAGGCCGGATTCACGTTCGAACTCAAGGCGATTGCCGCCGTCGTCATCGGCGGCACGAACCTGATGGGCGGGCGCGGCGGCATGTTGCTCACGCTCGTCGGCGTCCTGATAATCGGGTACATTGAGAAGATCCTGAGCATCAACAATGTTCAGGAGGCCGGGCGGCTGTTGATCCAAGGCGCCATCATCGTGGTGGCGGTGATCATCCAGCGTCGCCGTGGCTGAAAGGAGATCCCATGCTCTCGACGTTCGTTCGCCACGCCGGAACCGCGGTGCTTCCGGGCCTCGTTGCGGGCGCCCTGCTCGCGGCCGGTTGCCGGCAGGAGTCGGCGACTTCGCAGCCCGCCGCGGCCGGGGAGTCGTACGGCGGCATGAACATCATCTTCTCCGCGGACTGCAAGTGGCTGGAGAATAATGGCCGCCAGGAGATGGAATCCGCGCTGAGCCGCTTCGACCGGATCGACGTGGTGTACGGCCACAACGATCCGGAGGCTCACGGCGCGTGGCTTGCCGCGCGGGCCGAGGGCCAGGGCCGGGAGAAGACGATCAAGTTCGTGGGCATCGATGCGAACCCGGACGAGGGCAAGAAGTACGTTCGTGAGGGCATTCTCACGGCGACGCTGGAGTATCCGACGGGAGCCGCCGAGGCGATCGACCTGGCCCTGCTCATTCTGAACGGGGTGCCGGTGCCGAAGGAGATTATTCTGGCCACTACCCTCTACACAAAGGAGACGATCGACCGGGGCGGTATTCCGGTGGACGCGCCGGGGCCGGCGCTGATCGCCGAGCTCCGATCGAAGCACACGGATCTCCTGAAGCCCGACGCGGCGAATGCGGGCAAGTGGACGATCGGCATGTCGCAGTGCAACCTGGGGGAACCATGGCGCGTCCGCATGAACCAGGAGCTTGCCGCCGCCGCCGCGAAGTATCCGCAACTCAAGGTCGTCTTCAAGGACGCCCAGAACGATTCGCAGACGCAGCGCAATCAGGTGGAGGAGTTTCTTACGCAGAGGGTCGATCTGCTCATCATCTCGCCCAAGGAGACGCTGCCGCTGACCCCGCCCGTGCAGAAGGTCATTGAGGCGAAGATTCCCGTGATTGTCCTCGACCGCCGCGTCCAGGGCGACATGTACACCTGCTTCATCGGCGGCGACAATGTGCTGATCGGCCGGACGGCGGGGCGCTTCGTGGGCCACCTGCTCAAAGGAAAGGGAAACATCGTCGAACTCAAGGGACTTATGACGACCACGCCCGGCCACGAGCGTCATAACGGCTTCGTGCAGGGTCTGCAGGACTACGTCAGAGACCCTGTCGCCATCGACCGGTTCTTCGGAGGGTGAGGCAGCCGCCGGGTGCCCGCGCGGTACGTTGCGTGTACAGAGACCCTCCTCTTTGCACACGGGTGTCCCTGCGCCCTGTCTCGCCGTGCCCGCTGGAAAGCTTCGTCCGCGGGAATCGTCACGTACTCGTCCGCGATGCGGCGCTGACGATGCCGTGCCAGGCGGCTACTGCGGCTTGTTCGCCTCGTAGGCCCACGCCAGCCACTCGAGCGCGGCCGCCATATCCTGCGGATCGACCGCCGGCCCGCCCCAGAAGCGGAATCCCGGCGGGGCGTCGCGGTAGGCGTTCACGTCAAATGCGACCTTCTCGGCCTCCAGCGCGCCCGAGACTTTCTTCGTGAAGGCAGCCTGATCTTCCGCCCCGAGCCTTGTGAACCAGTCGGCGACCACCTTGAGGCAGATCGACGTATTACTGCGAATCTCGGGTTTCTCCGCAAGGAAGCCGATCCAGCCGTGGTTCTGGCCAACGAACTGCTCGACCGTCTTGAGATTCGCCAGGCTTCGGGCGATGCAGGCATCAAGCCCCGTCTTGCCGTCATACGACAGGTTCTTCGCCCAGTTCAGCGTGTCGAGCCAGTCCTCCACGCAGAGCATCGACGGCGTGTTGATCGTGTCGCCGACGAAGATGCCGTCGATCAGCTTGCCGCCCTTGGTCAGCCGGAAGATCTTGGGGAGCGGCCACTTCGGGCTGTACGTCGTGAGGCGCTCGACGGCTCGCGGCGAGAGAACGAGCATTCCGTGCGCCGCCTCGCCACCAAGGCTTTTCTGCCACGAAAACGTCGTCGCATCGAGCCGGTCCCACGGCATCGGCATGGCGAACACGGCGCTGGTGGCGTCGCAGAGCGTCAGCCCGCCGCGGGCGGCCGGCGGCGGGGAAGACTGCGGGATGCAGACCCCGCTTGTCGTGCCGTTCCAGCAGAAGACCACATCGGAGTTCCAGTCAATCCCGGCGAGATTCGGGAGAGAGCCATACGGGGCCTTGAGGACCTTGGCCTCGAGCTTGAGCTGCTTGGTAATATCCGTGGCCCAGCCCTGTCCGAAGCTCTCGAAATCGAGCACGGTCACCGGCCTCGCGCCGAGCATACTCCACATCGCGCATTCAAAGGCGCCGGTGTCACTGCCGGGCATGATACCGATGAGGTAGTCCTTGGGGATGCCGGCCACTTCGCGCGTCAGCTCGATGGCATTCTTGAGTCGCGCCCGGCCGTCCTTCGAGCGGTGCGATCGTCCGACCAGAGCGCCCGACAGCGAACTGACGCTCCATCCGGGGCGCTTGCAGGTGGGGCCGGAGCCGAAATTCGGGATGCGGGGTCTTGCCTGTGGTTTCTGCACGAGCGTAACTCCTTCCGGTGTCGGTTTCGGCGATCCCGCTGTGGGTGCGGACCAAGCACCCCCCGTGAACCCGCGGATCGCCACACGTGCCAAG
This sequence comes from uncultured Planctomycetales bacterium, assembly GCA_964569765.1. Classification (GTDB taxonomy): domain Bacteria; phylum Planctomycetota; class Phycisphaerae; order UBA1845; family PWPN01; genus CAZMVY01. Next base: position 19,588 of record CAZMVY010000059.1, read on the forward strand.
GTCGAAGCATGCCTTTTAGACTGAAACCCCGTTCCGGTCAATAGTCGAGCCGTGTAACTCATCAGCGAAATCGCGGGGTGGACGGCCTCAACGTATCTGCCGCGTTACGCCCGATACTTCGTCGCTTTACGCACTTCCGGACAGCGCTCCTGCCCCGTGTCCGCAATTCGTCCGCCCGCAATGAACGGGAAGATGCTCCGTCGCCGGCGTAACCTGCGGACTCAGAGGATGTTGCGGTTTGACTCTGTGGCAAGCGAATCGCATGTTTCAAACGGTGAAACTCCGCCGATGCGGAGAACGGAACCGATGGCGACAGGTTTACGGCATCAGAGACACGGGGTGGTCGTTGTCCACACCGCGGTCATGTCAGCGGTGCTGCTCGGCTTTGCCGCACTGGCGATCGATATCGGTCGTACGGTGGCCGTCCGGGCAGAGGCGCAGCGGGCGGCGGACGCAGCGGCCTTGGCGGCGGCCAGCGGGTTGGCGACGGATGATGTTCTTACGCAAAACGACACCGGCGTGGCCGAGGCGGCGCGGTCGCGCGCTCTTGCCATCGCCCGCAGGAACCGCGTCTTCAACGACGAAACACATATAGCCGAGGAGGACGTCGAGTTTGGAAGGATCGATGATCCCTGGAACCTCCACTCGCCGTTCGTTCCTTCCCACCCCTCGGTGGCCAACGCCGTTCGGGTCACAGTCCGACGCTCGACAGGATCCCCGGACGGCCCTATCCCAACGGCCTTTGCCGGCGTGCTCGGAAAGAACTGGGTGAACGTCGAGGCGAGCGCTACGGCGATCGTGGACCATCGGGTGGCGGGCTTCCGGCCCCCGCCGAACGGGGAGGGCCTCCTGATCCCGCTGACCATTCAACAGCAGCGGTACCTCGACGAGCTGCAGAACGGTGCGGACACGTACGGTTTCGAGGACGGTGCAGTCCGGCTCACGGGCGACGGCATCCGCGAGATTCGGCTGTATCCCGACAAGCAGGGGGGGGACAGCAACGGTAAAGGCAAGGGCTGCGCCAACAGCAACGGCGGCGCAGGCGCCGGCAATTTCGGCATCCTGAACATCGGCTACGCCAACAATGGCGTGCCGGAGATCGAGGCCCGAATCCTCAACGGGGTTACCCCGGAGGACTTCACGGCGGCGATCGGCATGCCGGAAATACGTTTCGTAGACGATTCCGGCAACCCGATTACACACCAGATCGACGGCGATCCCGGGGTCAAGGCCGGC
>CAZMVY010000060.1:0-12245 GCA_964569765.1 uncultured Planctomycetales bacterium
CGACTCATCCACGAAGCCCTCGACCGGACCGGCTACGACGCCGTCCTTACGGCCGAGTTCCTCGGCGAACGGAAACTTGCCAACCTCCACAAGCTGATCGAGCAGGCTCGCGATTTCGATCGAGGGGGCATCTTCGCGCTGTCCGATTTCATCACGCAGCTTTCCGAGTTTGTCGTCCGCCAGCCTGACGAGGCCCTGGCCGCCGCGCATCCGGAATCGGCCGACGTGGTGAAGCTCATGTCGATCCATCAGTCGAAAGGTCTGGAGTTTCCAGTGGTGATCGTGCCGGACCTCAGCCGGCCGTGCCGCGCGATGGGACCGCCGGTCGCCTTCACGCCGGAGCTTGGCCCCATGTTCAAGGACGACGGCGCCGTAACCGGTTATGAGATGTACATGGCCGTCGAGCGGGAGGAGGACATCGCGGAAATGCGTCGGCTGCTCTATGTCGCTGCTACCCGTGCGGCCGACTTCTTGATCCTCTCGGCCGGCGTCGAGCGGCTCGGCGAACCTGTTGGCCCCTGGATGGAAATGCTTGACTCGCGCTTTGACCTATTGACGGGCAAGTACAAAGGCACTTGGGAGAGAAAAGTGCCTCATGCGGCTTCGGAAAATACTTCTCCTCGCTCTCCGCTGCCGACTCCCTCAATCCCGATACGTGTTGCCACGCAAGAGCCTCCAACAACGAGGAAGCCGGCCGACCTTCGCCGTCGGCGGGACATTGTGAAGATCGTGGAGCGCGCGGAGCGGATGGCCGCGGCGGGACAAGGGCGGCATCCGCGATGGCTTGCGCCTGTCGTGCCCGACGGCGCCGCCCGCCTTGTCGTTGAAACGATAGAAGCCCCGCCCGAGCTGGACGCCGCGATCAACTCGGTGCTCCGGGCAAACGAACCCGCCATCCTGGACAGCAGCCTGCCCCACCCCGCCCATGGCCGATACACTATTCTTGCGTGCGACCCGGCGGAGACGATCATCTGCCCCAATCCGCCCGGCACAGACCCCGTAGCGATGCTCGATCGGGCCGTCGGACAGACACCACGCATCGGCGCTGCGCCGCCAGTTGACGGCAACGTGCCTTTCCCCGGCGGGTGGATCGGCTTCCTGGCGTATGAGGCGGGCCGCTGGCTCGAACGCCTGCCCGCCCGCACCGGGTTCCACCGCTTCCTGCCGACCGCTTGGTTTGCACTTTACGATGCCGCCGCGATTTACGACCGACTTTGTGAGCAATGGCTACTGGTCGGCGTCGATTGGCCAAGGGGCTCTCGCTTCGGCAAACGTCCTCCTGTGAACACACGGCTACGGCAACTGCAAGCCACGCTCGGCCGGAGTGTTGCGACAGACGACCAGGGTTACTCACAGACTGCGCTTCGCGCGCGGCCGGATTTCTCACGACGAGAGTACGAGAGGGCCGTTGCCCGGGCTATCGAGTACATCGCCGCCGGAGACATCTTTCAGGTGAATCTTTCTCAGCGGCTGGTGGTGGCAACCGAGCAAGACCCCGCCGACTTGTTTCTGCGGCTCCGCCGGCATAACCCCTCATCGTTCGGGGCGTATCTCCGGCCGCCCGGTGCGGCCATCGTGAGCGCATCGCCGGAGCTTTTCCTCTCGCTGCGCGGCCGAGATGTGCTTACCCGGCCGATCAAGGGCACCCGCCGCCGTGCCGCCGACCCCGACGAGGACGCCCGGCTGCGCGAAGAGCTGCGGCAAAGCCCGAAGGACCGCGCCGAACTAGCGATGATTATCGATCTGGAGCGCAATGACCTCGGTCGGGTCTGCGAATACGGCTCGATCCGGGTGGTCGAAGCCGCCGCGATGGAGTGCCACCCTACTGTGCATCACCTGGTAGCCACCGTAGCGGGGCGGCTTCGGGAAGGCCTCAATGCCGTGGACCTGCTGCGGGCGACGTTCCCGGGCGGGTCGATCACTGGTGCTCCGAAGATCCGGGCGATGCAGATCATCGACGAGCTTGAACCCGTGCCGCGCGGCGTCTATTGCGGCTCTATCGGATACGTAGCGCTGGACGGGTCGGCGACGTTCAATATCGCGATTCGGACGATTGCGATCGGAGCGGGCGAAGCCGAGGTGTATGCGGGGGGCGGCATCGTGGCCGACTCCACGCCGGGCGGGGAGTATGACGAGACGCTCGCAAAGGCGGCGGCGTTGCTTGAGGCGCTCGGGGCCAGACTGGACGATGCGGAGAGGTTCGCGCATGCTGCTGCGGATGCACGATAAACTCATTCAAGGGGGTACGACGGCGCTTATCTTGGGTACGGGGCGGATTGCCGTGACGATTGCCAGCCTGTGTATGTGGTGCGGGTGCCGGACCGAACCGACCATGCCCGGCCCTGTGAGCATCGTCCCCGGCGAGCAAGAGACGGTCTTCACCTACGACACGAACGGCGACCGACGACCCGACTACTGGGAGTATCTACGGGCGGGCGGACAGACATACGCCGTCGCCTATGAGGCGGACAAGACCGGCCGGCCTGGCGAGCGCATTCGCCTTGATGGCATTGGGGCATCGGAGGTGCCGCACTTCATCATCGTGCTGGATGGGGTGCCGTTTGAACTCGTCGACGAAATGTACCGCGAGGGGTACTTTCGCGCCTTCCACCCGCCATCGCGCGTGATCTGCCCGTTTCCGGGCATGACGGACACGGCCCTGTCGGAGGTGTTTCACAGCGATCGTTGCATCGCGAACCAGGCGCTGTACTTCGACCGGCAGTCAAACCGCTTGAGCAACGGCAACAGCGTCTATCTGAGCGGCGGCAACGCGCCGTGGGCAGCGAAAATGACCTATCGCTGCTCGTTCTGGTGGGACGGGCTGAGCTACCTCGATCCCCAGTTGGTCTTCGATCACGAAATGAACGGCATCGTGGAGACCTTTCGCCGGGTCAAATCCGGCGAGGCCGGCGCGTATTCCATCGGCTCCGCGGCCCTGGGCATCCGATACGGCCGGCCGGCGTTTCTGGAGTTCCTTCGGACGATCGACCGGCTCTGCAAACAGCTCATCCGCGAGCGGCACGGCCGGGTGAAGATCACCCTCCTGAGCGATCACGGGCATTGCCTGGTCGACTGCCGGCCGATCTCGTTCGACCGGGTACTTTCGGCAGGCGGGTACCACCTGGCGAAGTCGCTTCGCCGCCCCGGCGACGTGGTGACCATTCCCTACGGGCTATGCACCTATGCGGAGTTTTTCACGAACGACCCGGCCGGCGTAGCTGCATGCCTGACCGGTCACGAGGACGTCGAGTTCGCCTGTTTCGCCGAGAAGGACGCGGTCGTCGTGCGCGACCGCGAGGGCGAGGCATGGATCCGCAAGGGCGAGGTCGGATTCATCTACGACGTACAGCGCGGCGATCCGCTCAAGCTGCGTGACACGATCGAGCGCCTCCGCCACGACGGCAAAGTCACGGCCAAGGGCGAGATCAACCCCGATGCCCTCTTCACCGCGACCCTGGACGCGTACTACCCCGACCCGCTCGAGCGCATCTGGCACGCATTCCACGGACTGGTGAAGATCCCGCCGGACATCATCGTGAGCCTGCGGGACGGTTCCTGCTTCGGCTCGCAGTTCTTCTATGCGATGATCGGCCGGATCGGCAGCACCCACGGCTCGCTGGGACGGCGTAACTCGACGACGTTCGCCATGACGATGCTGGGCGAGTTGCCCCCCGCGATGCGATCGCGGGAGGTGATGCCGGCCGTGGAGCGGCTCCGAAGCGGCCACTGATCTGCTCCCGGCGTTTCCCGCGCCCGGGCCGCAGGGAACCGCGAACCCGAAAACGATACTACGAATCTGCGTTCGACCGCCCCGGCGGCGCATCGCCTCGAAGGGCCGCGACGCTCTCTGCAAGGGCGATCCACTCGTCCACGCCGAGTTGTTCCGGCCGGCGCGACAGATCATAGCGGGCAAACGCGTCCGCCGCCGACCCGTCGAGCCTTCTGACGCCGAACAGATACGCCAGCGCATGGGCAAGCTTCTTGCGTCGGTGGAGAAAGCACGCCCGCACGACGCGATTGAAACTGTGCGGGTCCGCGACCCGTGCCGCCTTCGCCGCATTCCAGTCCACGCGCAACATCGACGAAGCGACCTGCGGCCGGGGCCAGAACACGGACGCCGCCAGATCCGTGATGTGCTCGATATCGCAGAACGCCTGAACGGCCACGCTCAGCGGCCCGAACGTCTTTCGCCCCGGCGGCGACGTGATCCGTTCCGCGACCTCTTTCTGCACCGTGAAGCACATCCGGCGAAGCCCGAGGCCCGAGAGCAGCAGATCAACCATCAACGGGGAGGCAATGTGATACGGCAGATTCGCAACGAGCAGAAGCCGCCGGCCCCCGGACGCGAAGGGTCCCTCCGGCCCGGGCACCCGCCTGCGAAGCGCGTCAAGCAGTTCGGCCGAAAGGTGGTTCTTGTCCGCCAGCGCGTCGGTCGCCAGCAGCGTGAGGCGCGGCGAGCTGCCGAGCCTCGCGTCCAGCAGTTCGTAGAGCCTCGGATCCACCTCGACGGCCACCACGTGCGCCGCCTCCTCCAGCAGCATCTCCGTCAGCGAGCCCGTGCCCGCGCCCACCTCAAGCACCACGTCATCCGGCGCGATCTCCGCAGAGGCCACGAGCTTTCGCATGAGGTTGCCATCGATGAGGAAGTTCTGGCCGAGCCGGCGATTCGGGCGGATTTGCGCCTCCGCAAGCATGGCCTCGATCTGACGCTTGGTCTGTGCCATACCCGATTCTAGTGAAGCCATCCCAACGTGTACGCCGGGATGCGCGAGAGGCGCTCCCATGTGAACACATCGCCCGAGATCATGCGCTGCACGTTGCGCCAGCGCTGATAATCGCGCGGATCATCCCACCGGGCCGCGCGAGCCATGGCGGCGGCCTCCGCGGCAAGCGTCGGATCCATCGCCTCCATCCGCGGGCCCCAGTTCCGCAGCATGCCCAGCACGCCCCGCGCCTCGAGATACGCCATCGGAATATCGCGGTCCACATGCCCGATCCGCGAATGCGGGTCCGCCGGACATCGGGCGATGAACGCATCCGTCAGCCCGTATTGGTCGATCACACGGACCCTGGCTCCGGCGCGATATGGCAGGATCCCCATCGCCTGCCACATGATCGTGATGGGACCGTGGGCCTCCGCGTATCGCCGTGCCAGGTCGCCCACCTTCACCCAGAGCGGCGTGTACGGATTCGGGTACTCCGCCGGCGGGCGGAACCGGTTCTCGTTCCACCGCCCGGCGTACCACGCGTGTTCGTCCGCGATGCCGCCCGCCGCGTCAATCGCCTCCTGCGATGCCACGCGGGGGTGCCTGTCCCAGAGGCTGGTGAGGCCCGCCGCCGTTAGGACCACTGCAAGCAATGCGGCGCGGACCGCCGTCGAAAGCTTGCCCCACGGCCACGAGCGCATAACCTCCGACAGACAAAAGGCGCCGATCGCCGTCGCCCCCACGAGCAACGGAAGGAGGAACCGCCCACGCATAAAGTCGCCGCCCACGCCGATCACGTAAACCAGGTCGAGCCACAGGCCGATCATCAGGCACAGCACAGCAACGCCCCCGGGCCTCCGGCGAACGGCGCGCCGCACGGACCACACGGTCCCGCCGAACAGGACACCCGCCACGACGGCCGCATGCAGCGGCTCATGCTGCACGTAGTCCCAGACGTACCGCCCGCCGCCGGAAACGGCGACCGGCAGCGGCAACGCTACCTTGGCGTACGCCGTATTCGGCAACGGCGTGCCGTAGTAAACGGCGGCGAAGCTGTACCAGGCGATCAGCGGAAGCCACGCCGTGACGAATCCGCCGAGGCGCGAAGGCCGCCGCACCACCTGCACGCAGATCCATGCCAGAACCGGCCCGCAGATGACCAGGTGATCCGGCCGCGTCAGCAGCAGCAGACAGCACAGCCATGCCGTACGCCCCGCAGAAGCGGACCCCGACGCTCCCCCGGTATCTCGAAGCACCGCGGCAAAGAGCAGAAGCACCAGCACGTTCGTCAGCGAGGTCTCCAGGCCCGACGTCTGGAACTCGACAAAGCTGCGCGAGGCGAGCAGAAAGCCGACCGCCGCAATCAGAACGAGTGTCGCCTGGTTGCGTCCGTGAAGCAGCCACGCAAGAGCCGACACGGCGGCAACCGTCAGCGCGAGTCCCGCCGCCACCGCGAACGCGTACACGTCGCAAACCAGGCCCCCGGCCAGCAGCAGGAGAAACCACAGGGGGTGCGTGAAGCCCTGGACGCGCTCGCCCACGTTGAACACGGGACCGTAGCCGGCCAGGCAGTTTGAGACATGACGAAACGTGATGAACGCGTCGTCGCACACCCAGGCGCGCCAGAAGACGAAGCCCGCCGCCGCAGCCGCCAGCACGCCGATCACGCCGTACGGCGCGCGAGAAAGCTCATCCGCCTGCGAAGACGCCGGACGGCCTTCCGGGGCACAGGGTATGAGGGCGCCGGCATCGAGCGGCTCGGCCCACATGCTCGCCGCGGGCATCGCTCCATCCATCATGCATGGCAGTATACGGGGGAACGCCTGCCCGCAGAAAGAACAGGTTCCTCGTGACGAGCGCGCTGCGGTCACCAGAGGCACAATGCATACCCAGGAATATCCGAAAGGCGCCCGCGCGAGAGGATTTCACCCGAAATGATCCGCCGGACGCGCTGCCAGCGGTCGCGAGCCGCCGGATCTTCCCAGCGGGCGTCGGACATCCCCGCGCGGGCGTCGGCCGCAAGTGTCGGATCGAGACGCCGGAGTCGATTCGCCCAGTCCGGAAGCCGATTCACCACCCCTCGCGAGGACAGGTATCCGCCGGGAATGTCGCGCTGCATGTGACCCACCCGCGACGCGGGATTCGCCGGCAGTCGCGCGATGAACGCGTCGGTGAGACCGAAGCGGTCGATGACATGCACGTTCGGGCCGGCGTAATACGCTGCGAAACCGATGGATCCGAACTCCATCGCGATCGGGCCGTGCGCCCTGGCATATCGGGCGGCCCGCTCGCCCTGCTGCACGAGAGTGCGAACGGCCCCGTTGCCCCGGCCGGTCGGCATCCGGAAGCGGTTTCGATTCCACGCCTCCGCGAAGCACTTGTACTCGTCCGAGATGCCCGACCGCGGATCGACGGGATCGCCCCAGGGATCCATATCGCACAGCGAGGAGACCGCCGCGGCGAGGACCACGATCGCCGTGAGCGTGACGGGCCCTCGCAGCAGGCCGCCTCCCGCAAGGAGCCCGAGAAGATACGCGGCGATCCCCAGCGCACAGGCCGGGAGAAGCACGGCCGCCCATGGCGGATCTCGTTGACCGACGGCCGCAACCACGTACAGACCGCCAAGCCACGCCGCGATCGCAAATACGCGCTGCCCCCGGCGCGATGCCCGCACTCTCCGCAGCGCGACCAGGCCCGCGATGACCAGGGTCCCGAGCAGCACGGCCATACCGATGACGCGAAAAGGATGGTAGAAGGCTTGCTCTTGCAGACTCCGGCAACCGAACCGCCACGCCGCAGGCAGGTGGACGGAGCCGATCACCTCCGCGCACACACAGACCAGCACAGCCGCAAGCATGCTCGTGACCAGCCGCCCGGAAATCCCGCTCGGGCGAATCCGGCTGAGGAGGTGCATCCCCAGCGCCACGGACGCCACGAGCGTCGAGACGAGGAACCGACCCCGCATGAAATCGCCGCCCACGCTCGTCACGTACGCGACCTGGAGCCACAACGCGATCACGAAGCAAGCCCGGATCCTGGCCCCGCTCCGCCTCGCCGACATGTCCCGGATCGCCGTTATCGCCCCGCCGATCAGCACGGCGGCGATGATCAGTGCGTGGCCGGGTTCGTGAACCGCGTAGTCGTGCAGATAAGAAGCCCCCCTTCCGACCGCGACGCGCAGAGGCAAGGCAACCTTGGCATAGCCGGTGTTCGGCAGCGGGCTGCCGTAGTAAAGTGTCGCGAACCCGTACCACACCAGAAGCGGCACCGCGGCTGGCAGGAAGACCCGCAGCCCGCGCACGCCCTGCGACCGCGCGGCACGCACGATCAGCGCGAGGACGATCGGCGCGCAGATGAAAAGGTGATCCGGACGGTTCCAGAGGAGCAGCGAGCAGACCCACGCGGCCGTCGCCGTCGCCCGGAGATCGTCCCCATCCAGGCGACGATACGACCATCCGAACAGGAGCACGATGAGCAGGTTGGTGAGCGGGTTCTCCAGCCCCGAGGTCTGGTACACGACGAACGTGGGCGAGCTGATCAACACCGCCACGGCCGCCAGCAACCGAAGCATCGCGTGCGGCTCGCGGCGGAGGAGCATGGCCAGCGACACGACAATTGCCACCGTCGAGACAAGCCCGGCGACGATCGTCACGAGGTAGACGTTTGCGAACAATCCACCGATCAGGAGGAGCAGAAACCACAGCGGGTGCGAGAACCCCTGGACCCGCTCGCCGACATTGAAGACCGGGCCGTGCCCCGCCAGGCAGTTCGCGACATGGCGGAACGTGATGAATGCGTCGTCGCAGGCCCAGGCGCGCCAGAAGACGAACCCCACTGCCGCCGCCAGAAGCACACCCGCGACGACGCCGTAGCCCGTATCGGCCGACGCGAGGCCTCGTGTGCCTTCGGGGGCGGCGACCGCCCCCTCGGCCGATCCGCTCTTGCGCGACAGAGTATCTGACGGCCTCGACAAAGGCCCCGCTGCGTCCAACATCGCCTGGACCCCGGAGACCCTCGACAGCCCACCCGGCTGTGACGCAACGCGATCTTACCCGCGTCCTGCGGGGTCTCCAAGAAAGCGGCAGCGGGCATGACGCGCATCACGCCCGCTGCCGATCAATCGCCGCACAACCGGTGGAAGCTGTAACCCGAACCTATTCTGCCTCCGCAACCGGCAGGGCCACCGGCTTACCCTGCAGGCCCGCCGTGGCGAGAACGGCGTACACGACAAACCCCACGATGAACGAGTAGACCGCCGTCGGGTGCCAGCCGGGCAGAATCTCATGGCCCGGGCCGCCCAGCAATCGGGTAACCAGATCGTTATTGCAGATCCCGACGAGGAAGCCGATGATCCACGCCGCATAACCGGGCAGGCTGATGCCCTCGCGCGGACCGGCCCACTTCTTGCCGGAGAGGAAGTAGTCGGCGACCATCGCCCCGCAGATCGGGCCGAACGAGGCGCCGATCAGCCCGAAGAAGGACACCACCTGCCCCGCCAGCCCCGTTGCGGCAAGGAGGATGCCGATCGTCGCGCCGCCCATCGTCAGGCCGATGCGCGGCAGCGAGGGGATCATCGTCGAAAGGCTGTTGCCGATGATGCTCGCGCAGAAGCACGCCGGGGCCATCGACCCAACGGCGAAGAGCAACAGCATGTACTTCGACAGTTTCAGATTGACCACGGGCAGTGCGTCCGCGAAGGAGAAGGAGGCGTGGTTCGGGTCCAGTCCGTGCGCGCCGGCTACCGTAAGCGTTGCAAGGCCGCCGGTGAAAAGGACTGCCAGCGCCACGCCGAACAGGCCGCCGAGACTCACGTCTCTCTCGTTTCGCGCGGCGGTGCCGAAATCGACGCCCGCGGCGCCGGCCGTGGCGAAGAAGCCGACGACCAGTTGGATCAGCAGGCCGATCGTGGCCACGCTGCTGAGGGTCTCGGCCCTGGGCTCGAACTTGCCGACGCCCGAGGCGCCGCTGACGGCGGCGACAATCAACATGATGATCGGAACGATGGGGAAGAACTGCGACATCTTCGCAACATACTGCACGCCGAGCGCACCGATGAAGGCAAAGAGGTAACCCCACGCGATCGCGACGATGACAAACAGGGCGCTGAAACCCTGATTGGCCTTGTCGGGGTCGAAGATGGTCATCATGAGTTCGGGCTTGACGCCCAGGCCGCCGAGCACGAGTTTCGTCGAGTAGAACGTCGCGACGCTGTACCAGCCGATCTGCAGCAAGCCCATGAAGATGCCGGGGAACAGCAGCCCCCCCTTCGTGCCGAACGTCGAGCTGCCGACGATGTAAAGCGGCAGCCCCGTCCGCATCCCCAGCAGGCCGAAGACGTAGTAGAAGAGGAAGTGGGCGATCAAGCCGGCCAGTACAAGGCCCACCAGAGCCGTTGCGACACCTCCGGTCTGCAGGGCGGTCGGCAACTTGTCGTACGCCGCGATCCACAGAAAGATCCCCGCGTAGGACGGAGCGATGTTGGCGTACCACGGTCCGCGATTCGACATCGGATTCGGTCTGGCGGATGCAAGGTACCTCGGCAATACGTTGTCGGCCATCGTGATCTCCTTCGACAGGACGGGCGTCTGTCAGAGAACGACGCGATGCGCCGGATGGGACGGCCCGCCCGCGACAGAAAGCGCCCCGCCCGGTCGGACCGCGCCCCCGACCGGCCGGACGCATCGCCTCGACACGGCCGCTATCTTATCGTCCCAAGCGCCGATTGCCAGCGGGACGAGGGTCCGGATGCGCCACCGGCCCCGCCGTCCGACGGGGGCACAAAAAACGGAGTGCGCACACACCATGTGCACGCACTCCGCACTTCGTTCAAGACGCAGGGAACGCCCCGCCTGGGGCCAGCCCCGCTTCCATCAGGGTGATCCGGCGGACCGCACCCGCCGCATGGAATACTGCTCAGCCGTCCACGCCGTGGCGCCTCTGACACATAGCGAGCCGGCCGCCTGCGCGGCGATCCGCAAGGATCCCGCCCCTGATGAGCCGATCCGATCGCCTAGCGGCGCTTCTTGACCGGCTTGCCGCCGCCGATAAGGATCGCGTCCTTACAGGCCTTCGACACGCGGAACCGCACCACGCGCTTGGCCGGGATCTTGATCGCTTCGCCGGTGGCGGGGTTGCGGCCCATGCGGGCCTTGCGATTCACCAGTACAAGCTTGCCGAGACCCGGAAGCGTGAACGTGTTCTTGGCCTCCTTGTAGGCCAGATTCGCCAGCTCCTCGAGGTACAGGCGGGATTGTTTCTTGGTGATTCCCGCCTTCTCGGCCAGCGCGGCGGCGATCGCCGACTTCGACATTTTCGCTGATTTTGCCATGAAATCCTCCTTGATAGACTGCCAACAAACGGGTCCACGCGGCGAAGCCTAATCGGACGTTTCAGAAAAGTCAATACTGGATTGCCTTTTTTTTCGCTCGCCCCCGCAAAAAGGCGAAAACGGCGCGGTTTTTCGCTTCGTCAGCCGGCGCGGCACGGGATATGCCCATCCGACGGCCGCTTCGCCCCCGGAACCCGGCCGCGCACAAACCTGCCCCGGAAAGCAGCGGCCCCCAAACCCGGACGATCGCTCCCGACCCCATGTCCGGAATCCCGCCCGAAAGCTCACATCTCGGCCCACCGGCCGGCGGAACGCTCCCTCTTCTGCTCTGCCCGACGCCGCTTGGCCCGCAAGCGACGCTCTGCGGAACCCCGGCTGGGCCGCGTCGGTCTGCGCGGAACACGGGGCATCAGGGCGTGAGCAATCAGCTCGGCCAGCCGCCTGACGACGGCCCGACGGTTGGCCGACTGAGTGCGAAAACGCTGACAGACGACTCGAAGCACGCCGTCTGCGTTGATCCGCCCGGCACATTCCGCGGCGATCCGCGCCTTCTGCGCGGCGGAAAGCGAAGCGCTGCCCCACACGTCAAACCACACCGTAACGGACGTGTTGACCTTGTTCACATTCTGCCCGCCGGGGCCGGCGCTGCGAGTGAACGTGAACCGCAGTTCGTGCTCGTCGATCGCCACACCGGGGGCAACAGGGATTCTCATGAAACTGCTCCGCCGGGTCAGCCACAGCCGCGCATCCGAGCCGCCAGCTTACCCGCAAGTGCCCCCGCGCGGCCAACGCGGCGTCCGGAGTAGCCGAAACACGCGGCGGCACGGCGGCGCCGCCGGGCGGCCCATCATTCTGCGCCTTCCCGCGATTGACACCCACCAGGAATCCGCCGGCAGAGCCTTACGGAAAGGATAGAGGCGGTCATTGCGATGCGGAGCGCCGGCGGACGGAAAACCTCGCCATGCGGGAGTAGTACACCTCGCCGCGAGCAACGATAATCCACAACGCGACGCCCGCACGAGGGCGGGCGGATGCGGACACAACAATCCGGGTTCGGAAAGGACGGTCCGGGCGATGAAGGACTCATGGTGTTATATCGTTCTGTGTTGCACGATCGCCACCGGCGCGGGCCCGGCGCTACCCGCGCCGCCCCCCACGCCACCCCCCCACACCCCACCCCCCTCGGCGGCCGGCGCCGAGCCCCAGCCAGC
>CAZMVY010000060.1:12255-20761 GCA_964569765.1 uncultured Planctomycetales bacterium
GGCAGGACCGCTACCCCGTCGTCGTGCGCGCCGCCAGCCTCGACAGCCGCCCAGACCGCTCCCGCGTCGGCGGCAGGCGCGGAGCCCCTGCCTGCGGCGCTGGCCGCGCCGCTCCTTTCGTCTTCGGATGCCCACGAGCAGTTGCGAAGGTTCATCGTCGCGCGCGCCGCGCGGTTTGCGCTGCCCGCCACGACCGCGGAGTGGACCGCGCAGGCCGACAAGCTCCGCCGGAGGATCCTGGACGAAGTCGTCCTCAAGGGCGTCCCCCGCGAATGGCTCGCCGAAGAACCGCGCGTGGAAGAGGTCGGCCGCATCGACACCGGCAAGGGCTACGCGATCCGCAAGCTGCGGTACGAAGGCTACCCCGGCCTGTGGATACCGGCGCTTCTCTACGAACCGACGGCGATGCGGGGCAGAGTACCCGCCGTGCTGAATGTCAACGGCCACGTCGGCGTACCGGGCAAAGCGATCGAGTACAAGCAGATCCGCTGCATCAATCTGGCCAAGCGCGGGATGCTGGCGTTGAATCTGGAATGGATCGGAATGGGTGAGCTCGGCGGCGAGTGCTACGCGCACGGCCGACAGGCGTATCTCGATCTGTGCGGACGCAGCGGGGTGTCCGTGTTCTACATGACGCTCAAACGCGGGCTCGACGTACTGCTCTCACAGCCCCATGCGGATCCCGATCGCGTCGCGATGTCCGGGCTCTCCGGCGGCGGGTGGCAGACGATCTTCTTCAGCTCGCTGGAGCCGCGGGTCAGGCTTGCCGTGCCGAACGCCGGCTACATCACGATCGAGCCGCGGGCGACGTACATCGCGGATACCGGCGACGTCGAGCAAAACGCCAACGATCTTGTGTCGATCGCCGATTACTCGCACCTGACCGCCCTGCTCGCCCCCCGGCCGGCGCTGCTCATCTACAACGCGAAGGACGACTGCTGCTTCCCGGCGCACCGGGCGAAACCCGCCGTGTACGACCCGGTCCTGCCGCTCTACGAGAAACTCGGCGCCGCCGGCAATTTCCAGTTCCATACGAACCACGACCCCGGTACGCACAACTACGAACGCGATAACCGCGAGGCGTTCTACCGGTTCATCGATCAGCGGTTTCTCCCGGCCAACACGTTGGGCGACAGGGATCTTCCCTGCGACGGCGAGGTGAAGAAGCCGGAGGATCTCGCCGTGGGATTGCCGAAGGACAACGCGAACTTCTGCACGCTCGCCGCGGAGCTGGCGCGCGACCTGCCGCGAGCGCGATGCCGGCCGGAGGCCCTGGAGGCCGTGGTTGCCTGGCAGCGTCAGACACGCCAGCGCCTCTGCGACATCCTGCGATGCAAGCGTGTCCGCGGCACGTGGAGGACGGTCCGCACCGAGACGCACGAGGACCTCAGAATCGAACAGCGTATCCTGCCGGCCGGAGATGAGTGGAGCCTTCCCGCGGTAGAGCTCCGCCTCGACGGTGCGGAGCCGGCAGACAGCGTCATCGTGATTGCCGACGGCGGGCGGGCAGCGGCGGAAGCCGTCGTGCGGGAGCACCTGGGTACGGGTGAGCGCGTCATCGCCCTGGATCTGGGACTGCTCGGCGAGACCCTGCCCAGGGGCGTGCCCATGTGGCAGGCGGCGGAGATGATCGCGACCGTCGGCGAGCGACCGCTGGGTCTGGCGGCGGCCCAGCTTCTCGCCGCAACGGCGGCCACGAAAGCGGAACATCCCGGTCAGAGCGTCTGCGTCGTCGGTGTGGGCCGAACGGCAGGAGTAATCGCGCTTGCGGCGGCAGCGATCGACGAAGGCACGATCGACGAGGTGACTGCCATCGAAACGGTGCCCACGCTCAAGCAGCTCATCCGCGAGAGGGTGGACTACCCGGCCTGCCCGCACCTGTTCTGCTTCGGGCTTCTCGAATCCTGCGATGTCCGCGAGTTGCTCACCCTGTGCCTCCCGAAGACGGTGCGCCTGATTCGTCCGACCGGGAGCGAGGCGGACGTGCTGGCGGTCCTGCGGAGCGTCCCCGAGGCTGCCGCCGCGCTGGACGCACCGCACGTCGAAGGCCCGGGCGCCGGTCGGTTGCCGAACGGCCCGGAGGCCCCGGCTCGCTCACCGGGGTGACGGCCCGGCTCACGGTATTCCTTCAGGAAAGCCAGGGCCGAAAGCACGATCAGCGCCAGCAGGACCAACCGCCGCTGAAGGCACAACAACCGGCGGTCCCCGGCCACCGACGCCGTATCCGTCTGCAGGAACGTCACTGTGCGCATCGCGTCCATTGCCAGCACGCCGAAGTACCCCAGCCCCAGCAGCCCCAACCAGGGCATTCCCGCCAGCAGGCCGCCGACAAGGCAGGCTGCCCCCTCGCCCCATCGGATCATCGCGGGGCTCAGAAACGACGCTCCCGGCAGCATCAGAGCCAGGAACGACAGCACGAAGAAAGCCCCGCCGAGGGGCAACAGCAGCGAGTCCCACTCGGTTTCCAGAAAATCCGCGCCGCACATGGCGGCCGCAAAACCCGCCATCACGGCCGCATGCGCCGCCCAGTGCTGGAGCACGCGCGGAACGAGGCGGCGCCCCAGCCGGAACCTCCGAATCGCCGCCCGCTCCAGCCCACTCAGCACCAGAACCAATACGATCGCGACAAGAACGAGCGAGTGATGAACCGTCAGGACCGCCGCCCCGTGCTGCCGAAGCTCGCCGCATACCAGGATCAGCAGCGGCGCGGCCACAGCCCGAAGCAACCGCCCGTACTCGGATCCCCACACCAGGTTCGGGTTTCGCCACGAGAACGGCGATGTCTCAACGAGATCCTTCGCCGGAATCCGCGTGGGCCAGAACCGCGGAACGCGCTGCCGGTAGTGACGGTAGCGATCCCCGAAAAGCGACTCGAGATGCCGCTCTTCCCCCAGAATCGCCCGCCGGTATACCCAAAACCACACCGGCAGGTACACGAGGTAAACCAACGGCTGATTGATGACGACGCAGACGGCCAGGTCAATGATGAGGTTGGCCAGATAAAACGGGTTGCGGATCCAGCGGTAAGGCCCTGCGCAGGTCACTTCGACGTTCTGGTGAAGGCAGCCCTTCGCCCAGAAATGAAGCAGGGCCCCGGGGATGAGCAGCACCCAGCCGACGATCAATGCAATCGCCGTCGGCCGCCCCGCGAGGCACCCGGCCACGATGAGCCCGGTACGAATGGTGCCGCGATCCAGCCGCAACCGCCGCCTCATGGCAGAGCCCCCGTATCCCGGCCTGCCGACGAAGCCCGGATCTTCACGCGTTGCGGGAGCCGTCGCGTCCCGGAATGACCGAATAATGGCATTCGGTTCAATAGCCTTGCCTTACGACGCGCCGCCTTTGCCTGCGCCGGGCCGGGCCGTCGTGACTCGCGTCACGGCCCGATTCGCGATCGCACCGATCACAAGGACCGCCACCGCAGCCGTCACAATACCGACAATGGTCATCCGCGAGCTTGTCAGCTCGCGGAAGTTCAGCGTCTGCACCCCCGCCGCGATAAACACGACGGCGGCGGTCCGCGGAGCGAGCCCCAGCAACGAGCCCAGCGCGTATGGCAGCGGCGGAACCCGCGTGGACGCGAGAACCAGATTCGTTATCGCAAAGGGAGAACTCGGCGGCAAGCGGACGAGCGTGACGATCAGAAGCGTCTTCCAGAATCCGCCGCCGAGCAGTGCGTCGCACACGGCCCGCCACTTCGGGTGCTCCTCGATCAGCGACACGACTCGGTTCCCGGAGGCACGCCGCGCGATCAGATAGCCGATCATCGCCCCGCCCATCACGCCGGCGACGGCGGCGGGTGCCCCCTTTGCGAAGTGGAACACCCAGCCCCCCACGGCGGACTGCGCGTGCGTGGGCAGGATGGCCAGGCCGGACGTCACGGCGAACACGAGCACATAGACGGGCAGGCCGATCTCGCTATGCGAGCGCAGCCACGGCGCGAGCCATGCGAGGGAACCGACGAGCGCGATCTCACCGAGCAACGGCAGACCCGCGGCCAGGACGGCCAGCGGCCCGGCCGGCCCGAGTCGCCGCCAGATGACGCGCGCCTGCTCGCGCGGCGCCGGCGCACCCGATGCCATGCCGGAATCACGAGGCGGCGTCGCATCCGCCTCTCCGTTTCTCGGCGAGTCAGCCATGCCGGACAGGGTAGATGGTTTCCGGAACAGGGTCAAACGGGATACCCGCGAAGAGCGCCGGCCATTCCGGCTCGCCGCGACGAATCCTGCGAGTCGCAGGCCCTTTCCTCGTCACCGGCATTTCGCCGGGCGGTTCGGACCGTTGAAACAACTCTGGAACTGGGCGAAGTCGGCCAGGTCCACATCCCCATCCAGATCGAGATCCGCCGTCGTACACTCGGCACGGGCGGGCGGGCGGTTAGGACCACCAAAGCAATAGGGAAACACGGAGAAGTCGTTCAGGTCCGTGTCGCCGTCCGAGTCGAAGTCACCCCGCGCGGCCGGATCGGGCACACTGAAGACGACTACGTCGTCAAGCGAACCATACCATTGGCCATCAGGCGACGCGTACGGGAATGTCTGTACGATCTGGAGACCAACGCCCAGCCCCCGGACACGGTTGACGGGGTCAAATGCCAATTCAGTGCGACCGAGGGCGGCACCCGCTTGATTGTTGGTCCAGGCACGGATCGTGGCGCCATCGTATCGCACGGCGTCCACAAACAGACGAACCTTGGCGTTGTCGTAGTTGGCGGCGTAGTTGAACGCGACCTTGGTGATGATTCGTGCCCCGGCGGAGTACGCGCGGCCACGCATCGAGCCGGCGAAGTACGTTTCGCCCTGCTTGAGTTCGAAGCGCGGGTGATCGCCGCCTTTGTCCACGATGTTCCACGCGGGCGCGCACCCGTTATCTACGTACGTCACCGGCTGATCCGTCTGGTAATGATGGTTCCACGGATCGACGCGAGCGGACCGCGGCAGCGAGGCCAGTTCGTACGCGACGGCGCCGACGGCCGTAAGCTGGGCAGTGTCGTTGAGCAGCTCAAGACGCGGAGGATTCGAGTCGGCCCAATACCGGTCGCTGTGGATCGTGAACCAGAACCAGCGCTCCATGAAGTCCTGGTCGCGCATCCAGCCGATGAGCTGTCGCGTCAGGTCGATGTTGTCGTCCATCGTGGTCGCCCGCAGGGCCGCGAACTCGGTGAGCCAGATCTTCTTCCGCAGCACTTCGGGATAGGTGAGGAGATCGGCGTAACACATCTGAATCTGGTCGCGGCAGTAGCGCCAATCTTCGGGCGCCCACGGCGTGCCCTGCACCCCGCGCAGGTCATACGCGTGGAGATTGAACGCATCCTGCGGCGGATACGACACGCCGTAGTTCGCCTCGCTGTACGCGCGATACGTGGGGTTCTCGTACCACGCCTGGCGGAACTCCTCGTACCAGTCCTTGCCGCGCTGATAGACGGACGTGCTCAGGAAATCCCAGTTCAGAATGCCGGGGCCCATGATCTTCGCATTCGGATCACCGACCTTGATGTTGCGGTGGAACTTGTAGTAGATGGCGGCGTATGAGGCGGCGGACTGGTTGGCCTGGCCTCGATCGTTCGGCTCGTTGCTCATCGCCCACCAGATCGTCTCACCGGGGTATGCGGCGGCCGCGGCGGCCGCGTTGGCCCGGATCTGCTCGTCCGTGTAGCTCAACGTCGCCTTCCAATACATGTACAGCTTGTCGTGGCCCGCGAACACGTCCGCGTCGGAGTCCGGGTCGTAGTCGTACCACCAGCGCATGCCGAGCGTATCGAGGAACTCTCCGCCCTGCATCGGCATGACCGGCCCGCCCCACCCGGAGGTCTCGGTGGCTACGACACCGAAGCGGTCATCGAACGCGGGGTTCCACGCCGCCGGCGCGAGCGCACAGGTGAACGATACGATCGTGAACCCCGTTGCGAAGACGCGCATCCTCATGGCCGCTTTCCCGACCGGCACTCGCCACACGGCGGAACACCCCACAGGATTATACCATCCCGCCGATGCTGGGGCTCACCGCGTGCGGAGATCGACCGACCACCGGGCATCAGCGATTTGTGTGACGACGGCCTCTACTTGCAGAAACATCTTGACGACCTCGATGTTTGTCCGGGCATGTTGGCTCAGGGAAAGCGTCCGGAACGAACCGCCGCCGGCCAGCGCGAGGGGAATGAGCAACTGATCGGCCAGATGCTCGCCGACCGGCACATTCGCCTCGAGGTAACGGCGGGCCTGCTCCGCGACGCCGCGGGCCACCTCCTCCGCACGGACGCCCTTCTCGCCGAATCCGGTGAATACCTCCGTGATGTGCTCGCTCTCAATCTCGATCGTCACCACGTTGCCCGGGCCGTATTCGCCGGGCAGTTCCTCGACGCAGAGGGATTCATCGGGCCAGCGAAAAAGCCTGGCGATTGTCCGCGCCTCCCGCTCGGCGATGTGGCGCGGCAGGCCGGCGACGACGGCCTTCGCCAACTGCCTTCGAACCGGCCCGCGCTCGAGCAGGTCCAGCCGGTGCAACTTCGGAGCCGGCCCCACGACGACACGGCACCGCCCGCCGCCGGCCGGATAAAAGCCCGGACGCTCGAGCGTCGCCGTAACCGTCGGCCCCATGCGGTTCAGGATCGGCAGAAACGTCCGCTGCACGAAATCGAACGGGGGCGCGAAGGGATTGTGCGTGCCGCCCTCCAGCGTAAGCGACGACGACGCGGACGCCGTCAGAAGCGCCGGAAGCACCGTCTGAAGCACCAGCATCGTGCTACCGGCCGTCCCGACGGAAAAGCGGTACTCACCGGGCACCACCTTGCCGGGGACGAACGTCAATTCGAGCGAGCCGATCTTCGCCTTCGTCACCTCGGCATGCCCGATCCCGGCGGCGGCCGTCACCGCGGTGAGGTGCTGGCGCATCAGCCCCGGTTTCTTTCGTCTCGCGCGGATGTTTTCGATGCGAAACGGCGTGCCTGTGACAAGCGAGAGAGCCAGCGAGGTCCGGAGGATCTGCCCGCCGCCTTCGCCCAGGGAACCGTCGATCACCAGCATGATGCCGATTGCCTCCGCACGGCCATGAATACCCGATCGGTTCCGGCTCGACAATCGCTCTCCCGGCGGCGCACACCGGCCCGCCGCCCCGGCCGCCATTGTTGACGCAAGCGACGATTTGCGGTTTCATCCTGACGGCGCAGACTTGCGAAATGTCCCCGGTGTCAGATCAGGAGGAGCGCAGGATGAAACGCAGGCAGTTTCTCAAGACAATCGGCCGGGGCACGGCCGCCCTCACCGGGCTTTCGCTGATCCGGCCGTACCGGGCCGACGCCCGCATGGGGCCGAACGAACGCATCCGGCTGGGGATGATCGGCAACGGCGGCATGGGGATGCGGCACATCGAAGCCCTCTCGGTCAACCCGCAGTGCGAGATCGTAGCGGTTTGCGACTGCTTCAAACCTCGATACGAAAACGCCATGAGCGTCGTCGAGAAGATCTCCGGTAAGCGGCCCGAGGGCTGCCAGGACTTCCGCCGCCTGCTCGACCGCAAGGACATCGACGCGATCTTCAACGTGACGCCGGACCACTGGCACCCGTTGATCACGATCCTCGGCTGTCAGGCCGGCAAGGACGTGTACGTTGAGAAACCCGCGAGCCCCACCGTCGCCGAAGGCCGTGCGATGGTGCAGGCCGCCCGGCGCTACGGGCGAGTCGTCCAGCTCGGCACACAGCAGCGCTCGATGGTGATCTTCCAGAAGGCAATCGACCTCGTTCACAGCGGCAAGCTCGGAACGATCACCAACGCCACGTGCTGGATCGGCGAGAACGGCTGGTCCGTGGGGGAAACGCGCGGCCCGGTGCCGGAAGGACTTGATTGGGACATGTGGCTCGGCCCCGCGCCGTGGGAACCGTATTCGCCGCAGCGGCACTACGGCTTCATGGGCTGCCACGACTACGCCCGAGGCGGTCAGCTCACGAACTGGGGCGTGCACCTGATGGACATTGTGCACTGGGGGATTCGCGAGGACCGGCCGCTCAGCGTGCAGGCCCTCGGCGGGAGCTACCTCGGCGGGGCCGGGGCGGACAACTACTCCGTGATCGAGGCCCTTTTCGAGTACAGGGGCTGCACCGTCACCTGGGAGCAGCGGCCGAAGAACGAATACGTCGGCCACGGTTACGGCATCAAGTTCCAGGGCACGGAGGGTCAGCTCCTCGTCGATCGTAACACGTTCGACGTGCTGCCGGAGAGCCTGGGCATCCCGCGATATGTCGGCGAGCCTGAGCGAAGCTGGGCGCACCCGCCCCACCACAACAACTTCTTCGAGTGCGTGCGAAGCCGCAAGCGGCCGGCGGCGGACATCGAGCAGGGCCACCGGTCCACGATCCCGCTGCTGCTGGCGGGCATCGCGCTGAAGACGAAACGCAAGCTGAACTGGGACGCCGAGACCGAGACGTTCATCCGCGACGAGCAGGCGAATCGATATCTCTCGCGGGCGTACCGGTATCCGTGGCATATGTGAGTGCGTGGGTGCCCCGCCCCT
>CAZMVY010000061.1:0-20465 GCA_964569765.1 uncultured Planctomycetales bacterium
AATGATGAATGCAGAATGATGAATGGCGGCTGGTGCGGGCTACGGCCGGGATGAACCCGGCCGCTCACTATGATGGTGCGTCGACTCCCTCGTAGTTGCCTTCTCTCCGCCACACGTCCAGGATCAACTCGTATCGCGACAGCCGCATCCCCGTGTAGATGCAGTTACTCGTCGAGAAGACATAACGCCCGCCGGGCATGCCGTGCCTCAAAGCGTACCGGGCTGACGCGATGCACTCCTCTTCCGTGCCCGTGTCGAGCAGGCCGCAGTTCACGTTGCCGATCAGGCAGACGCGATCGCCCACCAGCCGCTTGACCTCGGCGATGTCCACGCCGCCCTGCGGGTCGAGCGAGTGCAGGGCATGCGGCCTGCCGAGCAGCAGCCGATCGAGGATCGGCATGATGTTGCCGTCCGTGTGCTTGATCGTGTACCAGCCCTGAGCACGGTAGCCGCGAAGCAGGTCCGCAAGATACGGCGTGATGAAGTCGTCGAACCAGTCGAGGCTGAAGAACGGCCCCGTGTTGAAGCAGTAGTCGTCGCACAGCGCCCAGCCGTCGAGCCCGCCATGCCGCTTGAATCGCTCGCCGCGGACCAGCGCCTCGTCCACCTTCCGCCGGGCCGTGTCCTTCGCGCCCTGCGGGTCCTCCGCGATCCGCCCGCAGAACTCCGACATATTCTCGCCGGTCGGGATGGCGTACGTCGCGTCGCCGTGCATCATCAGGAAGAACTCGTCGCCCGACTGCCGGCGAACCTCGTCGATCAGCCGGAACTCATTCTCCTCGCCCCTCGCCGGGAAACCGTGCAGGAAAATCGCGGAGTGCTCAAACCGCCGGGCGGTCCGGATGTACAGATCGGCGATATCGCGGATGTGCAGCTCCTGCTCCGCCCGCGTCATCTGGTCCCACTGCTCGTAGCGGCGATGGATCGGGTGCACACGCCCGAACGCCTCCATCGTAAGGAAGAACACAAGCTCAAAGTGCGGCACGCGGCCGATGGGCGGCCGGCCCTCCAGTGCGTCGATGAATCGTTGGCGATGGGTCATGGGCAAGAACAGAAAAGCGGGATAACGCAAAGCCCGGAGAAGGCCGCGTCGCCGTACGTCACAAACGTCGGCGCAGTATACCGCACACACCAATTCGTGTAATCGGCGGAATCTGCGTAATCCGTGTTCGTGCGGTCAATGACTTGGAGCCCGCCGTCCAAACCAGAGCGATGCGGCCACGCACAGGACCTGCAGGCCGAACGATGCCCCGAAGACGGCCCCGGCCGTCGCGATCACGTAGATGAACGGCTCGAACGGGCGCGCGAGCCACCACGATCCGATGTCGCAGCAGATCGCCAGCATCGGCAGCGGACCAAGGACGAGCTTCACCTTCGATGGCAGGTCGGTGAACAGGAACAGCGTCCCGACAATCAGCGTGAACACCGGGATCGTCAGGATGTGCAGGTGCGAACTCAGCACGAGGTCGGCCAGGTCGCGCGGAGCCAGATAGATGGTCTGCGCCTGTTGTGTTGCCGGGCCGAGTTGCGGCAGAGCCTCCCGGGCCACGAGGGCGTACACCGGCGCGGCGGAGGCGCTGGGGGCGTACGGCACGTCATCCTTGTCGCCGGTGGGGTTGTGGCAGCGCACGCAGTGCCTGGCGATTACGTCCTGTACGGACGGGTCGCCGGCCTGGTACACGCCCGCCTGGGCGAACGTCGTCTCCTTCGCCCCGTCGCCCAGCCACGAAATCAGCGCCCGAATCGCCGCCTCGCCCCCTTCCTCCACGTACTTGCGCATCTTTCCGCCGGGCGAGACCATCTTGAGCATCGGCGATGGCGCGGCCTGCCTTGTCTCCCCGGTTACGGTCTTGTTCATCCCGTGATAGACCCGCCGGATGTCATTGAGGGTGAGCCGCGGGTCGAGGTCGGCGTCGTGGTGCTGCTCATAGATGTTGGCCATCGCCACGAGATAACCGGTGCCCACAAGCAGGAGAAACAACGTAAGCATCAGCCTGGCCGCCAGGGGAAGATTTACGAGACGAATCGGCCGGGGATCGGTTTGATCGTTCATCATGGTAGCCCGCCTTTCGATTTCGTATGGCAACACCGGCCGCAGCCCGTGCAGAACACGCCGGCGCGGACCCGTGATGCTCCAGGGCCGGCACGTCTGGTGTCGCTTCCGGTTGGCGACTCATGTGCCGGCGGCGAAAATGGGGAGCAGGCGTCGCGCCCGCCGCGCGGCAGGCAATTTGCCCGTCCTCCCCCAACAGGCACAACTGTCCCGCCGAAAACGGCACCAGCCGGTTGCGTCCGCCTTTCTGGTGCGCCACGTGCGCACGGTGCCGGATTCGGCTTCGCCGTTTACGACGGCAGTTTGGGGGCCTCCGTAACCGGGTACTTGCCCGACAGGGCTTTCAGGAACTCCACAAGTTCCTTCTGCTCCTGCTCGGTGATCGCGGCATCGCGCACACTCTTGAGCACGGGCGAGAGGTTCGGATTGTCTTTCCCACCGCCGGCCATCAGGGCCACCGCTTCGTCGAGCGTCTTGGCGCTGCCGTCGTGGAAGTAGGGGTACGTATTGGCGACCTCCCGGAGCGGCGGAACGCGGAATTTGCCCATGTCGGCCGCCTCGCCGGTGACTTTCTTGCGGCCCTCGTCCGGATCGGGTTTGTCGGCACCGACACCGGCGTTGTAGAACCGCCCGTTGCTGAACAGGGGCGGCGTGTGGCACGTGTCGCATGTACCCTTGCCGGTGAAGATCGCCAAGCCGCGTTTCTGCACCTCGGTCATCGCATTGGGGGCGCCTGCCACATGGCGATCAGACGGCGCAGCGCCGCTCAGCACCGTGCGCGCAACGGCGGCGATCGCCTGCGCGATCCTTTCCTTGGTGATTTCGTCGCTGCCGAAGACCGCCCTGAATCGTTCCTTATAACCGGGCAATCTGCCCAGATCGACGACGACGGCCTCCATCTTGTTGCCCATCTCGATCGGGTTTTCGATCGGGCCGAGCGCCTGCTCTTCAAGGCTTTTCGCCCGGCCGTCCCAGAACAGCACCGGCATGTACGCTGCGTTGATCACGGTCGGGGAGTTGCGACCGCCGAGCTGGTTGCCGATACCTTCGCTGGTCGGGCGATGCTCGGTCCAGGCTGTCGCCGGGTCGTGGCACGTCGCGCAGGACACGGTTCCGTCCTTGCTCAGACGCTTGTCGAAGTACAGGGCTTTGCCGAGTTCGACTTTCTCGACGGACATCGGGTTGTCTGCCGGTATTGGAACCGGCGGCAGGCCGGCCGGTACGACCGGCAACACGGCCGTCAGCGCAGCCGGCCGCGTACTGGGCTGGCCCGCTGGAGCGGCGGTCTCACCCGGTGCGGCACCGGGAGCGGAGGCGCCCTCCTGCTTCTTGCAGCCCAGCATTGCCACGGAGGCCAGGAGGATACTGAACGGCAGGACGACGGTGACAAGGATCTGCACCTGCTTCATGGCGACGGCTCCTTTCGTGACCGACCTTACCCGCGTTTGCCACGCCCGGAAGTGATGGCGTGCTTGAGGGCACGATAGCGTCCGAATCGGCTTTCGGCAAGCGGCCTATCCTCATTTTCTTGCCGGTCGGCAGACCCCTTCCGCGTGCCGAGGCGATTGGGTAACATGACGCCGCCCTTGTCGGCAAGGACGGGCGCGGCCGGGTTCGTATGAAGTCAGGAGTACAGGAGGCTCATCATGGTACGTGTGGGGCTCATCGGTGCAGGGTTCATCGGGCGAAATCACTTCAATCAGTACCAGAAGCTCGGTGACCGGGCGAAGATCGTCGCACTCTGTGACATTGAGGCGGATCGCCGTTCCGGCGACTGGACGAAGGTGGGCGGTAACGTCGCGGACGCCCAGGGGCGGCGCCAGGACCTCGGCGACATCCGGCAGTACGCCGACTGGAAAGAGCTTGTCGCCGACCCCGATGTGGACATGGTGGATATCTGCGCGCCCACGTTCCTTCATAAGGATATGGCCGTCGCCGCGTTGAAGGCCGGTAAGCACGTCCTGAGCGAGAAGCCGATGGCCCTCGACGTGAAGCAGTGCGACGAGATGCTCGCCACGGCCAAGAAGGCCCGTGGCAAGTTCATGATCGCGCAGTGCATTCGCTTCTGGCCCGAGTGCGTGTACGTCAAGGACGCTATCGCGGACAGGCGGTTCGGTCCCCTCAAGGCGCTGCACCTGCGGCGCCAGGCGGCCGTGCCCGACTACTCGTGGAACAACTGGATCGTCAACCCGAAGCTCTCCGGCGGGGCGGCCCTCGACCTGCACGTGCACGACACGGATTACGCCCTGTTCCTGCTCGGCAAGCCCAAGGCGGTCATCGCGCAGGGCTACAAGCGGACCGGCGGCGGCGTTGACCGCCTGCACGCGCTGTGGGAGTACAAGAAGGGGCTCGTCGTGCAGCTCGAAGGCTTCTGGGACATGCCGCCGGGCTTCGGCTTCAACATGGGCTTCACCGCCGTCTTCGAGAAAGCGGCCATTGTCTACGACCTTGCGAGCGGCCGGCCGCTGACCGTCTACAAGTGGGACGGCCAGTCCGAGGTACCGACGCTCTCGAAGGATGACGGCTACTTCAACGAGGTCAGGTACTTCCTGGAGTGCATCGAGCAGAACAAGAAGCCGAAGACCAGCACGCCGCAGGAAAGCCGCGACGCCGTTGCCCTCGCGCTGGCCGAGGTCAAGAGCGCGCTGGCGGGCGGCAAGCGGGTGGCGATCCGATAGCGGGCCGTCCGCCGAGCATTTGTGCCGCCACCGGGCGTTTGCTATAATGCTACCGGAGGCATACTGTTATGGTTGTTATCCTCTCGCCGCAGGCTATCCCGATGGTCCGGATGACGGTCGATGAGTACATGCCGGCCGACTTGCCAGAAGGGTATCGATACGAGCTGGTCAAGGGAGTGGTCCAGATGGCGCCTTTCCCGGCTGTCGAGCATGACGATGTGCTAGGACGCCTGATTGATTGCCTCTACCGATATCGGGAGGTTCATCCCGGTGTCGTTGCGAAGATCACCACCCGGGGCGGCGTCCTGATCCCGGGCGAGGAGACCGTTCGCGAGCCCGACCTGTGCGCCTATCGAAAATGGCCCGAGAACGCCCGCGGATACCAGGCGTGGAAGGAATTCGTTCCGTTCCTCGTGGTCGAAGTCGTGTCTCCGGGCCAGGGGCATCGCGACTACGAAGAGAAGCGCGACGACTACCTGAAGGCGGGGGTAGAGGAGTATTGGATCTTCGACCCGCACCGGGAGGAGTTCACAGCCCTGACGCGTCAGGGCCAGACTTGGTGCGAGCAGACGTTCTTCGCCTCGGGCGCCTATCGTCCGGCCGTTCTGCCGCAGTTCGAGTTGCCCATCGGGTTCGTGCTCAAAGGGAGATAGCAGGTAGGGGCCGCCGCGTGGACCGTGTCGCTTACGGAGGTCACGGCATGCGGGCGGCATTTCAACGAGATCAAGTACTTCTTCCTCGGCTGCATCGAGTAGAACGAGAAGCCGAAGACCAGCACGCCGCAGGAAAGCCGCGACGCCGTTGGCCTCGCGCTGGCCGAGGTCAACAGCGCGCTGGCGGGCGGCAAGCGGGTGGCGATCCGGTAGCGGTCAGCTGTCGGCGGCGAGGCATGGCGAGGTGCCCGGATGCTCAAGGCGCTTCCTCTACGTGTCTTTGTGGGCATCTTCGCCGCCGTGTTTTTCCTCGCTGTGCGCGGGCGTCAGAAGACCCTCCGGTCGCCGGATCCCGATCGTCGTCGGCGTCTGGATCAGTGGACCTTCTACGGCTTCGGCCTCGTGTGTTGCTGGGCGATTCCTGATTGGGTGGCGCGCGGACACTGGTTCAGCGCGGGGTGTCTTGCGGTTTGCCTCGTCTGTAGCGGGTACGCCGCCTTTCGAAGACCGACCGAGCAGGACCATCTCCGCCGCCACGCGCTGCATCCGGGCCGCTGCGGCCGGTGCGGATATGATCTGACCGGCAATGTTACCGGCATCCGCTCGGAATGCGGCTGGGCGATCCCCCCCTCGCCGGTCCCGTGCGAACGCCCGGACTGGGCCGTCTGGTGGTACGGCTGGCGGATCGATCACCTCGACAACTGGAAGCGGACGCTGTGGCAGACGGCCTTGATAGCCCTGGCGTTCGGCGCCATGGCTGTGTGGTTTCTCTGTCTGGGGAACCCTGCGGCGATCCTCCCGGCGTTCATGTGCGTGCACTTTGTCATCAATGCCGTGCGGGTGATCGAATATGGTACGGACAGGGAACGCCGGGGAACGGGATGACCCGCCCGCGTCCGGCCGGCCGGCGCCGCATGCGTTGGGGGCTACGCCCTTCGGGCCTGGATATGATCCAGGATCATTTCCGCGATGCGGGGGATCAGGCTCGGGTGGAGCATGTGCCCCATCTCGCGAATGGTGACCAGCTTCGCGCCGGGGATCGCCTTCGCAAGCGCCCGGCCGTGCTCGATGGGAAGGCAGGGGTCCTGCTCGCCGTGGACGACGAGCGTAGGGGCGGTGATGCGGCCGAGCCGCTCCCGCCGGCTGGGCGTGGCGGCGACGGCGGCGAAGTGACGAAGCGCAGCGGCGGGGTTCTCCGCGCGTTGCCAGACCCGCATCTGCAACCGATACATGGCGTCGGCGTCGAAGGGGAGGAGCTCGCCATTGCAGATCCGCCAGCTCTCGACGGCATCCTCGACGTACTCGTTTTCGGTCCTGGGCGGGCTGAGCCGTGCCTTGCGCATGTGCGCCAGCAGCCGGGGGACGGGCGGCGGCAGGGGATAACCGCGGGTTTCCTGGCCGCGGGCCGCGGCGAGGTAGGCGCGTTCGTCCGGCGAACTCATGAGGAGCGTCAGTGTGCGCACGCGCTGGGCGAAGTCCAGCGCCATGAGTTGGGCGATGAAGCCGCCCATGGACATGCCCACGACATGCGCCGCGTCGATGCCGTAAGCGTCAAGGATGGCTACGGCATCACGCGTCATGTCGTTCATGTCGTACGGGCAGGTCTTGAAGTTCACGGTTGAGGATCGCCCGGTGTCGCGGTGGTCGTAGCGGATGACGTGAAAGCCGCCGCGGGCAAGGGCCAGGCAGAACTCATCCGGCCACAGGATGCCCTGGTTCGTCGCGCCCATGATGAGGAGAACGCCCGAATCCCCGTCGTTGCCGAACGCCTCGGTCCAGATCTTCAGGGCGCCGGATGCGATGATCCGTTCGGATATTCGAGTCATGGCGGCAAGAGGATATGCGCGCCAGAGCGGCCGGGCAACGGGGCACCGTGGTATGCGGAGAAAACGAAGGCCGAATAATGAGGGAAGCTCGAAGCTGGTTCTACGTCCGGCCGGCAAGGCGCGTCCGGACGCGTTCCAGCCACGTCTCGTTCGGCAGGGCATAGGGACGGAACTTTTCCGTGGTGCCCTGTTCTTCGCTGTAGGCCAAGGCACGGTTCGGGCCGAGCTTGTTGGCCAGCGGCGAGTCGATCAGGTTGCTCGAATCCGATGCGCTCATCTGGAAAAGAATGCGGTTGTCGAACTCGCGGACGCTGCCGCGGTCGAAGGTGCGCTCGACAGTGGCGAGCGTGTCGGCCCAGGCGATCACGTGGATGCCGAGCGGCGGACCCTCGCGTAGCAGGTCCGCAAGGATCCTGTCGGGGCCGGGGCCGGCTTCCTCAGCACCCGCGGAAAAGCTGAACGTGTCCTCCTGGCGGCGAAGGAGGCGGTAGCGCTGCACGCCGTAGATCAGAACGCAGATTGCCGGGGGCTTCGTTTCGGGGCTTGCCTGGCGGCGCTTCAGTTCCCCGGCCAGCTCGCTCACGGCCTCGCCGACGGCTCGGTATTCCACCCGGCGCGCCGCGTGCGGCAGGGCGGCCGTGACGCGGGCGAATACGGTGGCCAGCGGCGAGTCGGCCGGGCTGCCGTCGAACACGCAGAACGAGGCGGCATCGGGCCGGTGCTGTGCGGCGAACGAGATCATCACCGCTGCCATGATCGCCAGCGCCGCGTCGTCCTGCTGGCCGACGAGCAGCATGTTGGCCCCGCTCTGCCGGCGGAGGAGGATGTGCGTCGGTTCCTTGATGGCTACGGGTTCGCCAAGCCAGGCGCGGGTGGCAGCGGCGTCCGGGGGCCAGTCGGGCGCATCGAGCAGGCTCGCAAGCGGGGCGTTCTTTGTGATGTCCGCGGGTACGTTGCCCTCGAAGACCACCGGCGCCTCGCGAGCCGGTGCCCGCCCGCCCGACCGGCGTTTGATCCAAGCGAGGTACGCATCGCGCTGTTCATCGGGCAGCCAGGCGACCTGGAACGGGCTGTTGCCCTCGACGAGGCCACCGGCGTCGTTGTAGATTGCTTCGCCCGGCCGCGAGAGGAGCCGCGCCGCCGAGTTGCCGTCGCCCAGGATGATCTGCGAGTCGGCCTCGCTCGTCTGGAGGGCGATGCGGACGGCCATCTGGCCGATCGTGCTGCGGGCCAGGCCGGACGTGCCGCCGATCGTCTGCGAGCCGAGCAGGACATGGATGCCGAACGCGCGGCCCTGCCGCACGAGCCGATCGAGAAGGAGGCCGGCGTCCTGGGCGAGGCGGTCGTCCTCGGAGAAGAACTCCTGAAATTCGTCGATGATCAGGAGCGTCCGCGGGAGTTTCTCGCCCGACGCCTGCCGATATGAAGCCAGGTCCTGCACGCCCTGTTTGCGGAAGAGGTTGCCGCGGCGGGTCAGCTCGGCATCGACGCGCTGGAGAACGCTGAGGCCGAATTCGCGGTCGCTTTCGACGGCAATGGCCCGGGCGTGCGGCAACGCATTCGTGGCATAGGTCTTGAACTCGACGCCCTTCTTGAAATCCACAAGGTAGAACTCGACTTCATCCGGGCTGTACCAGAGCGCCAGGTTCGTGACGAGCACGTGGAGCAGCGTGGACTTGCCCGAGCCCGTTTTGCCGGCGATCAGCGCGTGCTGCATCACGCCGCGTCCGAGCCGGAGCATCTGGAGTCGCGTCGCGCCCATGCGCCCGATCGGGACCTCGATGTCAAGGCTGCTGTCGGCGCTCCACATCCGCGCATCGGGCGGGGCAATGCTCTCGAACGGCACCTCGACCCGTCGCGATTCCTTCGCGTACCGGCCCACCACGTGAAGGATCCGCGTGAGGAACTCCTCGCCGGGCGGCGCCTCCAGCGTCAGGGGGAAGGCCCGGAAAACGTCGTCCTGCCAGACGAACCGCTCGCCTTCGCGGGCGAGGTTGATGCTGTGGGCCTCCAGTTCATCCACATGGGTGCCCGCCGGCAGGGCGCGGCGCGTGTCGTGGACGATCAGCGTGTAGACTCCGCACCGGGCACCGGTTCCGGCGATGCTGTTCAGGCGGTGGATGGCGACATCCGTCAGGTTGGCCGGAAAGTCCGCGATCACAAGAAAGCGGTACGGTTCAGCCAGTTCGCCCGCCTGCGCGTTGTAGTCGTCGATCGTCTGGAACTCGTTGCGGAGGTATTTCTGGATGACCGTTTCCATATGCTCGGTCAGGTCGGCGAGCCGCTGCTCGATGTGCTCGGGCTCGGTCCAGATGCGGCTTCCGACAAGGGCGTCGGCGTGGGCGGCAAGGGGCATGACCCCGGCGAAGTGCTGCCCGAGCCCGACCGGATCGATGAGCGTGAAGCGGACCCGGCCGGCGGGCAGCGAGGTCAGCAGGCGGACCATCACCGCCTGTACGGCCCGTAGCGCCTCGGCGCGCCCGGCGTGGTCGGTGTGAATGAGCAGCGAAGCCTGCCGGGGAAAGGCGAGGAGCGCCGGCACCGTGAACGTCTCCGGCAGGGCGAGCCGGCGGGGTACCTTGTCCGTGATCTGCTTGAGATCGACACGGAGTTCGCCGAACCGGATGACGGAGGTGAACCGCGACGGGGGAACCCATGTCTGCCAGACGGGGTCGTCCCATCGGTAACTCATCCCGACATCTGCGCGGCTGCCTTCTTCGACGGGCTTCTGAATGCGGGCGAGCCCCTCGTTCCAACGGCGTTCGAGCGCACGGCAGCCCTCCTCGTAGCGGTGCTGACTCCGGTTGAGTTGTGATTCGTGATGTCTGCGCGCGGCTTCCAGCTCGCGGTCGCGGCCCTGCTCCAGCTCCGCGAGGCTTCGCTCGTGCCATTCCTTCGTCTCGCGAAGGCCGAGCTCGCGCTGGGCCTCGATCCTGGGCAGGAGACGGCTGCGCTCCTCCTGGAGGGCCTTGAGCAATGCCTCTCGCTTCTCGGCCGCCTCGTTGAGGATGGGGGTGAAGCGGGCCTTTGCCTCGCGCACCTCCGCATCGCGCTGCCGGAGGGCCTCCGCGTGTTTCTCCTTGCGGATCCGGGCCGCTTCATCAAACTCCGCCTGGGCCGCCCGGCGCGCGGCAGAGAGCATGCGGCGGAGCGGAACCGCTGCGGCTTGCACCTGACGGCGTGCCAGTCGCCGGAGCAGGGCGAGCGCGATCAGTACGGCGCCGAGCGTGATGCCGACCGCGAGGCTCATCGCCTGCCAGTGGGGCGCACGCGAACCGCTGGCCAACTGGCCGATGCCGGCGGCGACCGCGCACAGCAACAGGCCGACAAAGAACGGCAGCACGCCGGCCACGAGCCGCGGCGCCCGCAGCGATTCAAGAATCGCCAGGTGTTCCTCGGCAGCGGCCTGCCGGCCGTCGAATGAGGTTGAAGCGTCCGCCGGATCGGCCGGCTCCGCATCGGCGGCATCGAAGCCGGGCCACGAATGGCCGTACGACTGCATCAGAGCCGCCGCCCGCTGCTCCAACAGGTCGAGCGATTGGATGCGGGCCGTAAACTCCTTCTGAGCGGTCTTGGCATCCTCGCGAAGCTGGTTGCGGACGCCCTCGAAGACGCTCTCGGCCAGCCAGGCCTCTTGCGTGTACTTCTTCTTGACTTCCTGTTCCACGCCGGCGAAATCGTGGTCGAGGCGCTCCCGCGCCGCCGCCTCGGACTCGTTCAGCGTCTTGAGGTCGGCCTCGAACTGCGCATGAATGCGGGCGAGGTAGTCCTCGTGCCGGTGCTGGATGTCCGCCTTGATTTCCCGGTAACGGCGCTCGATGTCCTCCAGAGCCTTTTCGTGTTCGGCGCGGCAGGTCTCCAGCGCGGAGCGGTACCGCTCCTCGATCTGAGCCTCGATCGTCGCACACTCGGCCGAGAGACCCACGAGGTCGCGCAGGGCCGCCCGCTGGAGGTCCGAGCGCGAGCCGGGCGCGGCGGCCGTAGCCGGGGCGTCGCCGGGAGCGGTCGAGTTCGTTGGGTCAGGCATGGATGATTGCGCGTCGCAGCTCAGGGCCCGGATGTACGCGTGACCTCCGGCGGGGCTCGCTCATGTGCACTCCTGCCGGATCTCGTCCAGCAGCCCGGCCATGCCACTGAGTGCCTCCGCGGCTCGCCGGGCATCCGCCTGCAGCGGCGTAAGGAATCGCTCCTCGAAGCTCCGGCTCACCGGGTCGTTCCACAACGACCGCGTCTCCTCCCATGCCTGAAGCAGCGCCCGCAGGGACTTGTTCAACTGCGCCGAACCCTCATGGATGCCCATCGCCGACCTCCGCTCTCAGTATACCCTGTAGCCGGCAAAAAAGTTATGCCGGCGCGGAGCGACCCGGGGGGCGTATCTGCTTC
This sequence comes from uncultured Planctomycetales bacterium, assembly GCA_964569765.1. Lineage (GTDB taxonomy): Bacteria > Planctomycetota > Phycisphaerae > UBA1845 > PWPN01 > CAZMVY01. The sequence continues at coordinate 11,594 of CAZMVY010000061.1, forward strand.
TACGTTCCCCCGGCCGGATCCGTACGGCCTTGCCGTGCGCCTGCATCATCCGGTTTGTCCTCGTCCGCCGCGAGCTTGTTCAGGTCCGTCTCCGGCGGCGGGGGGGCCGGTCGCGCCATCGATTCGGCCGGCGGCTGTGTCGCCGGGTGCGGCTCCTCTATCGTTCCCGCAGCCGGTACGGACTCTTCGGGCCGCCCGCCCGCAACGTACGCCTCGAGTGACGCGACGAGATCCTCCAGACGAGCCGCGGCCATCGGCACCTCGACCTGGACGGCGTTGGCGAGTCGTTGCACCTGGCCCTGGTAGAGCAGCAATTCCTTCTGGAGGCGCTGCGTGTACCGGCGTACGTTCTCAAACTTGTGGTTGGCCTCCTCCAGCCGCCGGATGGCGAGCTGGAGGGCCTTTTCCTCTTCGATCGCGCCGGCGCGGGTGCCGTCAATGTTCTTGTAAAGTTTCTTGGAGAGCACGGCATCCTTCGCCCGCGCGACCAGTTCGGTACGCTTCTGGATCTGGTTGCGCCAGTAGCTGTGCTGTTCGGTCTCGAGCCAGATGCGCATCCGCTGCATCTCGGCGTCGGCGTCGCTCAGGATCCGGGCGGCGACTTCGGCAAACTTCCAGAGCGAGGTCCGAAAGGCCTTGAGTGCGTCGATGGATTGGACGCGGGCGGATTCCATACGGGCGCTTATTGCTGCTTGAGGTAGTCCTCGATAAGCCCGGCCTTTTTCGTCAGAAACACGGCATGCTCATGGGCCGCTTCGAGAAAGCCGGCGAGAACCTTCATCGTCTGCTCGAACGCCTCGGCGAACTTGCGGTGTTCCTGGTCGCGCCAGGTGCTTTCGAGCCCGCGCATCCGCGCATGCAGTCCGGCCATGAGGCTCTGAAGCTCCGAGTTGAAGCGGTTCAGATCCTGGGCAAAGCGCCTCAACTCGGCAGGATCGACATGGGCTTTCGCCATCACCGGGCCCTCGCGGAAGAAGCCTGAAATCACCTCCCGTGATTTCCCTGTTCTGAGTATACCCGCGGCCGGGCGGCAGACAACGCCGGGGACATCCCGCGTTTTCTGGCGATCCGCACGGGCCTCGAATACAATGAAGGGGATCAATGTTGGCCGAAAGACCGGTTATAGGAGGCATCGCGATGATCGATCTGTTCAAGAAGGCGTTCCTGACGGGCGTCGGCCTCGCGGCCCTGACGACGGAGAAGGCCGAGGAGCTGGCCCGGGAGTTCGCGCGGTCGGCCCAGCTCTCGGGGGAGAAGGGCAAGGAGTTCGTCGACGAGGTGGTGGCCCGATCGGAGAAGGCCCGCCACGATCTCGAAAGCCTGATCCAGCGGCTGACGACCGAGACGCTCAAGCGGATGAACATCCCCACACGCGAGGACATTGCCAGGCTTAACGAGCGAGTGGCCGAGCTGGAGCGTGCCGTCGGCTCCAGGCCGCAGTGATGATTCGCATCGTGCCCGGGGTCGGCGGCGCATCGGACGGCCGCAGCCCCCCGGCCGCGCGGGTTTTCGGCTGCTCCGGCGTTGCCGACGGCATTCCGCGGTGACCCGGCGCCGCTGATCGGAGCACGCAGCCGCCATGGCTATCCGAAAGATCGGGATCATTACCCGCACGTACCGCCATGTGAACCGGTACCGCCAGGTCCTCACTGCCCTCGTGAGGTACGGCTTCGGCGAACTCGTCGAGAGTCTGAAGATCAGCCAGTATGTCGAAGTCGGCCTCCAGATCATCACGCGCGGCCGTCGCGAGCAGGTGGAGACCTTCACACGGGGTCAGCGGCTGCGGATGGTCCTCGAGGAACTCGGGCCGACCTTTGTGAAGCTCGGGCAGGTCCTCTCGACGCGCCCGGATCTCGTGCCGGAGGACATCCTGCACGAGCTGGAGCGGTTGCAGGAGCACGTCCCGCCGTTTCCGTTCGATCAGGTCCGCGAGATCGTGGAGGGCGAACTCCACCGCCCACTGGCGGAGGTCTACGAGCGGTTCGAGGAGACTCCCATCGCCGCGGCTTCCATCGGTCAGGTGCATCGCGCCACGCTGCGCGATGGCGAGGCCGTCGTCGTAAAGGTGCAGCGGCCCGGCATTCGCAAGGTCATCGACGTGGATCTCGAGATCCTGCTGCACTTGGCCGTGCTCGCCGAGCGGCACATGGAGGGCGCGCGGCTCCATCGACCGACCCGGATCGTCGAGGAGTTCGCCCGGATCATGGATGCGGAACTCGATTACACCACCGAGGCGGGTCACCTCGAGCGCTTTGCAGGACAGTTCACGGACGATCCCACCATCTATGTTCCCAAGGTGTTTCGCGAGGCCACGACGGGCCGCGTCCTGACGATGGAGTACGTCGAGGGTGTCCGGACCACGAACATCGACGAGATGGCCGCCCGCGGGCTCGACCGCAAGGTGATCGCGTCCCGCGGCGCCGAACTGATCCTCAAGCAGGTGTTCGTGCATGGATTTTTCCACGGCGATCCGCATCCGGGGAACATCCTCGTCCTGCCGGGGAATGTGATCTGCTACCTCGATTTCGGGATGATGGGCCGGCTCGACCGGCGCAGCCGGGAAGATGTGGCCGATCTGGTGTACGGGGTCGTCCTGCGCGACGCGGCCCGCGCCACGGCGGCCCTCTTGCAACTGACCGAACATGACGACGACGTCGAACCCGATGTGCGGCGCCTCGAGCGCGATGTGGCCGACTTCATGGACCGCCACTTCGCCACGAGTCTTCGCGACCTGGATTTGAGCAAGCTTCTCCAGCAACTCGTGGACCTGGTCGGCAGGCATCGGTTGCGAATCCCCGCCGATCTTGTCCTCATGATCAAGGCGATGGCCACTGTGGAGGGGTTGGGGCTCGTGCTTGATCCCGAGTTCAACATGATCGCGGCGGCCGAGCCGTACGTCCGCAGGCTCATCGCCGACCGCATGCGTCCGGCCCGTGTGGCCAGGGAACTGTTCGAATCCGGTACGGAGCTGTTCCAGCTTGCGCGCGAAATACCGCGCAACCTGCGCGATCTCCTGACGATGGCGCGGCGCGGCCAGTTCCGGATGGGGTTCGAGCACCGCGGGCTGGAGAAGATGCTCGAGACGCACGAGAAGATCTCGAACCGCATCGCCTTCGCCATCGTGGTGGCGGCTCTCATTGTCGGGTCGTCGCTCATGGTCCTTTCGAGAATCCCGCCGCAGTGGTACGACATTCCGGTCATCGGGCTTGTGGGGTTCCTCGCGGCCGGCGTGATGGGCTTCTGGCTGCTCGTTTCAATCCTCCGGCACGGACGGATGTAGCGGCTCGGTCTGCCATTTGCAGGCGGCGCACCCGTGGCCGGGCGTGGCCGTAGTTTCTCATGGCGACCGGGGGTGTCGGGCGGCGACGCCGGCCGGGTGGGTGGTTGTTTCCCTCTTGCCTTCCGGCGTTTTTCGCAGCGGGCCGGCCCAGTCCGCGGCGTTTTCGACGGCGGCGCGAACCTGCGTTCGGATACAACGCACCGGCAGACACATCAGCGAGCGGGCGAGCGGCGAGAGCCCCGCGAGGCTCAGGTCGGGCGTGTGCAGGATGCGGTGGACCTGCCGTTCCCAGGGCCCGGCGGGGATCGGCTGCGAGCCGGTTTCGCGATACGTGTCCAGAAGGATTCGCACAAAACCGGGCATGTCCGAGGATCGCGTCTTCAGGCAGGCAAAGGCGAGCAGGACCGCGGCACCCAACCCCGCGTGCGCATGACACGAGAGCTGGAATGCCCGCGTCGCCTCCTCCGGCCGCTGCAGATCGAGCAATGCGCAGCCGAGCACGTACCAGGCCTCCGCGGCCGCGCGCGCCGGGCCGCGTTCGTGGCACTCGTGGGCATGCCGCCGAAGCGGCTCGATGTCGCCGCGAAGCGCCCGCTCCAGCATCGGCCGAAGCTGCCGCACGTGCGCGGAGCACCGCGCACGTTCGCGGAGACGCCGACGACGGATCAGCAGGGCGGCGGCGCACAGCGCGGCGATTCCCGCAACGAACCATGCCATGCGTTCCTTCTATGGAGAGGCTGCGCGGGTGTCAACGGGCAAGGTCAAAACGAGCGGCCCACCGGACGATTCCCTGTATCATCCGGTGGGCCGTACGGCGAAGCGGCAGCGGCTTCGTCATGTGCGCCGCGGTTTACCGCGACGGCAAGGCGGTGCGAAGAGAGCTCGGGGCAGTCGGCACGCGGCCGGGCGGCGGCGCGGAATAGCGGCAAGAATCGCCCATGCCGTGCCGCTCATCGCCCTCGTGCCGGTACTCATGGACCCGGATTGGTTTATCGCGGTGAACCACTACGGCGGTCGCACACGGGGCAGGCGCGGGTCGGGTGATGGTCTCCCAGTGTCCGTCCGGTATGGTCACGCACTCTTCGCGGTACGCGATCACACGGCCCCACGCGTCGATCACGGGCACCTGCCGGCACTCAACCCGCGGGGTGGAGACCCAGACGCGCTCCACGATGATCGGGGGGGGCGCCACGACCACCGGCCGGGGCACCACTACTGGCGCTGCGACTACCACAGGTCTGGGCTCGCCAACCCGCAGAAACCCACCGATGACCGTTCCGCCGTGCCTGCCGGTGGCGAAGAGCCCGCCGATGGAGAAGCCTTCCGCCATGGCGGGCGCCGCCGAAGCAGCCACCAGGGCGACGCCACAGATCAGAGACCCGATCCCGATGTTTCTCATTCCTGTGCGTTTCATGGCTTGCTCCTTATATAGAGCCCTGTTCGTCTGTCACCCGGTAAGACACGACGACGTGAAAAAGGTTAGGCGAGTCAATAGTTCACTTGTAGCAATTATGTTGTACAGCTCATCTATCGTCATAATTGACTGTGAAATAAGGTGATGCGATTATGCGATTCCGGTCAAGATAGATATGGTTTACGGGTCGTTGGCATCCTGGCCCTGTCTGGGCCGGCGGGATGCCTGTCGCCTGTTTCCACCGATGGCACGTGGGCTGCCCGTCGGGAAGGGCGTCGGCACAGCGCCGGGGACAGGTGATGCAGCGGCGGAGTGAGGAGACAGGGCAGGCCGGCCAACGCGGCGCCCCGGGGACCGGGCGGAGTATCTGCGGCGCGGTCGCGATGGACGGCTGTGATGCGGCTCGGGAGAATGCCCGTTCGGTTGTGTGAAGGAGGGATCAGACGATGGCGTTACCGCAGTTCTATTCGATCGACGATCGCGTGGCGCGGTTTCGGGCGTTCTACGGGCGGGCGAACGAGCGGCCGCTGCTCGGCTTCTTTGTCGGCAGCGATTTTCCGCTTCTTCGGTACCGGGCTTCGGACGCATTGCCGGAGGGACGGCCGCTGACACCGGACGACTTCCCGGTGGAACCGTACCTCGACGATTGCGACCGGCTGTTCGATCTTCACGAGGCGTGCGGCGGTGATTTCATTTGGAGCGCAAGCGCGTTCTGGGGGATTCCGTGGCTGGAGGCAGCGATCGGCTGCCCGATCCTCGCGGACCACTCGACCGGGTCGATCCGATCGGAGCCGCCGCCGGGCTATCGGGGGCCGGACGACATTCCCGCGTTCGATCCGTCAACGCCGTGGATGAGCAAGGCGGTTGAGTTCATCGATCGCATGTCCGAGCGGAGCGCGGGGCGCTGGCCCATCGGCACGACGCGGATGCGCGGGATCGCGGACCTGCTGTCGGCGTTGTACGGGCCGGCCGAGTTCATCTATGCGATGATGGACAAGCCGGCAGAGGTGAAGGCGGTGTGTGCGCGGCTCACGGACTTCTGGATCGCGTTCGGCCGGTTGCAGTTGGATCACATCCCGCTCTTCCACGGGGGCGTGGGGTCGTTCTACTACAACCTGTGGGCGCCGGCCGGCACTGTGTGGCATCAGGAAGACGCCGCCGCGCTGCTCTCGGCCGAGTTGTACGACGAGTTCATCCGCGAGCACGATCAGCGGATCGCGGAGTCGTTCGCCGGATGCATCATGCACCAGCACCCGACGGCGTTCGTGCCGACGGACTTCTACCTGGATATGCCGTTTACGGCGCTTGAGCTTCACATTGACGAAGGGGGGCCTGATGCGGAGGCATTGTACCCCGCGCATACGAAGATCCTGCAGCGGAAGCCGCTGGTGATCTGGGGGAACATCCGTGAGCGGGACATGGAGTGGATTTTGCGAAAGTTGCCGCATGAGGGCCTGGCGATCATTACGGTCGTGGGCGGGCCGGAAGAGGCGGCACGGGTGTGGGCGAGGTGGATGGACTGAGGAGGGACGGGTTGAGGGGGCATAGTGTGCGTGTGGCGGCACGGCTGCCCGCAATCTGCGAGCACGTGAATCGCGAAAAGCCATGGCACACGTGATGGGTGACCGAATCCGGTGCGGGAGTGGTTATGGTGTCTCGTCGCGCGATGCGCAGGCTGGGATCAGTGACGGCCGTGTGGGTGATGTGCGTCTGGAGCGGGGCGGCGGCCGGGGAGGCCGCGTCTGCCTCCGCGGTCGCACCGCGACTGCGTGTCCGGTTTCTGGACGCCGACGGCAGGTTACTGCCGAAGAACGCCATCCGCGAACTGCATTGCCGGGACATGTCGGACGAGCCGATCGTCGCACGGATCGTGCTGAAGAACGACGAAGCGGTGGTCGTGCTTCCCGATCAGGCGGTGCAACTCAGCGCGTTGCTGGCCGTGCCGGGGTTCGGCGAGGTGGTGGTGTACGCGGACGGGGAGGCCAAGGGATACTCCGGTTCGCGAGGGATAGACTTCGTCGCGGAGGCGGCGGCAACACGCCGGCTGCGGGTCGAGGCGGCTTTGAAGCGGGCCGGAGCCGAAGGCCTTCAGATGCCGAAGGAGTTCGCCGCGAAACTGGCCGCGGCCGCGGGCATGCCGCCGTACCGGTCGCTGGCGACAACACTGGCGGCGGGGGAGGAACTGACACTTGCCCTGGCGAGACACCGGATCGCGCGGCTCGGCTCGCCGCGGAAGGGCTTTCTGTTCGGGTGCAACGCGTTCGGGCATCCGGCTCGCGGGCCGACGTACGACCAGCGGTTTCGGGCACTGTTCAACTACGGCACCGCGAACCTCTACCTGACGCACTATGCGCCGTCGGCGACAGGGCGCGAGTTCGGGCGGACGGACGGCGAGGTGGCGTGGCTGCACTCGATGGGCATGACAGCCAAGGTGTGCCCGCCGATCTACCTGGCCAAATCCGTGACACCCGAGTGGATGAAGAACAGACCCTACGCCGAGGTGCGGCGGATCTGTCATGACCTCATGTTCGAGGTGGCGCGCCGATACGCCGGCAAGGTGCCGTTTCATGAGATCGTGAACGAGGCGCATGACTATTCCAATTCGCTCGGTCTGACGCCGGAGCAACTCACCGATCTGGCGGACGTGTGTTCGAAGGCGACACGTGAAGGCGATCCGAAGGCGCAGCGGATCATCAACTGCTGTCACCTGTGGGGCGACTATGCGGCGCGGCTCGACAAGGATGGGCGCAGGCGGCGCACGCCGTACCGGTATCTGGGCGATTGCATCCGGGCGGGCGTCGAGTTCGAGATCGTCGGCCTGCAGATGTACTACCCGGAGTACGACCTGTTCGAGATCGACCGCATGCTGGAGCGGTACGCGAGGCTCGGCAAGCCGATCCACATCACGGAGATGGGCTGCGCGTCCGCGCCGGGCATCGACCCGAACGCACAGCGGAAGAAGGCGGCGGCCGGCTGGCACGGCCCGTGGACGGAAGAGATGCAGGCGGACTGGGTGGAGGGCGTGTACACGATCTTCTACAGCAAGCCGTATATCGAGGCCGTGTCGTGGTGGGATCTTGCCGATGCCGTGAGCTTCTGGCCGTACGGCGGGCTGTGCCGGGGCGATCTGTCGCCGAAGCCCGCGTATCTGCGGCTGCAAGCGCTGCTGAAGGAGTGGGGGTATCCGGCGGGAGCGCGGTAGGCCGGCGGGGTCAGGCATGAAGAGCGGCTGCCCGCATTTCGTCTGGCATCGCCCCAAACGGTCTGAGCATGTGGCTCGGGATCTCCAGCGTATTGTCGGCCCGCCCGGCGGCTCCGGCTTGCGACGAAACCACGGGGGGCTTGCTGGCCACCGGGCGGCCCGGGTGGTAAACTACTTGTCGGCGGGGCGGTCAGGCCGTGCCCGCATCTCAGACGAAGGATGTCAGCTCATTTCGGGGGTGTTCTTCAGGTGAACCGTGCGGCACGACGGCAGGTGTCTGCCGCCGGGCCGATACCACAATGGAGGTGGCTCATGTCCCGAGGCGCAAGGTCTCACGCATTGCCGGCGTTGTTCTGCATAGGGTTTCTGGCGTTGGCTTCGGGCCAGGGATGCCCGGGCCTGGGTCAGTCCGGATCGTTCGCGGGCCTGCTTCCCGAAGCGCAACTTCCCCCGCCTGAAATGAGCTAACCAGTTGGTTCCCAAGAGGTTGACTCCTGTTTTGCGTTTCAAATGTAGCCACGTACATGACGGGTATACGTCATTGACAATCCCGATGATATGTTGTATATTTGGGTGTGGTGAAGCCATGTACGGAGGCGGGCCATGTACCTTGAGATCCACGTCGATCGGCGGCGGAAGAACCCGTATTTCTACGGCCTCTTCCGCGAGACCTTCCGCGAGGCCGGGCAGGTGCGGCACCGCACGCGGGGCCGCGTGACGGGGTTGACGCAGGGCCAACTGGAGGCGATGCGTGAGTTCCGCCAGCGGGGCTGCCCTTCGGCCTCGGGCGGTGTTTGCGAGGTCAGGGGCTCGCGGGAATTCGGGGCCGTGTGGGCGGTCCTGCAGACGGCCGGGGCGCTGGGCGTGGACAAGCTGCTGTACTCGCGGCGGGAGGACTGGGTCCGCCACGCGTTGGCGATGATCGTCGGGCGAGTCGTGTACCAGGGCTCGAAGCTGTCGCTGACGAACCTGTGGC
>CAZMVY010000062.1:0-20342 GCA_964569765.1 uncultured Planctomycetales bacterium
CCGCCAGCGCGACGGGCACCCACCCCGCCCACCAACACGGAGACTCAACCTGCCTGCACGGCCTCAGGGGCGCGCAGCCTCGCCAGGAGATCCAGAAGCACCCGCTTCTCTATCTTCAACTCATCGCGGTAGTTGCGCGCGTCCGTGTGCCGGATCTCCGGGCCGAGTTCCGAGATCTCCCGCTCGATGATCGCCACGAGCAGGTCTCGCTCCTCTCGAGGTATTTCGACTCTCATGGGGCACCTCCATGAGATTCTAGCCCCGCGCAATCGGGCAAGGCGCCGATTGCCAAGTAACTTCCACAAGAACAGCTTGCCGGCCGTACAAGTGCAACCACACAGGACCGCCGGCCCTGCCCCGGATCCGGAATGAGAAAACGGCCTCTCAGGCGGAGTTTCGTCGTGCACCGGGCGTCAACGAGACCGGGTTATCGGTCTCGCGGAGGGAGGAGCGAGACCCATTCTCGCGGGCATCGCCGGCCGCAAGCCGGCGGCTCTTCCGTTCGCGCACGGCGTAGATCGGCTTCCTCTGGGTCTCGTAGTACGTGCGCGCGAGCATCTCCGCAACCAGCCCCAGGGACAGGAAATGGAGGCCGCCGAGAAACAGGCCCAGCGCGATCAACGTCAGCGGCCCATGCTCCTGAAAAAGGTGTTGGCCGTACACCAGCTTGAGCCAGAGCAGGACCAGCCCGATGACCCGGCCCGCACCCGTACCGGCCAGCCCCAACAGCCCGAAGAACCGCACCATCGTGTGATATTGCCACAGGCCGATATAGATGCCGATCAGATCGAGCAGGACACGAACCGTCCGCCACAGGTTGTACTTGGACGCACCCCCGACGCGAGGGGGGTTCTTGATCGGGATCTCGGCGACCGTCGCTCCGGACCAGCTCGCCAGCGCCGGGATGAACCGATGCAGATCCCCGTAAAGCTGTATGTCCTGGATAACCTCGCGGCGGTAGGCCTTGAACGTGGTGCCGAAGTCATGGAGTTGGACCCGCGAAAGCCGCGCCATCAGCCAGTTGGCCGCACGGCTCGGGAGCCGGCGTGTCAGAAAATCGTCCTTGCGCGACCGTCGCCACCCGCTGACGATGTCGTAACCCTCCTTCATCTTTTCGAGAAAAAGCGGGATCTCCCACGGATCGTGCTGAAGATCGCCATCCATCGAGATGATGATCTCCCCGCAAGCGAAATCGAAACCCGCTTTCAGGGCGGGCGTCTGGCCGAAGTTCTTGCGAAGCCGGATGACGTTGACCCGTTTGTCCGCCTCGTACAGGTTGCTCAGCTCCCGGTAGGTGCCGTCGCGGCTGCCGTCATCCACAAAAACCATCTCGTACGGCTCGCCGACGGTCTCCATCACGGCGATGATCTTCTCGTAGAGCGGCCGCACGCTCTGCTCTTCGTTGAAGAACGGCACCACGATCGAGTACCGGATTGAATCCGTGCCTGTCATTGTCCTTCCGCCAGATGGCCGTAATGGATCAGCGCGATGTTCATCGCCGCCACAAGATCCCGGATGCCGCGATCAGTAAGCGCTGCCGCCTCGCATTCGCGCTGGACCAGCAACCGCGTCGGCATCCGCCGGAGAACCTCGTCCACATATCCCGGATGGCACATGATCTCGCTGACACCATCGGGCAGCCGGCGAAGGATCTCGCGCAGGGCAACTGTGTCCAGAAAGCCCGTCTGCGTGATGCCGAAAAAGCGATCCGGAGCCTTCAGGCCGGCGCGCCGCACCGCCCGGCGCGAGCCGCATGCCATCACCCGCATCCCCCAGGCCGCCAGACACTGCCTCCCGAGAGCCGAACGCGAGCCGGCGTTTCGCCGCAGCAGCCCCACCACGCCGACCGGCCGCTCCACTGGCCGCCGGACACCCCGGATACGATACTCTCGCGCCAGGCGAATGACCACAGCGAACAGCGAAGGCCACACGTGGACGTGCTTATGGGCGTCCACATGAGTGACCGGCACCCCCGCGGCGAAAACCTTTTCGATCTGTGAGCGAAGCTCCCGCTCCACGTCGGCGAGGCGAACCCGTCCCGAACAAAGGCCGCGAACCAGCCGCCCGGGGCTGAACGCGAGAAGACCGCCTTCGGTTACAAGGGTCGGGATGGCTGCGGGCGCCGATACAGGCCGGCCTTCGGTATGGTTGAGATGAACCCCCACACCGAGGCCCGGCGTCCGCGTCGCCAATGCGACAGCGTGCTCAAAGGCCGTGCCGTTGGCCATCAGCGTCGTGCTCGTCACGATACCGTGGCGATGGCATTCGACGATCGCTTCGTTGACCTTTTCCGTCAGGCCAAAGTCATCCGCGTTTACGATGAGGCGCTTTGTGCTACGCAACGCCGCGGTATTGTAACGGGAAGTGTCGGCCCCACAACGCCGGGAATGTGCCCTGGCAAGAGCAGCCGGATATCGCTGACTCTGCGCGCGACCCCCAAGTCCTGGGGTGCGAGCACCGTGACTTGCCTGTGTCACCTGGGGCGTTTAGACTTACGATGGTTGACAGTACCCTCCCGCCAGGAGCGGAAGGGTCAAGGGTGTCCGTCCGGCCCGGCGAGTGTCGGCCGGACGGGGCGGATGTGTCCTTGAGCTGCGCAGACGCCGCCGCGAGGGGCGGCGGAGGAAACGCGGCGCGATCCGCAGGGTTTCTGAAAGGCGGTACTGATGTCGTCTGCGATCGCAAGGCTGACGATGGCCGGGTTGTGCGTATGCGGGCTCGTTGCACCTGGCTGCGGATCGGCCGGCACGGGTCTGTCCACTTTCTCCACGATCCCCGCGAACGTCCTGACGCTGCTGCCGACGAACAACGTAATGCTTGAGATCATCAATAACGTCCGCGCGTCCGACGGCACGGCCTACACGGTCGAGCTCGACATCACGATCGACGGTACGCCGTACACGCTCACCGCCCTGCCGGGCATAGCCACCAAGTATGCCTTCGGCTCCTGCCCCGGCGAGGTCCGCACCATCGTAGAACGATGGTATGACGCCAAAGGCCGCGTCGTCGGCGGACGCGACTACGCCGGCGTGGACGCCAACAGCTTTCCGGCCGGGAGCTTCGGTTGCGGCAACACTCTGCTGTGGCAGTTGAGCACCACGGCTGTGGAGACCCAGGTCCTGTGACGTGCGACATTCCTTGCCCTCCGCGGCAGTCTTCGGCCGCGATCAGAGCATATGCGCATGGTGCGTTGCAGGAACCGCGGTGCCAACCCTACCCTGTGCCTGGCCGCCCCGTGCTCGTATAATGCGCAGCGGCCGGCTCGGCGCGACCGGCGTTTTGTCGGAACTGGCCGGACATGGCACGGCGAATTCCCGTTCTGGATCGATTGTTGGCCGTCGTGGCCCGTCACCACGCCCAGAGGTGCCTCCACCGGTTCCTGACCGCCGCGAAGCAGGCCACCGCCGTTCAGGAACAGACGCTCCTGAACAAAGTCCGCCGTAACGCGGACAGCGACTTCGGGCGGGCGTTCGGCTTCGGTTTCATCCGGGACTATCGCGACTTTGTCCGGCAGGTGCCCGTCCTGCGATATGAGGATTACCGCCCCTACATCGAGCGCGTGAAGCGCGGCGAAACGTCAGCGATGTTCGGCGGACGTCAGCGCGTGCTGATGTTTGCGCTGACGAGTGGGACGACCAGCGAGCCGAAGTACATCCCCGTCACGAAGGCATTTCTTGACGAATGCCGGACCGGATGGAATGCATTCGGAGTCAAGGCGCTACTCGATCACCCGGCCGCCTTCCTGCGTCCGATCCTCCAGGTCTCCAGCCGGATGGACGAAGGCCGGACGGAAGCCGGGATCCCCTGCGGCGCGATTACGGGGCTGATGGCCGCGACCCAGAAGCGGCTCGTCCGCCGCTACTACGTCGCGCCTCCGGCGCTGGCTTATATCGACGACACCACCGCAAAGTACTACGCGACGATGCGGCTGGGAGTCCCGGCGGACGTGGCCTTCGTTATCACCGCCAGCCCGGCGACCCAGCTCAACCTTGCCCGCACGGCGGACCGCCATCGCGAACAACTCATCCGGGACATCCGTGACGGAACCCTCTGGCCGGACCTGCCGATCGGCGCGGACATCCGCGATCGCCTCCGTCGCTTCCTGTTGCCCGCGCCGAAGACGGCAAAGCGACTCGAGGATCTCGTCAACCGCCACGGGGCGCTCTTGCCGAAGCATTACTGGAACCTCGCCTTCCTGGGCAACTGGACCGGCGGGACGATGGGGTTGTACCTCCGCGATTTCCCCAGATACTTCGGCGACACACCGGTGCGCGACGTCGGGCTGATCGCCAGCGAGGGGCGGATGACCCTTCCGGTTCAAGACCACACGCCTGTCGGCATTCTCGACGTGGCGAGCCATTTCTTCGAGTTCATCCCGAGGGACGAATACGAAAGCGACAGGCCGACGGTCCTCCGCTCACACGAACTGACAGAAGGCGGGGAGTACTTCATCCTGCTGACCACGTCCGCCGGGCTGTACCGCTACGACATCGGGGACCTCGTACGGATGCACGGTTACTACGGGGAAGCGCCGCAACTGGAGTTTCTTAACAAAGGCGCACACATCGCCTCAGTTGCCGGCGAAAAGCTCACCGAAAAACAGGTGATCCTTGCGATGGGACGGGCGACGGCCGCGCTCGCGGCGCCGATCGACACGTTCATCCTGGCCCCGCAATGGGCCGAGGTCCCCTACTATCGACTCCATATCGACTCCGAAGCAGGCCGGCAGGCCGTCGCAAACCTGCTCGCGGAACGCCTGGATCGCGAATTGCAGGCTGTCAATATCGAATACGCTTCCAAACGGCACAGCGGCCGCCTCGGGGCGGTCCGGCTGAACCTGCTGCCACCGGGCTTCCTCTCGCGGCTCGATGACCGTCTGCGATCCCGACATCGCACGGGCAATGAGCAATACAAGCATCAGTATCTCTACGTCACGCCGGGGGCCGACGCGGACTTTCCTGTTTCCGATCTGAATCCTGCCGCTACCTGAGCGTTGTCGAGCCGAAGCCCGTCATGTTCGCTCGAATCCCGGCGGCGAAGTGTCCCCCAGGTCCGCGACGAATCCCCCGGACCCTTGCGGCCAGACGAAATGTGGTATAATAGGTGCGCCGCTGTCCACCGCCCGTACAAAAGGGGCGCTTTGTTATGTGCTTGCAGAATGTCACACGACGTATCGTCCGGCTCATGCTGGTCGTTCTCATGGGAGGACTGTGTCAGGCGGTCGTCCGCTGCAATGACGGGGCGCTGAGCGTCGACTTGCCCGGAACCATCATAATCGACGGCCACGGGCACGATTGCGACGACTGCGGTTGGAACTGGTGGTTCTGGGGAGACTGCGACGACTGTGACTGACCGGGAGACGCGGAGGCGGTTTCGGAACGAGAGGGCCATCGGCCTTTGATCGTCATTATCGACAACTACGATTCGTTTACCTACAACCTGGTCCAGCGGATCGGCGAACTCGACCCCGCGCAGGAGATGCGGGTTTACCGCAACGATCAGGTGACCGTGGAGCAGGTGGAGGCCGACAAGCCCGACCACCTCCTGATCTCGCCGGGACCCTGTACGCCGCGCGAAGCGGGCATCAGTAACGAGATCATCCGCCACTTCGCCGGACGGATTCCCGTGCTCGGCGTATGCCTCGGTCATCAGTGTATGGGCTTCGCCTTCGGAGCGGAGATCGTGCGGGCACGTCGCCTCATGCACGGCAAGACAAGCGAAATCGAACACGACGGCCGCACGATCTTCGCCGGGCTGTCGAATCCGTTCACCGCAACACGCTACCACTCACTGGTGATCAGGCCCGAGACGCTCAGCCCGGACTTCGAAATCACCGCCCGCGCCGCCGACGATCCCACCGAGATCATGGGAATCCGGCATAAGAAGTACCCTCTGGAAGGGGTGCAATTCCACCCGGAGAGCTTTCTGACCGTCGAAGGACCGAAGCTGCTTCGCAACTTCCTGGCCCTGTAGGACGACCGGCCGCCCGCTTCTAAAGCACCCGCCTCGAACTGCCGACCAACTGAGGTCGGTCCTGAGGCACCGGCGGCGGCGACACGGCGGGCGACTGGGTGCTTTCCGGGGGCACAAGGCGTCAGAGGGTCCGGTCGGGAGTCGTCTCAGCCCGATGACCGTCTCGGCGTTATCGGGTCCGGGCGCCCCGAGGGCCGGCGCCGCGGGCCTTCTCCCTCCCTTGCGACTCTTGCAGCAGCAGCACCGGTTCACGTATCATGCCGCCGGCGCAGGAATCTTCCAGGACGTGATGGAAAGGCTTTCGCCGGGATCGTGAAGCTCTCGATCGTCATGCCGGTGTTCAACGAGCGGGCTACGCTGGAAGAGATCGTCCAGCGCGTGCTTGACGTGGACGTCGGCATGGAGAAGGAGCTGATCCTGGTCGACGACGGCTCGACGGACGGCACGCGGGAGCTGTACGGGCCGATCTGCGAGCGATTCAAGCCGGCGGACATTCGGGTGATCCTCCATGACCGCAACCGCGGCAAGGGAGCGGCGCTGCGGACGGGCTTTGCCGCCGCGCGGGGCGACATTGTGCTCGTCCAGGATGCGGATCTGGAATACGATCCGCGCGACTACCCCCGGCTGCTTCAGCCGATCATCGAAGGGCGCGCGGACGTCGTATACGGCTCGCGATTCGTGGGGAGCGAGGCCCATCGCGTCCTGTTCTTCTGGCACATGGTCGGCAACCGCATTCTCACGTGGTTGAGCAACGCGTTTACGAATCTCAACCTCACCGACATGGAAACGTGCTACAAGGTCTTCCGCGCGGACGTGGTACGGAGCCTGCAGCTCACGAGCGACCGGTTCACGATCGAGCCCGAGCTGACGGCCAAGGTGGCCCGGGGGCGCTGGCGCGTTTACGAAGTGGGGATCAGCTATGCGGGGCGCGACTACGCGGAGGGCAAGAAGATCACCTGGCGCGACGGCATCGCCGCCATCTGGGCCATCGTGCGATTCCGCTTCTTCGATTAACATGGGCCACCGCCCTCCGTGCGCGGGCGGGCCTGTTGAACGGCGTCCCGGGCGGGCCGGCGCCGCCGCCGCGGGTCGCGACGGTTGGGAGCGATCTTCGGTATGAGGATCATCAACATCTGCGGGGCCCGCCCGAACTTCATGAAGATTGCGCCGCTCATGCGCGCGTACAGGGCATTTCCGTCGATCGAGGCCTTGCTTGTGCACACGGGCCAGCATTACGACGAGAAGATGAGCCAGCTCTTCTTCGACGAGCTCGAAATCCCCCGGCCGGATGTGAATCTGGAGGTCGGAAGCGGCTCGCACGCACAGCAGACGGCGGCGATCATTCAGCGGTTCGAGCCGGTGGTGCTCGAACACCGGCCCGATGCGATTCTCGTCGTCGGGGATGTGAACTCCACGGTTGCTTGCGCGCTGGTCGCCACCAAGCTGGATGTGGCGGTGTTTCACGTCGAGGCGGGGTTGCGGAGCTTCGATCGGCGGATGCCCGAGGAGATCAACCGCGTCCTCACCGATGCGATCAGCGATCTGCTCTTCGTCAGCGAGCCGAGCGGCCTGGAAAACCTCGCAAAGGAAGGAATCGACTCCTCGCGCGTGCATTTCGTCGGAAACACGATGATTGACACGCTTCTGGCGAACCGCCGGCGCGCGGAGGCGTCGGCGATTCTCGAAACGCTCGAGGTGACACCGGAGCGCTATGTCGTCCTGACCCTCCATCGCCCCGCCAACGTCGACGATCCGCGCGTGCTCACGGCGATCACCGACGTGATCGAGGATATTCAGCGGGACCTGCCCGTGGTGTTTCCCGTACATCCGCGAACGCGAAAGAATATCCACGCAGCCGGGCTCGGCCCGCGATACGCATCCATGCGCGGACTCAAGCTTGTCGAGCCGCTGGGATACCTGGAGTTTCTCAAGCTCATGGCCAACGCCGCCGTGGTCCTGACGGACTCCGGCGGCATTCAGGAAGAGACGACGATCCTCGGCGTGCCCTGCCTGACGCTTCGCGAAAACACCGAACGCCCGGTGACGATTACACAGGGCACCAATCGGCTTGTGGGCATGGACCCGGAACGGATCCGTTCCGCCTACCGCGCGGTACGCTCCTCAGACAGGCCGCCGACCGCCGTGCCCGAAAAATGGGACGGCCACGCCGCCGAGCGCATTGCGAAGATCGTCGACGACTGGGGCAAGACCCGTGCAGGCGGCAGCCGCGCCCGATGATGCCGGGCCGTCGTTGGCGCCCGCTGCACCACCTCGGGAAAAATCGCGACACATGCCATGGACGCAGCGAGCAATTGGCCCGCGCCCACCGCGGCAGGCCGACGCGGTATGACCTGGCAAAGGCACTTCGCGGTTCCGGCCTCCCCCGTGCATTTTGGCTCCGATAACTTCCCACTGGCGACCGATAGGAGAACCGGGGTTCGTGGAGAGGTTGTGGACACGGGAAGGACCCGGCAGCAGGAGGTTTGCGATGCGCCCTATCGTCCTTGAACTCGTTTCGATTGTCGGTCTTACGGTGCTCAGCGCCTGCGGAGGCACGCTTCCGGCGGGCCCGCCGATGCCGGACGATCTGGGCCTGCCCATCCCGGCGGGCACCTACGCGGGGGAATACCCCGTTACGGCGAGCGTGATGCTCGGCAATGTGCAGGTGGCTCAGATGACACAATCAACGGCGTTCACTCAGGCCTTCGACGCGGACGGACGACCGCTGGCGGAAAACGGGGAGCCGATGCAGGTCGGCCGTTCGTACGAGCAGGCGATGTCGGGCGGCACGGCGACAATCACGGTTACCTCCATCGAATCGGGCACGAGCACCGTCCGGGTGAACTACGACGTCAGCATGACCACGCAGGCGGGCGGACAACAGATGTTTCTGACGGGCACGGGTTTCTACACGTTCTCGCCGAAGGTAGACGGCACACTCTACAGCACGATCCGGATGGACCTGAGCGCCCCGACGGCCTCGGGCGTGGTGATCGGCCTTTCGATGGAAGGCAGCGGCTTCCTGTCCCGGTAGGTATTCACAGGAAACGCGGTGGACCGGCCCGGCGTCATGGCCGAGTCGGTCCACCCGCATACGAAGGGTGCCCGGATCGGGCTCGACCGATGGCGCCCTCACGCGACCTGAACGGCGCCGCGATGCTTGCGCGAGGCCCGCTCGATGGCGGGCAGCAGATAGTCCCTGCACACGACTTCCCAGCTCATCCGGCTGGCCAGTTCAAAACCCCGGCGACGGAGTTCCTCATGAGCGGCCTCATCGCGTGGGAGCCGCCGGAGAATCTCCTCGGCGACCCTCCCCGCCACAACCGTTTCGATGCGGTCGCGCTGCTCGCGGTCCATGCGGAGTAACTCGTCGATGTCCGGCGGCACGTCGCCCGGATCGGTGTAATCCGCCACGATGACATTGGGGGCGCCGCGACCTTCTGTAATCGCGTCGACGAAGCCCGCGCAGCCGCAGACGTTACTGACAACGCACAGGGCCCCGAAACTCAGTGGCTCCAGTTGGGCGATGCCGAACGGTTCGTAGATGCTCTGGCCGAACTCGACGTGGGTGCCGCGGCGAATATCGAGAAACTCCATCTCCTCCGGCATCCGCATGCCGCAGCTCGCCCGGTCCCAGCCGAACTGGTTCACGAAGACAACCTTGACCTGCCGGGCGCGGGCGTTGAACTCCTGAACGCCCGCATAGTACATTGCCTCGCCGCCGGAAAGATCGGGCATGCCCTCGCGGTGCGCGACGGGCCACTTCCACCACTTCTCCATATTCCGCACATCCTCGCTCCGACGAGGAGGGACCTCGGTGGTCAGCATGAACATGACCGCCGTCTGCCCCGTCTTGCGAAACTCCTTCTCGATGAACTCGAGTACCCGGAGATCCCGCCAGAGCCCTTTGCTTACCGCCGTCCGGGTCACGTGCGTGAATACGTAGTCGGGCCGGTAGCCGAGCAGATTCTCGGTATACTGGCGCATCCGCTCCTGGCTCACCCGGAGTTCGTCGAGCGAAACGTCGTAGGCCGGGAGGCCGTTGTAGCAGAGATCGATATCGACATGCCGGAACGCCGGATCGAGAAACCGCATCTCGTCCACGACATAGTCGCCGACGGCCAGAATACCATCGCAGAAACGACTGGCGCTGACGAGGGCATGTTTGAAATAATGACGCTGGTCGCCGAAGACGTCCTCGACATACAATCCCTCGCGGCGCGCGATCTTGAGGACGTTGTAGAACATGGTATCGTGGCCCGGATGATCCTCGACGATCTTCCGGATCGGCGCCACTTCATGCGCGTAGAAGAGCGTCCGGTAGGTATGCGACCGGTCCAAAATCGCCCCCAGGGCCGTGGGCATTCCCATGAACTCGTGCGCCACGATCACGCATTCGTTGTTCGGTCCCGTGGCACCAAGAGCGTTCAGGCCGGCCAGCGCAGGCGGGGCCAGCTTGACGTACTGGTCATATTCCCAGTATCGCTCGTACTCCAGTGAGCTGACACCGAACTCCTCCCACATCCGCGCCTTGAACTGATTGATGAGGCGCGTGTCGATACGGCTCACGTCGATGAGGAGGACCTCAGGGCTCAGCTTCACGCCCGTCTTCCTGTCCGCGAACGTCTTGCGGCCATAGACGATGTCCGTGGCGAACTTTCGCTGGACCTCGCCGAGCAGATGCCCGGCCGGGTGGCGCACGATGCCGTCGATGGAGCTGTAGAGGACCTCCCCGTCGCGCCCGAGTCGCAGTTCCGCGGGACCCTCCGTTGTGAAGAGCGGCCCGATAAGGATTGTCCGGTCGATCGAGCGGATGTAGGTGGGGCTGGTGAAGAGTCCCTGAAGCACGGCCCCGATGCCCCCCACCTTCTGGACCGCCTCGTGTGTCACGTGTGCCAGTGTCCGCATGGTTCGCCTCCCAGAGCTTTCAACACGGCAAGCATACGATTTTACCCCGCTCGGGCCAACCCGGAATGTGCCGCCCAATAATAATCCCCGCCAACCTCACGGAGGTCCGCTCCGTACGCTGGGGTGCATTCCCCAACGTGAAGCCCGCGGCGTCCATGATGCGCACAACCCCCTCGCCGCAGCGGGCGAGCGCCGCCGCCCGGCCGTGCAGGATTATTGTGCCCGCGTCCGGGCGAGGCGAACGCCCGAACCGCGCAACGGGAACGTTCCGGACTTTTCAGAGGCATTCGGCGGCGATGAGATCTTCGTACGTCTCCCGCCGACGGATGACGCGATAGGAATCGCCTGCAACCAGGACCTCCGGCGCCCGCGGCCGCGAGTTGTACTGGCTGCTCATTACGAATCCGTATGCTCCGGTGGTAAAAACCGCCACATACTCATCGCGGGCAAGCGGCGGCAGGTAACGGTCCTTTGCGAGGAAATCGGAGCTTTCGCACACGGGCCCGACGATGTCGACCTCGACGGTGCCCGGCAGGCGCAGGTCGAACTTCCGCGCGGGCGGGCAGTAGCCCTCCCCCGGACACACGGGCCAGGCGAAATGTCGCGCCTGATACAACGCCGGACGGATGAGATCCGTCATCGCCGCGTCGACGATCACGAACTTCTTCGTCCCCGACTGTTTCACAAACAGGACTTTCCCGACCAGGATGCCCGCGTTCGCGGCGATCGAACGGCCGGGCTCCATGAGAACGCGCAGGCCGGTTCCCCGCAGAAGCGGAATGACGGCGTCGGCGTAGTCCGCCGCATCCGGCGCCTGCTCCACCTCGTAATCCGCGCCAAACCCGCCGCCGATGTCCAGCGTGTCGATCTCGAAGCCGGCCCGCCGCAGTTGCGCCGACAACGCCACTGCCCTGCTTACCGCCTCTACGTACGGCTCTACGGTATTCACCGGCGAACCGATGTGAAGGTGCAGGCCGCACAGATGCACGTTCGGCTGACCGCCGTATTGTTCGAACGCCCGCCGCGCCCGCTCAAGGTCCACGCCGAACTTCGTTTCCTTCTTCCCGGTGGTCGTGTAAACGTGCGTCCGCGGGTCCACGTCCGGGTTGATCCGTAATGCGGCGCGGACCCGCGTTCCGCGGGCGGCGGCGAGGCGCTGAAGATTCTCGAGCTCGGGCTCGGATTCGATATTGAACCAGCCGATCCCGGCGTCGATGGCCTGATGAATCTCGGCGTCGGTCTTGCCCGCACCGGCATAAACAATCTTTGACGGATCGGCGCCCGCCGTAAGGGCGCGGAACAGCTCGCCTCCGCTGACCACGTCGAAACCCGCCCCCTGCCCGGCCAGCAGGCGGCAGATGTGGATGTTCTGGCAGCACTTGACCGAGAAGCAGATGATCGGATCCAGTTCGGCGAACGCCTCGCGGACGCGGGCGTAATGGTCCAGAAACGTCCGCTGTGAATAGACATACACCGGCGTGCCGACTTCATCGGCGATCCGTCGCACGGGGACCTGCTCACAATACAGCTCGCCTCGCTGATACACAAAGTGATCCATAGCGCACCGTGATTACCCGATCGGGCTGGACAAATCAACGACGCGGCGATGTCCGCCGTGCGAACGCGACGGAAACCCAGTAACATGTGCATCGGTGCGAGAGGCCCGAGTCGGCGGCCGCCCTGAACGAATCATGGAAGGTGACTTCGATGAATCTCTCGGGTCTGCGGGATCTGTACAAGACGACGCTCCTCCACGACGTGATTCCCTTCTGGGAACGGCACGCCCTCGACCCGGACGGCGGGATCAACACATGCATCGCCGATGACGGCCGGGTGGTCAGCCGCGACCGGTGGTGCTGGTCGCAATGGCGGGCCGTCTGGGTATTCAGCAGGCTGTACAACGCGATCGCGCCCGAGGCCCGATGGCGCGAAACGGCAGAAGGAATCTGCCGCTTCGTACGCTCACAGGGACCGCTGGCAGGCGGACACTGGCCCCTCGTGCTCGATGCGCATGGGCAGGTCAAACGTGGTTACGAGAGCATTTTCACCGACACGTTCGCAATCTACGGTCTGGTGGAGCTCTGGCGGGCAAGCCCTCGCGATGAGCTTCTCGATCTGGCGACGGCGACGTTTCGTGCGATCGAGGACGCCCTGAGCCGCCAGGAGCTGCCCCCCCTCTTTCCGTATCCCGAACCGCCGGCACCTGGGGCGATGGCCCACGGCATCAGCATGATGTGCTCGCTCGTGTACCACGAGTTGGCTCAGGCGACGGGCGACCCGGCCGTACGCGCGGCCGCACAGCGTCACCACCGGCGCGTCATGGACCTGTTCCTGCGGAAAGACCGCGGGCTGGTCCTGGAGTGGGTGGACCGCGAAGGCCGCGAGTACCCGCCCCCGGCGGGGACGGCGGTGCTGCCGGGCCACGCGATCGAGTCGATGTGGTTCCAGATGGAGATCGCCCGCGAAGCCGGCGACGCCGCGACACAGGATCGGGCCGTCGACGCGATCCGCCGCCACCTCGAAATCGGTTGGGACCTCGAATGCGGCGGTCTGTTCTACGCGGTTGATGCCGATGGTCGCGCGGAAGTGGCCTGGCCTTTTGCGGATGCGAAGCTCTGGTGGGTGCACACGGAAGCCCTGGTCGGCACGCTGCTGGCGTACGAGCATTGCCGGCAGAACTGGTGTCTCGAGTGGCACGATCGCGTTCGCGAATACAGTTACGCCCACTACCCGGTGGCGAAGCACGGCGAGTGGCGGCAGAAGCTGGACCGCCGGGGCCGGCCCATCTCGGACGTCGTGGCGCTGCCCGTGAAAGATCCGTTCCACCTGCCGCGGGCGCTGATTTTCTGCGTCAAGGCGATCGAACGACTGATGGCAGGCTGACTCGATCGCCAAAGTGTTTCAACCGGGGCCCGACATCCTTCGCCCTCCGCGCGAAGCCTTCGGGCCTGCCAGACCCATCGAGGCGGTCCCTCCCCGCGCGAACCACCCCGCCGCGATTGGCCGTAAGGTGGAACCCTCGTAACATACCGGCAGGTATGTTCAACCGCTTAATCCTACCTTTTTGTTGGGAAGCGACTCTACCTGAGCACGATGAGTACCTGCCAGGCCCGGCACGTAACCCCTTTTCGCAAAAGCTATTACCATCTGACTCGTTGCCGGCCGGTGTCTTGGCGCGCCATTGGCTATCGGCATGGCTTAAGGCTCGCTACGGTCGCCAACGGGGTTTTCCGGACATCGGTTGCCCGGCGAGTTGCGGCGGCGGCGATCCGAGGCAAGAGGAGTGACGATGATTCGTAAGCGGTGGATCGGCAGTCTTGCGGCCCTGGGCGTCGTCGCGGGCATCTCGGTGGGGTCGGCATCCGCGGCGGACGCGTGCCCCGCCCCCAAGCTCGACACGGGCGATACCGCGTGGATGCTCACCAGCACCGCACTGGTGCTCATGATGACGGTGCCCGGGCTCGCGCTGTTCTACGGGGGCCTGGTCCGGTCGAAGAACGTGCTCTCCACGCTGATGCACAGTCTCTTCTGCGCGGGCTTGATCAGCGTCACGTGGGTACTGTTCGGATACTCGCTTGCATTTGGACCGGACAGGGGCGGCGGGATCATCGGCGGTCTGCAATTTGCCGGCCTCAAAGGCATACTCGGGACGGCGAATCCGCTTGCGCCGACGATCCCGGCGATGCTTTTCGTCGCGTACCAGGCGACGTTTGCGATCATCACGCCGGCGCTGATCTCCGGCACGTTTGCCGAGCGGATGCGCTTTCCGGCGTTCGCGCTCTTCATGCTGCTCTGGTCTACGCTGATCTACGCACCACTGTGCCACTGGGTCTGGGGCGGCGGGTGGATCGCGACAAGGATCGGCGCGCTCGACTTCGCGGGCGGCACGGTTGTCCATATCTCCAGTGGCATCTCGGCGCTCGTGACCGCCCTGTATCTGGGTAAGCGCTTCGGCCACGGGCATGAGCCCATGCCGCCGCACAACCTCCCGTTCACGGTAATCGGCGCGTCGCTGCTCTGGGTCGGCTGGTTCGGGTTCAACGCGGGCAGCGCGCTCGGATCGAACGAGCTGGCTGCCGCTGCGTTTGTGAACACGAACACCGCGGCGGCGGCGGCGTGTCTCGGCTGGCTCTTCGCCGAATGGCGGCGGGCAGGCCGACCCACGCTGCTCGGGGCGGCCTCCGGTGCCGTAGCCGGTCTCGTGGGGATCACGCCCGCGGCAGGATTCGTGACGCCCCTGGCCGCCATCCTCATCGGCCTCATTGCCGGCGTCGTCTGCTACTGGGCGTGCTCGCTGGTCAAGCCGAGATTCGGCTATGACGATGCCCTCGACGTGGTGGGCGTACACATGGTCGGCGGAACGATCGGTGCCTTGCTGACCGGCGTCTTTGCAACGGCTGCGGTGAACTCCGCCATACCGGTTCTGACAGTCACCGGCCTTACGGGCGGCCTGCTGTACGGGCACCCGGCCCTGCTGGGCAAACAACTGGTCGCCGTCGTCGCAACATACATCTTCTGCGGGCTTGGAACGCTCGTGCTGCTGATGGCCGTAAACGCCGTCTGCAGACTGCGGGCCAACCAGGAAGAAGAGATCGTGGGTATGGACCTGTCGCAGCACAGCGAGCGCGCCTACGAGCTGGGACTCGGCGAATCGCTGGCGTTTCTGCGGGTCCGAGAGCCGCGATCGGCATCTGTGCCGCCGGTGCTGGGCGGTCGGTTCACGGTGGCGATGGAGAACGTCGAACCCGCGCGGATCTCCGACTATTGGAGGAACTTGTGCCAGGACCACGGCGCACCGCCAGGCCCGGAGTTCAAACTGGTCTATTCGCAGTTTGCCGTACTGCGGGGGGCAAGGTTCCGCTTCCGCGGGGGTGATCGTGAAGAAATCCGCCGGAGTCTGGAACGGCTCTTCAAGGGCGTCTCGCCGATGGCCAGGGCGGTGATCGAGAACGAGGATGTACCTTATGAGGTGCAGACCTGGGGACCGCAGCAATCGACGCTCATGCCCACCTGAACGGCTGACACCAGGACGCCGAACGGAAGAACGGATCGACGGAATAACGGATTGGCGGTTGCAACATGAAACTGATTATCGCAATCATTCGGGCCGAGAAGCTTGAGGCGGTTCAACAGGCCCTGGCGGACAGCGACATCTATCTGATGACCGTGAGCGACGTGCGCGGCTGCGGACGGCAGCGGGGCTTCACCGAGGTCTACCGGGCGCAGCAGCACGTGGTTCGCCTGCTGCCGAAGCTGAAACTGGAGATTGCCCTGAACGACGCGTTCGTAGAGCCGGCTATCGAGGCTATCGTGCGGGCCGCCCGCACCGGCGAGACCGGCGCGACCGGCGACGGCAAGATCTTCGTGTTGCCGATGGACGACTGCATTCAGATTCGCACAGGCGAGACCGGCAACGTGGCGATCGGCCCGTAACGCGGCCTTCCGCCGCACTCCGCTCCGGAGCAGGGCGCCTCGCCCGGCTTCGAAATGTCGGCGGGTCGCGAGGATGTCGCGGAACAGCGGTGCACGACGATTCCGGGTCGCCGATCGCTGAAGGTGCAGGAGGCGGGCGGAATGTGTGGGAGCGGTTATCCGATGAACGTGCTCGTGATCATGCATGCCGAGTCGGAGGGTCCGGGGACGCTTGGGGTATTCCTCGCCGCGACGGGGGCGACCGTGCGGACCATCAGACTGTATGCCGGCGAATTGCTCCCGCGCGATCCGGCGGGCATCGATGCGATCGTGTCGATGGGCGGGCCGATGAATGTGTACGAGGAGGCGCGGTACCCGTTCCTTCGGGACGAGACGGAGTTTCTCCGTGAGGCGATCCGCCAAGATGTGCCGACGCTGGGGATCTGTCTGGGCGCGCAGATGATCGCCAAGGCGTGCGGGGCCCGCGTGGTCCGATCGCCGCAGAAAGAGGTGGGCTGGAGCGAGGTGACGCTGACCGAGGCGGGCCTTCGCGACCCGCTTTTTCACAGTCTGCCCCGGGTGCTGCCCGTCTTCCAATGGCACGAGGACATGTTCGACATACCCACTGAAGGAACTCTGCTGGCGACCTCGACGGCATGTCCTCATCAGGCCTTCCGGTGCGGAAGTGCCTGCGGACTTCAATTCCACATCGAGGTGACGCGCCAGATGCTTGCGACGTGGTTCGCCGGCTCGCAAGAACGTAAGGCGATATTGAGGCGTCTCGACGACCTGCATCAGGTCTTTGCCGGCTACGCCTCACGTTTCTACGAAAGCTTCGTTTCGCTGAAGAGCGATGCGCAACCCTCCAGCGCCGGCCGACCCCGCGTCACGAGCTCAAACGATCTGCAGCATCTGCATCGGAGCCCGACCGGCGCTACCTGATTCGAGCGGGCAATTCACCCGCCGTTCCCGCCCGGGACCCGACCTTGACGTTGACAGGAACCGCTGGATCGTTTGACATAGCGACCAGGTCCAGGAAACCGCACGGTGTCGATCAAGACCGCCCTTTTTCTCTTCGCCCTCACCGCGGGCTGCCTCGGCGCGCTGCGTTGGCCGCTCGTCGGCGCGATCGGCTACATGAGCGTGTACCTGATCGACCCGGCGTCGCAATGGTGGACGGCGGGAATCCCGTTCAAGCGATACTCCCTCCTGTCGGCGTGGTTCCTCGGGGCGGGAGTCCTCTTGAACTGGCCGCGTCTGGCCCGGTACCGCCCCCGCCTGGGCTCGTTCGAGGCGCTTCTGGCCGTCTTCCTCGCGATCCTGTGGCTCTCGCTCGCAATTGGGCGCGCCCCCACCGACAGCAGTTGGAAGCTCATCGACAAGATGACGAAGCTGTTCGTCTTCCTGCTGATGTTCCGCTGGGTCGTCACAACACCACGGGCCATCCACGCCGTGTTCTGGTGTCTCCTCCTGGGTGGGCTCTACGTGGCCTGGCAGGGCTTTACGGCCCCGGCGAGTTTCTATACGCAGGGCAGGCTCACGGGTCTCGGGTCGAGCGACTTCGCGGGGGCAAACGACTTCGGGATCCATCTGGCGGCGACATTGCCGATCGCAGCGGCGCTTCTGATCCGGTACCGGAAGATCTGGCAGCGTGGCCTCATCGTGGCCACGGTCGTTCTGATGATGAACACGATCGTCCAGACCCGCTCGCGCAGCGCGTTCCTGGCGCTGGCCGCGGGCTTCATCGTGGCGATGGTGTATTCGCCCCGCAAGTACCGGCTGCCGCTGCTCGGCGCGGCGATCCTCGGCGTCATCGGCTTCGTGGCGCTGGCGGACCCGGGTTTCTGGCGGCGGATGCACACCATCGAGGAGGGCGAACAGGAGGCGTCGACCGCCGGGCGAATCATCGTATGGCGCGCGTCGCTCCGGATGTTCCGCGACCACCCGCTCGGCGTCGGCATCGGAAACTTCGACACCGCCGTGCAGGCGTACGTCGCCGAGGGCCAGGCGCGCGACACCCACAACACGTACATCAGTTGTTACACCGAACTCGGCGTGCAGGGGCTGCTCGTCTTTTCCCTCATCCTGCTGAACACCTGGCGGTCGCTCGGCCGCTCCGCTCGCATCGCGCGGTCGCTCGGCGAACATGATATGGAACTCTATGCGTTCGCCCTGAAAGTCGCGCTGGTCGTGTATCTCGTCGGCGGAATCACGATCAAGCGGATCTATGCCGAGTGTTTCTGGTGGTTTGTCGTGCTCGGGCCGGTACTGCTGCATATCGTGCGGGGCATGGAACTCCGCCGCGAACAGCAATTGCCCGAGCCGATCCCCGACCCGGCGCCGCCGGAACCTGTCGGACCTCGGACACCCATTCTCGCCGCACGGCGCGAAGCATAGGCCCACCGCCTTCGCCGCGCAACGGCCAACTTGCACCGCTCGGAGGGAAAGGCACTTCATCGTCCCGCCGCGTTCCCGTATAATGCTTCGGGGGCGTGGCCCGGAGAACCGGCGCGTTTGAATGATCGAACGACAGTCTATCCGCAACTTCAGCATCATCGCCCACATTGACCACGGCAAAAGCACGCTGGCCGACCGGTTGCTGCTGCGCACGGGGGCCGTGAGCGAGCGGGAGTTCCGCGACCAGTTCCTCGACGACATGGATCTCGAGCGAGAAATGGGCATCACGATCAAGGCCAACCGCGCGACCGTCGAATACGAGCTGGCCGGGCGGCGCTTCATGCTCAACCTGATCGACACGCCGGGCCACGTGGATTTCCACTACGAGGTGTCGCGGGCGCTGGCGGCGTGCGAGGGCGTGCTCCTGCTCGTGGACGCCTCGCAGGGCGTGCAGGCGCAAACCGTCGCCAACGCGTACATGGCGATCGAGGCGGGGCTGGAGATCATCCCCGTCGTGAACAAGATCGACCTCCCGGCCGCCCGACCGGAGGACGTCGCGCTGGAGATCGAGCACGTCCTGGGCCTGCCGGCCGACGAAGCGATCTTTACCTCGGCCAAGACGGGCGCCGGCATCGACGAACTGCTCCAGGCGGTGATCGAGCGGATTCCCGCGCCCGGCGGCGACGAGCAGGCCCCGCTGCGGGCACTGATCTACGACGCCAAGCCCGACCCGCATCGCGGCGTGATCTGCCACGTGCGGCTCGTGGACGGCCGCGTCTCGCCGGGCGATAAGATCGACCTGATGGCCGTGGGGCGATCGCATCAGGTGGTCGAGGTCGGCAAGTATCGGCCGCGCCCGGCACCGTGCGAGACCCTCAGCGCCGGCGAGGTGGGCTACGTCATCGCGGGCATCAAGTCCATCCGCGAGGTGAACATCGGTGACACGATCACGCTCAGCTCGCGCCCGGCGGCCAAGGCGCTGCCGGGCTACCACCCCCCGCAGCAGATGGTCTTCTGCGATTTCTACCCGGGGCCGGGCACGGAAAGCCCGGTTCTGCGTGAGGCACTCGAGAGGCTGTGGCTCAACGACAGCTCGTTCACGTTCGAACCGGTCCATAGCGACGCATTGGGCTTCGGCTTCCGCTGCGGCTTTCTCGGCCTGCTGCATATGAAGATCATCCAGGAACGCCTCGAGCGCGAAAGCGACGTGAACGTCGTCCAGACGGCGCCAACGGTCACGTTCGAGGTGCTTCAGACCGACGGTCGGGTCCTCCGCATCGATTCGCCGAGTGAACTGCCGGAGCGGACGAAGATCGCCGAGATCCGTGAGCCGGTGATCGCGTGCAGCCTCGTCGTCCCAGAGGACTGCATCGGCGCGGTGATGCAGCTCGCGCAGGACCGCCGCGGCATCTACAAACGCACGGAATACCTCTCCCCCACGCGGGTCATGCTCATGTACGAGTTGCCGCTGGTGGAGACGATCTACGACTTCTACGACCGGCTCAAGAGCGTCACGCACGGCTATGGCACGATGGACTACGACATCACCGGATTCCGCGCGGACGACCTCGTCAAGCTCGACGTCCTGGTCAACGGCATGGCGGTCGCGGCCCTCTCGATCATCGTCCCCCGCGACAAGGCCGCGCCGCGCC
>CAZMVY010000063.1:0-20319 GCA_964569765.1 uncultured Planctomycetales bacterium
ACTGCTCTGCAGGTCCTCCCGCGTGGTGAAGGGGAGGTTCCGGAGCGCGCGGATATCCTTGAGCTTCTCGAGATCCACGCGGTGCGCGTCAAACGTCCCCCGGTAGAATGCGACGTTCCGGTAGACGCGGTTCAGCGTCGACTGCAACCGCTCGATCTGAAGCTGCTCGAGTTCCTCGCGCGGAAGCGTCTCATATCTGGGATTGTAGAGAACGGTTGAACTCATGCTGTCGCCTCGCTCGTCATTCATCAATCCGCCGGTATTCCCTGCCGAGATACGCCCGCTGGACCTCCCGATTGTCGCACAGTTCCCGGGCCGTGCCTTCGAGAACGACCTGTCCCGTCTCCACGACGTATCCGCGGTCCGCGACCGCCAGAGCGGCCCGCGCGTTCTGCTCCACCAGCAGAATCGTCAGACCACCGCATTTCAGGCGAATGATGCTGTCGTAGATGTCCCGCATCACAAGCGGTGCAACGCCGAGCGACGGCTCGTCCATCATCAGCAGCTTCGGTTGAGCCATCAGCGCCCGCCCGATCGCCAGCATCTGCTGCTGCCCCGCCGGAGAGCGCTCCGGCTAGCTCGTCCCCCCGCTCAGCCAGCACGCGACAGAGGCCGGACACCTCCTCCCGGCGTGCGGCGATGTGCGGAGCCGGCACCCCCCGCCTGCGCGAATACGCCCCGAGCAGGAGGTTCTCCCTCACCGTCAGCGTCGCGAAGACATGGCGGCCTTCCGGCACCAGAGAACAGCCGAGCCGAACGATCCTCTCCGCCGGCATGCCGTGGATCTCCCGCCTCTCAAAGACGATCCTTCCGGACCGCGGCTTCAGGATGCCGGCAACGGTCTTGAGAAGCGTGGTCTTCCCCGCGCCGTTCGCCCCGAGAATCGCTACGATCTCGCCCGGCGCAACGTGCAGCGAAACCCCCTTCAGAACCCGCAGCGGTCCGTAGCCGGCCTCAAGATTGAGAATCCGGAGCATACTCCTCACCCAGGTAGACGCGGATGACCTCCGGGTCGCTCTGAATCGCCTGGGGCGGGCCCTCGGCGATCTTTCGCCCCTGATCGAGCACGAGCACTTCATCCGAGATGCCCATGACCAGGGACATATCGTGCTCGACCACGAGGCAGGTGACGCCGCGATCCCGGATCCTCCGGATCAATTCCGCCAAACCCTTCGTCTCATAGATGTTCAACCCCGCCGCCGGCTCGTCCAGGAGCAGCAGTCGGGGCTCCGTCGCCAAGGCCCGGGCGAACTCGACAAGACGCTGCCGCCCGAAGGGGAGATTCGCAGCCGTCTGCGACGCATACGCCCCGAGACCCAGGTCTTCGAGGATCGCCAGGGCCGTTGCCCGGATCTCGCGCTCCTCGCGCCAGGTCCGCGGCAGGTTGAGCATCGCCGCGAGAAAGCCCGAGCGGGTCCGCGGATGCCGGCCGACCATCACGTTCTCGAGCACAGTCATGTGGGGAAACAACCGGGTCGTCTGAAACGTCCGTGCAATGCCCAGGCCGGCCACGGCATGCGGCTTCCGCCCGGTGATGCGCCGGCCGTCGCACCAGACCGCGCCGTCGTGCGGCGCGACGGTCCCGGCGATCAGGTTGAACAGCGTGGTCTTCCCGGCGCCGTTGGGGCCGATAACGGCCTTGATCGCGCCCCGCGGCACAGAGAAGGTGACGTCCCGGACTGCGTGGAGGCCGCCGAAGAACCGGTGGAGGCCCCGCGTTTCCAGGAGGGCGTCAGGCATGGGACCTCCCGGGCAACAGGGACGAGACCGTCGGCCATCGGAACCTTCGCAGCAGGCCTTCCGGTGCGAACAGCATCACGGCAATCAGGATGGCGCCGAAGACGGCATCGTCGTAACTGCCGAAGATGCCCCGCAGAGAGAGGAAGTTCAGTACGACGGCCATCAGCATTGCTCCCCACAGGTTGGCCATCCCGCCGACGGCCACGATCGCGACGTAGCGGACGGACTTCATGACAGCCGCCTCGGCCGGACCGATGCTCCCGTTATAGTGGGTCAGGAAAACGCCGCCCGCGGCAGCCAGCACGGCGCTCAGCACGAAGACGGAGAGTTTGTAGCGATACGTATGCACGCCCAGCGAGTGCGCCGCCTCCTCGTTCTGGTGGATCGAGCGGAGCGCCCTGCCGACGCGCGAGTGAACCAGGTTGATGGCCAGAACCATCGCCACCAGCACGAGAACCCATGCGATGTAGAAGTTCTGCAGCCGCCAGGGCAGCCGGCCGTTGACCTCCAGCCCGCCCAGAAGATGAAACGGCGGCACATTCGAGATGCCATCCGCGCGGCCGAAGACCTCCTCGCCGAGGACCGTGCGGTAGACGATCAGGCCGAAACCCAGCGTGGCCATCGCCAGGTAATGCCCCCTGAGCCGGATGACGGGCAGACCGATCAGGAAGGCGATCAGGCCCGCCGTCAGGAGCGAAACGACCATCGCCGGCCACGGCGAGAACGAAAACACGACGGTGCCGTACAGATCCTGCCGCTGCGTCACCACCCCGAGCCAGCGGAAGCCGTCGAGGAAGCGGCTGTCGCAATATGCAGCGAGATTGCACGTTGTCAGGGCCGCCGACAGATACCCGCCGATCGCAAAGAAGCCGGCATGCCCCAGCGACACCTGACCGGCATAGCCCATGAGCAGGCACAGGCCGATCACGACGAGCGCATAGTACGCCGACATGGTGATCTGCGTCATGTAGTATGCCGTACCGGTCGCCGAAAGCGCGAGCTGGAGCACCACCACGGCAAGGGCGCTGACGACGACCGGAACGTAAGGCCGGCACCCGATCATGCAGCCCCCAACGAACCCATCTCGCCCCGGGCGAAGAGGCCGCTCGGCCGCAGGACGAGGATCAGCAGAAGGACCACGATCGAAACGGCCTCCTTGTAAGCAACTTCGAACTGGCTCACGGTAAATGCCTCGAGAAGCCCAAGCAGCAGTCCGGCGGCGATGGCGGCCGTGCTGTTGCCCAGCCCGCCGAGGATAGCGGCGGTGAAGCCCTTGATCGCCAGCGGCGCCCCCATGTCGTATTGCGTCTGCGTCACCGGCGAGACCACGCAACCCGCGACTGCTCCGATCCCCGCGCTGAGCATGAAAGCGAGTGTAACCATCCGGCGGTCGTTGATGCCGCACAGGCGGGCCGCCATCCGATCGTCCGCGCAGGCCCGCATGGCCCGGCCCGTCGCGGTGAACCGGAAAAAGAGCGTCAGCCCCGTCACGAGCAGCGCGCTGACCCCGAGAACCCAGAGCACCTGCGGCGAGATGTGGGCCCCGAGGATCCGCACAGTGGAGACCTCCGTGCCCGTAAAGTACGGCAGGGAGCGGACCTTCTCGTCCCAGATGTGGAGCATGCCCTCGCGAAGGAGGATCGAGACGCCGATGGTAATCACAATGAGCCGCAGAACCGACGCCTCGCCGGCCGGGCGGAGAAAGACGATTTCCACAAGGCCGCCGAGGAGCGTCGTCACCACCACCGCCAGCCCGATCGCCACCGGGAGAGGAACGACGTGCGACAGACTGATGGCCGTCATCGCGCCGACGATGAGGAACTCGCCCTGCGCGAAGTTGATGATCCCGGTAGCGTTGTAAACAATGTTGAACCCGATCGCGACAATCGCGTAGATGCTGCCGACAGTGATCCCGGAGAGGCCGTACTGTGCGATCTGAG
Organism: uncultured Planctomycetales bacterium; assembly: GCA_964569765.1. Taxonomy (GTDB): domain Bacteria; phylum Planctomycetota; class Phycisphaerae; order UBA1845; family PWPN01; genus CAZMVY01. Next base: position 3,681 of record CAZMVY010000063.1, read on the forward strand.
AGAGATTCATTCGGGCTGGATCCCCCTGCTCAACCGCATTTCCCATCGCTCACGGCAACCACCCCGGACGGGCGGGCCGGTGAGCTGTGCCCAGTGCGCGACCGCTTTTGAGCTGTACGCGTCGTGGAAGCATCGTTCACACGCCGCAACACCCGCCGTCGCCGACCTCTTCCCGAACCACACGGAGCTCGCCTTCACAGACTCCACCCCCGCCGCCAACGAGAAACGCAACGCCCCCCCGGCCGCACGGACATCGTGCCCGCGGATTCACGGCCGGGACGGCCGCGCCGCGTGCGGGAAAGGGGGCGCCTGTGCTCAATCCTGAGCAATGGCGAACTTTCCATCCTTCACCGTGAGCATCTCGAACGCATCGATCGTCAGGCCGCTGTGATCCTGCGGGGAGAAGTTGAAGATGCCGTCCGTCGCCACGAGCCCCTTGAGGTTCTCGATCGCGTCGCGGACCTTCTCCCGGTCGGTGCTGCCGGCCTTCCGGATCGCCTCGGTCAGGATCAACAGGGCGTCGTACGGATGGCCGCCGAACGTGGTCACGTGCTCGTTGTAGCGGCTCTCGTAATCGTTCTTGTACTGCATCAGGACCCTCTTCTGCGGATGATCGTCCGGAAGCTGCTCCGCGACCAGCAGGCGCCCGCAGGGGAACAGCGTGCCGTTGGCCTGCTCGCCCGCCGCCTTCACGTACTCGATGTTCCCGAAGCCGATGCTCTGGTACAGCGGCACCGTCAGACCGATCTGCTTCATGTTCTTCGCCACCAGGCCCTGCGCAGGGACGATGGACCAGTTCACCACCGCCTGAACGTCCTTGCCCTTGACCTTCGTCAGGACGTCGGTCAGGTCGGTCGCCTGCTTGTCGTAGACCTCCGAGATCGCGATCGTGATGCCGTTCTCCGGGGCGAGCTTCTCCAACTGCGTCTTGCCGGCTATCCCGTAGCCGTCATTGCTCGCGAGGACGCCGATCTTCGAGACGCCTTTCTTCTTCATCGTCCTATAGATGAGCCGGACGGCATCGCTGTCCTTCTGCGGAACCTTGAAGACGTAGCTGGCGACGGGATTGACGATATCTTCCGCCGCGGCGCAGGAGATCAGGATGGTCTTTCCCTCCTGGCAGATGTTCTTGATCGCCATGGTCTCGCCGCTCGTGGAGGGCCCGATGATCGCCAGCACCCCGTCCTCGTCAATGAGCTTCTTCGCCAGGGAAATCGCGTTCTCCGGTTTGCTGCCCGAGTCGTGCAGGATGAGCTGAATCCTTCGCCCGTCGACGCCACCCGTCTCATTGATCCGGTCCACGAGCACCTTGGCCGTCTTCTCCTCCGGCGCGCCCAGGAACGAGGCCGGGCCCGTCACCGCGAAGATGGCACCGATCTTGATGACATCCGCCGCGCCGGGCTGTGAGGTCGCACCGGCGCCCCCCTCCTGCGACTTTCGACACCCGGCGGCGCCGAGGACCAGCCCCGCGATCAGAGCGACCCGGATCGGAACACGATACCCGTTCATGGGAATCCTCCTTAGCAGCCCCGTACGGTCAAAGGCTTGAAATCGCATCCTGTGCCAGAACGGTCAGTCCGTTTCTCTGAAGCGTTGCGACGGCCCGGGCCGCGTCGTCGATCTTGAGGACCACGATCGCCGCGCCGCTGTCCTTCCGGAAAAAGGTGTACATGTATTCGATATTAATCCCTTCCCGGTCGAAAACTTCGACGATCCGGTGCAGACCGCCGGGCCGGTCCTCCATCTCCACGGCGATGACGTCGGTTTCCTGAACGGCAAAACCATGCGCTTTCAGGAGGCGAACACATCGCTCACGGTCGTCCACGATGAGCCGCAACACGCCCAGGTCGGGCATGTCGGCAAGCGACAGCGCCCGGATATTGATCGCCTCGTCCTTCAGAAGCCCGGTCACGTCCGCCAGCCGTCCCTTGCGGTTCTCCAGGAAGACGCAAACCTGCTTCGTGTACATGATCTCCTCCTCCGCTTGACGCCCGGCGGAGCCCGGAGAGGCATAGTACCCCCGGGCAGGCGGCCCCGACAAGGCGCCTCGACAGCCGGTGCCCGATCCGGCGCGTGCGTCTTGCGCGCTCGCAGCCCCGCCGGGGGACGACGGGAAGCACCGATCCGACGCAGGAATCGGCAAGCACCGACGAGGACACGCGACAACAACGGGCCGCTTGCCCGCCGGGTGACCGTTTCGCTTCGCCGCCGGCCGACGCGCGGGCACAACGCCACAGCGTATCACGCGTTCATGCCGCAGGCTCCGCGGAACGTACGCCGGCGCATTGCGGCGGCTTTGCGCTCCGGTTGTGATCCGCCGCATTCCGCATTATCAGGAAGACATGAGCACCGACACGTGCACAGCCCCCGGAACCTGTGACGCCCGGCTCGAATCCCGCACCGTCGCGAAGGTCATGCTCCGCCTCATCCCCCTCATCATCGTCCTCTACATCTTCAACTACCTCGACCGCGTCAACGTCTCCTTCGCCAAGCTGACGATGAACGAGGACCTCGGCTTCAGCGAGACGGTCTCCGGCTTCGGCGCGAGCATCTTCTTCATCAGCTACTTCCTCTTCGAAGTCCCCAGCAACCTCATCATGCAGCGTGTCGGCGCCCGGCTCTGGCTCGCCCGCATCATGATCTCCTGGGGGCTCATCTCCTCGGCCATGATGTTCGTGAAGGGTCCCATCAGCTTCTACACGCTGCGGTTCCTCCTCGGCGCCGCCGAGGCCGGCTTCGCCCCCGGCATCCTGCTCTATCTCACGTACTGGTTGCCGGTCCGGCACCAGGCCCGCGCCGTCGCATGGTTCCTCACCTCCACCGCATTGTCCGGCCTCGTAGGCGCGCCGCTCGCGGGCCTCCTCTTGAGGCTTGACGGCACACCGCTGGCCGGCCATCCGCTCGCCGGCTGGCAATGGCTCTTCCTGCTCGAAGGCATCCCGAGCGTCCTCGGCGGTTTTGCCGCCCTGCTGTGGCTCACCGACCGCCCGGAGCACGCCTCGTGGCTCAGGCCCGCCGAACGCGAGTGGCTCAGCGGCCGCCTCGCGTTCGAACGAACGCAACGGCACACCCACGGACACACATCACTCCTCGCGGGCCTCACCGATCGGCGCGTCTGGCTGCTCAACATCACTTACTGCGCGCTGATGTTCGGCTTTCAAGGCATCAACTACTGGCTCGCTACCATCGTCAAGCAGGTCACGGGTCTCGACGACAACTTCCGCGTCGGCGGGTTGACGGCCATCCCCTTCTTCGCCGCTATGGTCGCAATGGTGATCGTCGGCCGACACTCCGACCGCACCGGCGAGCGACGCCTTCACGTAGCCGCTTGCGCATCCGTCGGGGCCGTCGGTCTGCTCGCTTGCGCAATGACCGACTCGGCCGTCGCCGCCGTCGCGGCGCTCTCGCTGGCCGCCGCCGGCATCTGGGCCACGCTCGGGCCGTTCTGGGCGCTGCCGCCCGTGTTCCTCAGCGGCACGGCTGCCGCCGCCGGCATCGCATTGATCAACTCGATCGGCAATCTCGGCGGCGGGTTTCTCGGGCCCAACCTCATGGGCATCCTGAAAGACCGCACCCAGAGCTACAAGCCCGGCCTCGCCGCGGATGCCGCAGCCCTGCTGCTCGCCGCAGGCCTGACGCTCCTTCTCCGCCGCAGTCACCGTCTGACGCCGCCGGCCAAGCCTGCCTCACCGTCCGCCTGACCACGCTTGGGTGCGACGCGACGTCGGCCCCTTGTCTCGCCGCCCCGGAGATGGGAGACTCCGCCTCATGAGCATCAGCATCGCGTGCAGAAGCTGTTCGGGCGTCGTCCTGCTCCTTGTACTCGCGGCTGCGGCCCCGGCCGCCTTTGCCGCCGCGGGCGAGTCAGCGCCCGTTCGCGGGGCACGGATCGAGCCCGTTCCGGGGCAGGCCGAACTCGGCACCATCGAGATCCACGGCGCGGCCGCGGACGCCTTCGATCCGGCCATCTGGCAATCGAACCAACTGCACTTCCAGCCGGATGTGCGATCCCCCCTGCTGGCCCCGCGGCTCTCGGGCGCGTTCCGCAATATCTATGCCCCGTCGATCGTTGAGGTCCCCGGCGGCTGGCGCGTCTTCTACGGCGCCTGGGACGGCGTGCCCACCGGCAACGACCGCATCTACAGCGTCTTCACGCCTGACTTCCTCGACTTCGGCGAACGTCGCATGGAGATCGACCACGGCCGTTTCATCCACGTATGCAACGTCAGCGCCGTCCGCGTGAAGAACAGCGCGTTCGCCATGATCTGCACTGTGTACCCCGACGCAAAGGGGCTGAACAAGCCTGCCTTCTTCCAGGGGTCTGTCCCCGTTTCGGGCTCTGGCGAAACGGGGGCTGACGCCTTCTCGCGTGGGGACTGTCCGCTTGCCTGGAACGGCTCCCCGGCCCCGTACGCCGCCCGACTCGACGACATCGTTGACGTGAGCGGCTATCCCCCCTACCGCGACGCCGACATCAACGGCATCAACGTCCTTCTGCATGAACAGGAAGCCTACCGCCTGTACTTCGGCAACTGGCGCGCCCCCGGTCACGTCCACCGCGCCTCCGCATCCGATGGGCGTCGCTTCCGCTACGAAGGCCCCTGCCTCGACTCCGCCCACGCGGTCAACGACGTAAAGAGACTCACGTCGGGCAATCGCACGTTCTACCTGATGGCCCTTCATGCCAACGGCGACCGACTCTGGTACGCCCTCTCCACCGACGGCATGCGCTTCGATGCGGAGCGGCAACTCGCCACGGCCCTCGGCCCCGCCGACAGGTTCATCGTCGCGATCGGCTGGGTGACGAAGGGCAACCGGCTCCTCGGCTTTCTCTACGGCGCGGGGGCCGTGTCCGAACTCAACCGCAACCGGATCTTCGCCCGATGGCTCCAGAAGCGACTGATCTTCGTCGCCGACGACGGCCGGCGCTTCGAGCCCGCGGGCGCCCTCGGCCCGGATCGCCAGATCATCGCTCTTCCCGGCGCTGGGCCGTTCCGCGGGCGCTTCGAAGTCCTCGGCGACGACGGCCGCACCCGTCTGGCCGAACCGATCCCGATGAGCGTGACGCCCGGCGGCGTCTACCGGCTTCATCTGCCGCGATAAGCCACGGGAACGCGCGCGGCCGACCGGTCACGATCGGCCGCCCTCCCGCGATTCCATCTCCTTGAGCTTTCGCCACAACGTGGTCGAACTGATCCCCAGCGCCGCCGCCGCACGCGCCTTGTTTCCTCCGCATGCCGCGAGCACCGCGAGGATGTGCTCGCGCTCCACCTCCGCCAGCGATTGCGTCGGATCGCACGTCCCCCGTCGGTGCGTCAGGCCCGCGTGCACGATGCCGACCGGCAGGTGCTCCGGTCGGATCACGTCATCCTCGCACAGCACCGCGCCTCGCTCGATCGCGTTCTCCAGCTCGCGGACGTTGCCCGGCCACGGGTACTCCTGCAGGTAGTCCAGGCACGTCGCATCGAGGTGGAGTTTCGGCCGCTTCAGCTTCCGCGCGAACTGCTCGACGAAATGCCGCGCCAGCGGCACGATGTCCTCCGGCCGCTCCCGAAGCGGCGGCACGGTGATCTCGATCACCCGCAGCCGATACAGCAGGTCTTCGCGGAATCGCCCCGCCTGGACCTCCTGTGTCAGGTTCCGGTTCGTCGCGGCAATCACCCGGGCGTCCACCTTCCGCGACTTGCTGTCGCCGACCCGCCGGATCTCCTTCGTCTGCAGAACGCCGAGCAGCTTCACCTGCATCGCGTGCGAAATATCGCCGATCTCGTCGAGAAAGATCGTCCCCTTGTGCGCCTCCGCGAACAGCCCCGGGTGGTCGCGCACCGCGCCCGTGAACGCGCCGGCCTTGTGCCCGAACAACTCACTCTCCAGAAGCGTGTCCGGCAGCGCCCCGCAGTTGACCGACACGAACGGCGCCGCCGCGCGCGGCGAGAGCCGATGGATGTAGCGAGCCAGCACCTCCTTGCCCACTCCGCTCTCGCCGGTAATGAGCACGGAAGAACTGTGCGGCGCGATTCGCCTGGCCAGCTCGATGACCCGCCGGAACGACTCGCTCCGCACCTCGACCATCGGGCTGTGCGCCATCCCCGCAAGGTGCTCGATCTGCCGCTGCTGTTGCCGAACCTGGCGCATCCTGGCCGCCAGCTCCTTTGTCAACTTGAGGATCTTGCCCCGGATGTCCTCCGTCTCAAAATACGGCAGGTGCTTCTCGATCTCGCTGCCCCACGACGCCTGGTCTCGGCCCACCGTCAGGCACGCCCGGTCGCCCTTCGCCGCGCACTTCTGCTCGATGAAGTACACCTTCGTCCCGAGGCAGTACGATGCGTACCCGCTCGCGTATCCGCTCAGGATCCAGCAGACCGCCTCGTCCGACCGGCCGAACTCCGCCATATACTCCTTCGCCTCGCCCGACTCGTGCCAGACGATCGACATCTCGAACCCCCCGCTCGCCTCGTCCAGCTCCATCGACCGGATCGACGCCCGCGCCACCCCCTCGATCGCGTGCATCCGCGGGCCCGCCTTCAGCCACTCCCGCACGTCGTCCCAGTCGAAGATCCGCTTCATCGCGGCCGCATCCGCCTAGCCCCAGAAGCACCCGAAGCGCGTCAGAACGCGCCGCGCGTTGTCCGAGCCCGCCATCCGGACCAGGTCCTTGCGCAACTGCGCCATCGCGTGCATGTCGTGCAACACCAAACGCCGGCCGTGCAGACTCAGATCGCCCTCCGCAAACTCGATCAACTCGTCCAGCTTCAGATCCTCGGCTTTCATTGTGAACCTCTCATTATGAAAACACCGTATTTCATTATGCAATAGGTTCCATGTTGCGTCAAGCGCGTTTCGAGGCGATAACTGACGCTAGGAAAACGAGTTATGGGATCGATGTGAATTGGTCTGCGTCTTGCTCTTACTGCTAGTAGGACCGGGCTTTGCCCCGGATGATTACAGGAGATCAACCATGTACGATGTGCTGCGAGGACGAAACGAAGGACTCAAGGACGACCTCACGCGGTTCGCCCGCGAACTCGTATCCATCCCGAGCGTGAGCCTCGACGAAGGACGCATCGCCGACCGCATCGAGCGGGAACTGCGAACCGGCGGGTACGACAAGGTCTGCCGCGACGATGCCGGCAACGTGCTCGGCATCCTGTTCGGCCGCAATTCCGACCGGACCCTCTTGTTGAATTGCCACATGGACACCGTCACGCCGGGCCGCACAGAGCTCTGGAAAACCTCGCCGTACTCCGGCCACATCAGCGGCGACCGGCTGTACGGCCTCGGCGCAGCCGACTGCAAGGGCGGACTCGCCGCGCAGGTCTATGCCGGGCTCCTCCTCAAGCGCGCCATGTTGCCCCTGCGGGGCAACCTCGTCTTCGCCGCAACGGTCGCGGAGGAGAACGGGCGCAGCGCCGGCCTGCGGACGCTGCTCGAGACAACGCTCCCTGAGTTGAACCTCAGGCCGATGTTCGCCGTGCTCGGCGAGCCGACGAACCTCGGGCTTTACTACGGCCACAACGGCTGGTTCGAGATGGAAATCCGCGTGGAGGCCGCCGACCCGCCGACCACCGAGAACGCCGCGACCGTGATTTACGACCAGCTCGCGGCAGCCTGCTCCCACACGCAAGGGGCTGACCGCCCCGAGACGCTCGTAGTCAGCGAACCCTCCTTCGTGGAAACCACGAATGGCGCCCGCGCGACGATCCATATGGCGCGTCGAATCGCCGCGGCCGACGATATCAGCGAGGTCCTCGGCCAGGTGAAGCAAACCGCCGTTCTCGCGGCGCAATCCGTCGGCTCGGTATCCGTGGATGTGGCAATCTGCGAAGAGACGCAGCGTCTCTACAACGGCGCCACTACGCTGGTCCGCCACGTCACGCACGCGTGGGAAACGGACCCCTTCAACCCGCTGCTCGTCCGGGCCCGCGATGCCCTCATCGCCGGCGGTTGCGAGGCGGCCCCCGGCAAGTGGAAGCTCGGACGGCTCGGCATGGCCACTGGCGGCGGCTTGCTCGTCAACGAGTTCAAGGTGCCCACCGTGGGCTACGGCCCCGGTTCAGAGGACGCGGCCCATGCCCCGAACGAGTACGTCGAGGTCCCGAACATCGCCAAGGCCGCCTACGGCACCGCGATCATCGCTCACAGCCTGATCGGCGTACCGGTCTTCGGCTGGACGTTCGATGACGATATTTGACTCGGATCCTCGGTAAGCAGGCTCTGTCCGTTCACAGCCCCGCGAGAGCAACGAACGGCGAGCCGGGGCGCACGCCTCGGGTTGGACTGTTCAGGCGGAAACGCCACGGGCGACACCGGGCGACCGGAATCCCGTCGGCACCACGTCCGCGGCGCCGGCGGCAAGCCGGCGCTTGACAGGACCCGCGTTTCGGCGCACGCTTGTCGCCCCTACCGGCCGCCAGAAGCGGCCGGCGGCCAGCCGGTGCCCGCCCACCCGCCGCCGGACACACGCTCAGGGGTGGCTGCAAGCTCGTGCCCTCCGGCAACGATTCCGGCTTTCTGTTGACGGAACGTCGTTTGCAGCGGCGCTCGTACAACATCCATAGGAGGTCCAGGAACATGGGATTCTTCGAGAAGCTCAAGGACAAGGCCAGAAAAGACCCGCGTATCGTGGTTCTGCCGGAAGTGGCCCTCGACAAGGACGGCGTCATCCGGGAAGCCATCCAGCGGGTCAAGGACGAAGGCACGGCGATTCCGATCGGCCTTACGCCGGAAATCATCGCGGATTCGGGCAAGCGCGACGCCTTCGTCGAGGCCTATGCCTCGCGCAAAGGATACGGCGACGGCCTCGCCGGCGGCGGCGACAAGAGCCGTGGCCTGAAGATCGCCGAACGCGTCCTCAAGCGGCTGCCCGCCGAGGTGTTTTTCGCAGACATGATGGTGGAGATGGGCTATGCCGACGGCGTGGTCGCCGGGCGCTACATCACCTCCGCCGATATCGCCATGACCGCTAAACTCGTGGTCGGCGAACAGGAAGGCCAGATCATCTCGTCGATCTTCTTTCGCCAGCCGCCCGACGGCTATCCCCTGTTCGACCTTATCGCGATCGCCGACATGGTGGCCAACCAGAACCCCAACGCCGAGGAACTCTACAAGATCATCGTCACCAGCGCGACAACGTTCGAGGACCTGACCGGCATCGCTCCGCAGATCGCCATACTGTCCTACATCACCGGAAAGCCGCAGGCCGTGCAGATCACCCGCGATCCCGAGCTGGCCAAGATCGAAGCCGCGCTGGAACTCTACGCCAGGGGCGGGCACAAGTGGCCCATCTGCCAGGCGCAGATGGACGCCGCCCTCGACACGGACGTTGCAAAACGAAAAGGTGCGCCGTTCACGGACCGCCCGGCGGACCTGCTTATCGGCCCGAGCCTGATGCTCGCGAACCCGATGTACAAGGCCCTCGAACGGCTCATCCTCGGCGGACAATCCATGTTCATCACGCAGGGCTTCCGGCGGCCGATCATGGACCTTTCGCGCGGAGATTCGGCGGCGAACATCGCGAACGTCGTCGCCGCCTGCTCCGTGCGGGCCCAGATGGCGGACCAGACCGGCAAACGGCAGAAGACGGATACGTTCTTCCTGAAGTATGCCTCCTGATGGCGCACCGACCGCGGCAGAGGCCTGCAGCGAAGGAGCAGCGAGCGGAATGAGAATCCTTGTCTTTAACTGCGGAAGTTCCTCGCTCAAATACCGGCTGATCGAACTGCCGGACGAGAAGGAGCTTGTCGGCGGCGAGGCCCAGCGGGTCGGCCCGAAGACGGCCGAGCCCGCGCGGATCATCCATCGCATCGGCAAGACCGAGGAAACCCACTACGTCGAGATGCCCGACCACGCCGCCGCCCTCGGGGAGGTGATGAAGCTCCTCCGGCGCGACCCGAATCTCGTGCCCGACGCCCTCGGCCCCCGGGTCGTTCACGGCGGCGCCGGTTTCCACAGGCACACGCGGATCGCCGCCGCCGTCATCGAGGCCCGCGGACCCACGCTCGCCCTCGCCCCGATCCACAACCCGCCGATCGTCAGGCTCATCAAGGCCTGCCGGCAGCTCTACCCCGAGCTTCCGCAGGTCGCGGTTTTCGACACCGCCTTCCACGCGACCATTCCGCCCCATGCAAGGACCTACGCCCTGCCGCGCCGCCTCCGCGAGGACGAAGGCATCCGCAAGTACGGCTTTCACGGGATCAGCCATCAGTACGTCACGACCGAAGCGGCGAAACTGCTGAACATCCCCCTGGAGAAGTTCAACGCCGTGAGTTGCCACCTCGGCAGCGGCGGCGCCAGCCTCTGCGCGGTGGTCAACGGCAAGTCGATCGACAACACGATGGGCTACTCGCCGCTCCAGGGCCTTGTTATGAGCACGCGGTCCGGCGACCTCGATCCGGCCGTCACGCTTCAACTGCTCGCGCTGGACTACGGCGACTGCCGCGCCATCGAGAAGACCCTCAACAGCAGGAGCGGCGTGCTCGGCATGTCCGGCATCTCCGCCGACATTCGCGACGTGCTCCGCAAGGCTGCCGAGAGCGGCTCAGAAACCGACGCCGCCGATGTCACCGCCCAGGTTTACATGTGGCGGATTCGCAAGTACCTCGGGGCTTATCTCGCCGTCGTCGGCAACGCCCATGCCGTGATCTTCACCGACACGATCGGCGAACTGGTCCCCGCGGTCCGCCAGGCCGTCTGTAGCGACATGGAGTGCTTCGGCCTCGCGATCGACGAGCAGCGTAACGCGCACGCCGCAAAGCTCCCGGCGGACGTCGCGTCCGACCGCAGCCGAGTCCGCATCCTGGCCATTGCCACCAACGAGGAACTCGCCATCGCCCGATTCTCGTACAACGTCCTGATGGCGGACGCCGGCACGGCGAAGACAGGAGGTGCGGCATGATGACCGTCGTATTCGAGCTCGGCCGCCGGACGGTCCGCATTTCCGGATTCAAGGATGCGGACGAAACGCCTTTCATCTCCGGCGCGATCGACCGGTGCCGGATCCATTCCTCGAAGGACGCCCTCGCACAGATCCTCTCCGAGATCCGTGCCACGAATCGCGGGATCGTCGATCTGAAGCCCGACGTACTGGCCGTCCGCGTGCCGCTCGGCGGCACATTCTTCCGGACGCCGGTGCTGGTCGATACTTCCGTCGTGACGGCGCTCGAGGACATGATCCCGCGTGCGCCGATCCATCTCCCCGCCGTGGTCTCGCTCATCCGCGGCTGCGAGGAAACGCTTCCCGGCACGCCGATCGTGGCGGTGTTCGACACGGCCTTCTTCGCCGATCTGCCTGCAAAAGAGCACCTGTACGCCCTCAATGCCGACCTGGCGCGGTCGCTCCAGCTCCGGCGCTTCGGCTACCACGGTATCCTCCACCAGGCGGCCTGCAGCCACGTCCTGCGACAGGCACCGGGCGAGCGACTTCGCATCCTTTCGATCTGCCTCGAGCGTCGGCCGGAGCTCGCGGCGGTCGTCGACGAAGCCCCGGTGATGGTCACCGGCGGTGCCACTCCGCTCGAAGGCCTGCCCGGGGAGCGTTCCTCGGGCGACATCGACCCGAGCATCCCCCTGCTGCTGGCGCAGAAGGAGGGCTACGGGCTGGAACAGATCAACGAGCTTCTCACGCGCCAGAGCGGTCTGCTCGGCCTCGTCGGTGAACCGGTCACGTTCTCGGACGTGTTCACGGGAAGGAATCCCGCATACGAGCCGGCCCGCGAGGTCTTCCGGTATCGCCTGCTGCTCGCATGCGGCGCCGGCGTGGCCGCGATGAACGGGCTCGACACGATCGTCTTCTCGGGCGCGTACCACGCCCTCGGCGAGATCCTCGGCCCGTGGCTCATCTCCAAACTGAAGCTCGACCGTCCGGCGAAGCTCCCGCCCGTCACGTGGTCCTGCTTCCCGGACGCCATCGAATACGTGATCGCCCAAACGGCCATCGCGGCCGCCCCGAGCGGAACGCAGGAGACCCGGCCCGCGGCGAAACGGGCGACCCGCGGGCGATAGCACGGGGGTCTCGGTGAGCCGGCGTCGATCCGTTCGCCTAGCCCCGGGATGTGCTCGCCCGGATCTGCACCCACCCTGTCGGGCGCATCGGGGAACTGATCCCCCGCGAGTGGAAGAAACGCTTCGGCCCTCAGCCCAAACCGCCTCGCCTCTTCCCGCCGCACTGAATCAACCGTCTCCTACCTCGTCATCACTATGAAATGGCCAAACTCCAGGTGCGGCCTCTCCGAGGCCGCGCAGTCTCGGAGAGACTGCACTCCAGAGCAGAGCATGGGTACGAATACATACCCATGTCACCGGCCGAGTCATTCCGTAATGGGCTCGCCTTGGGCAATGATGGTCACGTTCGCTCGCACACCGTGCGCGCCTGAAGGCTCACCGGCGACCGTGACCTCGTTCTCGCCCGGCTCCAGAACAGGCACATCGCCCTGCGGTTTCACCTCGGACAGCAGCTTGCCGTCGCGGGCGTAGAGCTTGCAGTCCGTCGGGGAGCGAAGCTCGAGGTAGCTGCCGGTCTCCATTGTGACCGGAAACGTCACCGTCCTGCCGCCGATGGTGACGGAGAGGTTGCGGTACTTGGCGTCGAACGCCGTGACGGCCCGGATCGGGCTGAGAAGGCACGTTACCGACTTGCCGGCGGGGACGTTATTGCACCAGATCCCGAGCGTCTCGATGCTTCGGGAATCGACGATCTCCCGATACAGCGCGTAAGCGCTTCCGCTGTACGGCCACGCGTAGCGGTCGCACCGTTCGCCCTCGGGCTCCAGCAGTTCGAAGTAGCGCCAGCCGCGGAAGTCAACGACGATGTAGTGGTCGCGGATGCCGGTCGAAATGTGCGCGGGGCTCTTGAGCTGGATGTTCAACACCTCGCCCTGCGCGTCTCCATACACCCACAGGCCCAAGGCCGGATGCTTACTCAGGTCCAGGGGTGGCGAGAAATTCTTCGTGTACACGGTCCAGGTCGGATCGGGCGCGCCGGTGGGCGCGGGCGGCGCGGGCCGGCTACTGGTGACTTCGTACGCGCCGCTGACACCGCCGGTTTTCACCTGGGAGAACGTCGGCCGAAGCTCGGCCACCATGCCCGTCGCGACCTGCGGACCGGCGAATTCACCCGCGTATCGAAACGCGGCCACCGCGGGGTTGCCGTCGGCATCGTACGGTCCCACGCCGCACAGGGCCTCGATGCGAAGCCGCAGCGGCTGGCGGGCGAAGCGGTTCGCCACTTTCCACGTGTTGCTCCAGCCGTCGATGGCCTCGACCTTGTGCCGGGCGTACAGCATGGGCCGGAACGCGACGCCGCCGTCGGGGTCGCGGACGAGCGTGAACTCCTCACCCGGCAGTCGCAGGCGGGCCTTGAGCGAGTCCGGCACCTTGCCCGCGCGGCGGACATCCTCGTATTGCCGCATGATCGGCGCGAGGCGCGCGAACGCTGGAACCTGCTTGATCGTCGTGGGATCGACGCCCATCACGGAGAAGCCGGTGTCCGTGCCGAGGCACTTGCAGCAGAGGTATTCGATATCGTCGGCGTACGTCGGCTCGGTTTGGCTGCCCGACCAGGTCTTCACCGCCCACCAGCCGAGGTGGCCCGGCATGAAGATGCGGCGGTTGTCGTTGTTCGCGGCGACGTGGAGGTCGATGAACTTCTTGTGGGCGCGGTTCGGGTGGTCCCAGGCGCAGTAGCGCGAACGGACGACCCAGAGGTGATGGTGGAACGTGCTCATCTCCATCAGGGCGGGGCGCTTGAGCCGCTTCCAGATCTCGTAGACGAATTTCGAGCCGTAGTACCAGCCCGCGTCAGGCCCGCCGAGGATGCCCTCGCCGTCGAGCGCGTCGAGGTAGATCATGTCGAAGCCGGCGTCGTTGAACAGCTCCGCGGTCCGCGCCGCCACCTCGGTAAAGAGCGTGGAGTCGCCGTCCGGGACGAGCAGGCCGAAGCACTCCTTGAGGTGATGAACCTTCGCCCCTTTCGCGTGAGGAGCGGCGCGGGTGCCGAACGCCCCGCGCTTGCAGCCGGTGAACGCGTACGGCAGCTCCTTCGAGACGCCGGCGTAGGTGATGAGTTCGTCGTCGATCTGGAGGATCACGCTGTTCCACACGAAGAAGCCCGTCGTCGTGTGCATCTTCTCCGTGGTCTGCTCGACGGACACGGTCGCCGCCGCATCGGTCAGAGGCTCCGCGAGCGTGAACGTCGCATCCTTTGCCAAGCGCGGGTCGGGGACGGGTGTGACCCAGCGCGACGCCTTGTCCAGGAAGAACGAGTAGGTATGCAGCCCGGCAGCGATGTTCGCCGCATGCAGGCGGTCGATGACGGCCTTGAGGCTCTCGAGGCCGCGCGGATACGTGTCGGGGTTGAGGCGGAGATCGCCGAAGCGGAACGAACTGCCCCCGTGGAAGTCGATCTGGTTCATGCCCACGGCGCGAGCCGCCTCGATCCACTGATCGACCGTCTTCTCGGAGAGGTCCCCGAAGTTGAACAGGTACGAGCCCTGGTTGATGGGAGCGTCGAGGGCCCACGGACCGCCCAGCGGTGAATGGGGCAGATCGGGGGCGTCGCTGACGGCGTCCTTGAGGGCCTGCCGCAATTCGCCCGGCGGGCAGCCCACGACAGCCACCGCCGCTCCGGCAAGACCGAACCGCGGATAGCACGCCGCGCGAAGCCGGCCGGTTGCCCCGGGCAGTTCGGAAACGTTCGTCCGGAGGTTCAGCGCCAGGGCGCAGGCGGCGAACGGTTCGTCGGGCGACCCCCGCAGCCGCAGCGGGATATCGACAAAAAGAAGCTCGTCAACCTTCTCGTCGCTGACGGACACAACTTCGACGAGGAGGTAGCGGTCGCGGGGCGTCGCCTTCAATGTCGCGCGGATGCCCGACCCGCCGAAGTCGATCGTGATCCGATCACCTGACTGCCCGACCCGCGAAGCCGCGAAGCGGCGGCCGCCCTTTGTCACGACTGCGAACGGTGACGCGGAATCGCGCCGGCCATAATCGACGCCCGTGCGGCGATCGACAAAGGAGACGCCCGTCCCGTCGGCCGCAATGAAGCAACGCACAAACCGGTTCTGCACCTGCGCACCGGCCGGAACCGACGCGGCCGACGGCTCCGCGCCGGCCAGGAAGCGGCCGATGCCGAACACCCAGCACGCCGCCACGATAACCGATAGCGTCGCCCGGCGGTTCGTGTCTATCCCTCCTGCACGACCTGAATGTCCAGGAAGCGGCCGAGCCGTTTCGTGTCGGCGATGTGGTCGCCGTAGAAGATCACGCGGTGCAACCCGAACGACCAGCCCTCGAGCATCTTGCGGGCATCGCGGACCTTGACGGCGATCTTCGTGCGGCAGGCACGGTCCACGTCCGGCACATCCACGATCTTCCCCGTGGAAACCAGCATCGTGTCCACCCCGTTGCATTCCGGCGTGCTGGCGGCCAATTGCAGCGTCCTCGCACCGGCGGGCGGCGCCTTGCCGACCAGCTTGGCCATCGTGATCTCCTGCCCGATCCGCATCTTCGTCTGCACCGCCGCGCCCTTGTGGTCCTCCAGGTGGCTGCGGATCGCGTACGGTGCCGACTCCCCCTTCGGCCCGTCCATCTTCGTCGCGGCGACGCAGTGCGCGTGGATCACGGTATCATTCGACGTATCGAAGATCGGGTCCGTCACAAAGCCCGGCACGCCCTCCATGTGCTGGTAAATGATCTGCGTCAGCGTCGATGGCAGATCGGCCTCGCAGACGCCGACAAGCCCCATGTCGTTCAGCCGCACGAACCCGAAGCACGGATACGCCGGCAGGCCCTTCATGCCGAACAGGCCGAGGCAGTTGATCGTAATCGCCTGGGCCTTCTCGACGGCGAGCGCCTTCTGAATGGCGAGGCACAGGCGCGACGCCTTGGCGATCTCCTCGCGCGAAGGCTCGCGGACCTCCTGAGCCTGCTTCACCCAGCGATCCGTCTCGGCCTCCACGGCGGCCGCGTCCATCGCCTCGTACAGTTCCGCCAACCGCTTGTGATCGAACGGCACGATCTCGACGCCGAGCTTCTTGCGGATCTCCTCGACATAGGCCGGCGGCGGCTGATACCCCCCGCCGACAAAGAGCACCCTCGTCTCCTTGAGCCGGTGAATCGCGCGGAACGGGCGGATCGCGCCCATCACGTCCTCGAACCGGCTCGACGGAATGACATCGATCTTCTTTCCGGCGCGCTGCATGTCCGGGATGAAGCACCATTCGTGCCCGCTGTACAGCGTGTTGTACGACACCGTCGGGATGCCCGAATCGGTCAACGCCGCCAGGAGCGGCCCGGTCCCCATCGAGACCTGCACGGCCAGAATGCCGTCCACGTCCTTATGCTCTGCGATGGCCTTCTTCACGCCCTCCGCGTCGCCCACCAGCGCGTTGCCGAGAAACTCGACATCCTCCAGTCCCGGCACCTTGTCGATCTCCGTCTGAAGCCGCCTGGCCTCCGCCGGCATATCCAGGTCCGGTCGCGGCCAGGCCGGGTGGCGCCCGATGAAGAGGCGAAGTACCCGCGTCTTCGTGTAGCCCGGCGGGGCTCCCACGCCTGCGCCGCCGGCCGCTCCGAGGGCCGCGCCCGCCCGCCCCACGGCCGCCGCCGCAAGGATGCCAACGGACGCCGTTCCGAGGAATTCACG
>CAZMVY010000064.1:0-1419 GCA_964569765.1 uncultured Planctomycetales bacterium
CGGCGGGGCCGTGATCGTTACGGTCGCCGAGGCGGTGGCCGTGCTGCTACCGTCACTGACGGTGCAGGTGAACACGGTCGTCGCCGTCACCGTCGCCGAGGCGCTGGCCGAGCTGGCGCCGGTGATCGCAACGGCCGGGCTGGCCGTCCAGGCGTACGTGTACGTGCCGGTACCGCCCGTGGCGGCGGCGGTGAGTGTAACGGCCGTCGTCCCGACACCGCTGGTCGGGGCCGCCGTCACGCTGACTGCGAGGGGCTCTGTGGGCAGGGGGCACCCGGCCCCGGTCAACAGCCCCACCGATGCCACCGCGACAACGGCGGTGAAGATCGTCATCGTTCGTTTGAAGCCTGTCATTCTGTGACCTCCAAAAAAGTGAGTTCCTTTAGCTTTCAGCACTCAGCCTACGGCTTTCAACGATCGAACCGCCGCAGTCGCAACCGCCGCCCTCCCGCCGCACAGACCACCGGCCCTTCACAGCCCGGTGTATCCGATTGACGAATGAGCATCGGTTGTCACTGCGACGATACACCACCTGCGCGGCTGACGAGCCTTGCCTTCACCATACAATCCCGGCCACCGATCGGATTGGCCGAAGACGCCGGATCCTGCAACTGCCCGCGTGTTCCTCAGGATATACCGCGCCTCGAGGTTGTCGCGACGCCGCGCCCGTTGTCGCGCCAACCCGCGCTACCGCCGCGGGGTCTGACCCCGCAACTCATCGCGCCCACGCTCGTACCATGCCATCCTTTCAGATTTGAGCCCGGGCGCTCACTCTCCAAACACTCCTGCCGCGGTCAGATTCTACGAATCTCCAAGCGGCTGTCAAGCCCGCCCTTGCAAAAAAATTGCCCTCAAGCCGTAGCCTCCGACCCCCGCGCCCCGCGCCGCTGCGGCACCCGGATTCGCGCGGTATCCGGCCGCCGAACGCAACACAAGGCACGTTACGGAATTGTCGGCAAAAAGCCGTCCGATTCTCCAGCCCGGATGCCGAAAATGCCGCCATGAAGCGGGGCGGAACACTGACGGAAAACCGTCAACGAGGACGCTGGACCATGATCTCGCCCGGGCTTGGGGGGCTGGACTCCGGAACCCGGTGCCGAGACCGGCCCGGAACGGCGCGGTTCACTGACGAAGGCGGGCGCGGAGGTTGTCGAGGACGTTCATGAAGTTGATGTACGAGTCATACGGCGACTCGTAGGGGTTGAAATACTTGTGGACGTCGCCGTCGGAGAACCATTTGGTGCACATGTAGTAGAAGTGGTCCGAGCTCTGGAGCCGCCGCCAGTCGGCCAGGATGCCGGGGTCGCCCTTGGCCTTCACCTCGGCCTCCATGCGGTAGAGTTCATGGAGGGCGTTGGACTGCATGGCGTTGCCGAGCCACGCGGAGAGGTCGCGCTCGGTGTCGGCCCAACTGATCAT
>CAZMVY010000064.1:1429-19836 GCA_964569765.1 uncultured Planctomycetales bacterium
AACTCGAAGATGCCCGTCTCGGCCCACTGGTGCTCGCCGAGGGTCTCGTAGTCCATGAAGAGGTTGACCATCTGCCCGTGGCCGTTGACCTGATTGACCCAGCGGGCGAACTTCTCGGCGGTGAGCGGCCATTCCTCCCAGTCGCGATTGGAGAAGCGGAAGGCGATGTCATCGCTGAGGCGGTAGTTCTTGAGCAGCAGGACGAGGTCGTCGCAGTGGGGCGGGCGGTAGAGGAAGGCAGGGGAGCGATAGCCGAGGATGTGGTCGGCCCCCTCGCAGAGGATGGCGTCGAAGCCGCGGCCGCGCATGAAGTGGGCCAGGTCGTTGTTGTAGATGAGCTCCGTGTTGCGGAAGACCCGCGGCGTCTGGCCGAACAGCTCCTGGACGCGGCGGCGGTGCAGCTCGACCTGCTCGAGGAACTCCTGGCGCGAGTAGAGAAACGCGAGCGAGTGGTAGTAGGTCTCGCAGAGGAACTCGACGCAGCCTGTTCGGGCCAGGTTCTGGAAGCTCTCGAGCACCTCGGGCGCGAACCGCTCGAATTGTTCGAGGATAATGCCGGTGAGGCAGTAGGCGACCTTGAACCGCCCCCCGGTGGTCTTGATCAGCGAAAGGACCGTCTCGTTGGCCGGCAGGTAGCACTTGCGGGCGATCTTCCGGCAGATTTCCGCGTTCTTGTGATCGTCGAAGTAGTTGGCGCCGGTGTCGAAAACGCTGTACCGGCGAAGCCGGAACGGCTGATGCACCTGAAAGTAAAAGCAGACCGAGGCCACACGAACCTCCCATCGGCTGTCGGCTTTTGACCCATCAGCGGAGTACCGTACCGCAGGGACGGCCTGAGCGCCAAGGCATTATAGTGAGGCACCACCGGGGCACAACCGCCGTGGGCGTATGGGCATTGGGCGAACAAGCCCTCTGGGCGAAGCGACCTTGCTGCTGAGGTACACCGGCACGCCGGGGCCCGGCGCGCGTCTTTTCAGGGCGTCGCGTTATGGGCGGGAACTCCACGCGTGAGCAAGCAGACGCGTTCGACCAGGTTCATCCCGGCCTGTCACACGGAAGATCACGGTCGCTGGAAATGCCCCTGTGCGCCGCCGCGGTCTTCGCCTGGTCCCCCGGCCCTATCGAGGCACGAAGTCCGTCTTCCCATCAATCTGCGCCACGGTCTCCGCGATGAGCTTCGCGCAGTTCTCCAGATCGTCGAGGCTCACGAGTTCGACGGGCGTGTGCATGTAGCGGTTCGGGATGCTGATCAGCGCGGCGGCCACGCCGGCACGGGAAATCTGGATCGCGTTCGCATCGGTGCCGGTGGCGCCGGGGGCGCCCGACATCTGATACGGGATCTTCCGGCGCCTGGCCGTCCGGATGAACAGCTCACCGAGGGTCGGGTTGATGTTCGCCCCGACGTCGATCACGGGGCCGCGGCCGAGGCGGATGTCGCCGACCTGCTTCTTCTCCACGGTGGGATAATCGGAGGCGTGCGTGACATCGACGGCGATGCCCGCCAGCGGGTCGATACCGTAGCACGCGGTGCGCGCCCCGCGCAGGCCGATCTCCTCCTGCACGGTGCTCACGGCGAACAGGGCGCAGGCGAGTTTCTTTTCCGAAGCGATGCGCAGGGCCTCCATCACGCAGAAGACGCCCACTTTGTTGTCGAAGCCGGGCGAGACGACGACGTTCCCGTCGAGGCGGCTCATCCCCAGCTTGAACGTGACCGGGTCGCCGACGGCGACGCGCTTCTCCGCGTCGGCCCTGTTGCCGGCGCCGATGTCGATCCAGAGGTCGGGGATCTCGATCTTGGGCTGATCGGCCTCCTTGCCCCGCATCAGGTGGACGGGTTTGCGTCCGATGACGCCCTCGACGGGCTTGCGGCGGTTCCACACGGTGACGCGCGAGCCGGGCAGCAGCGCCGGGTCGATGCCACCGATCGGGGAAAAGTGCAGGTATCCCTCGTCGCTGATGTAGCGGACCATCAGGCCGATCTGGTCGATATGCCCGGCGAGCATGACGCGCGGTTTGCCCTTCGGGTTCAGGGCGACGATGACGTTCCCGTGCACGTCGGTCGTGACGGAGTCCGCGTACTTCTTCATCCGGGTGCGGACGATCCGCTGAGCGGGCTGCTCGAAGCCCGACGGGGAGGGGGCCTCTTCCATCGCGCGCAGGAATTCGTAGGAATCGCGGGTCATGGGTACTCCTCTTGCGTTCGAGTCCGTGGTTCGTCGCCCGGCCCCGGCGGCCGCCGGCGGCGGGGCCGGCGGGCAGCGGCAGTATCAGCGGCACCCCGGCCGCCGGCCCGCGCCGCAAAACAGCACTGACCCCCGGGCCGTCAGTGCCACCCCGGTATACCATACGATCGCGCCGACCGGGCGGCGCTCACATGACGTGGCGGCACGGGGCCTCGCCGCCGTACCGATTCAAACCTTCACACCACCGGCCGCGGATGCCGCGCGGCCGCCTCGATGACACCCAGCACTGCCTCCGTACACCGCCGGCGCGAACAGCACGCCTCGTAATGACGACGGGCGCGGAGCCCCATCTCCCGGGCCAGCTCCGGCTTCGCCAGGAGTGTCTCGATCCGCTCCGCCAGTTTGTTCGGATGCCCGGGCGGCACGACCCACCCGGAGCCGCTGCGGGTGATCCGCCGGGCGACTTCGTTGCCCTCCGGACCGACGAAAACGGCGGGGCGGCCCGCGGCGAGGATCCCGTACAGCTTGCTCGGCACGAGCAGCCCCTCGACGTTGCGTTTCATCGTGATCAGGTGCATGTTGGCCGCGCCCAGGGATTCGGAAAGGCCGCCGAGCGGCTCGTACGGGCAGAAGCGAACGTTGTCCAGACCGCGGCGGTGCACCTCGTCCATGAGCCAGTTTTTCTGGGTGCCCTCGCCGACGAAGAGGAACTTCACCTCGCGCCGGTCCCGAAGGCGCTGCGCGGCGGAGAGGATCGTGGGAAACTCGTGCACCACGCCCATGTTGCCGGAGTACATCACGACGAAGTCGCCATTGATCCCGTGCCGCTCCCGGAAGGCCGTGTGCGGGTCCGGCCGTGGCGCCACCGCCTCGCCGGGCGACCAGCTCGGGATCGTCGCGATACGCTCGCTCGCCAGCCCGTAGCCGCGCAAACGCTCCGTCATCTCGCTCGCCAGCGAAATGACGCGATCGGCGTGGCGGTACGTCCATCCGGCCAGCATGCGCAGCGCACGGTATTCAATCGAGGTCGCGCGCAGCACGCCCATGGCCGCGATGACCTCGGGATACATGTCCATCGTCCAGAGCACCAGCGCCGCCCGCCGAAGCTTCTTGTACGCGACGCCGATCGAGCCCACGAACGGCGGCGTGGTCAGCGCGACGCACACATCCATCCGCGGCAGCGCGAGGCAGCGCGTCAACGCCATCGAGTAGAAGGTTGCATAGTCGCAGAGACGGTGGAGCATCCGCCGGCGGCCCAGCCCGGTTGCCGCGACGCGGTGAATCCGCACCCCGTTGCGAAGTTCCTCCTGCGGCTGCCCGACGGACCCGCCCCCGTAGCCGCCCCGCGAGCAGACGACGTGCACCTCGTGCCCCGCGGCGACCACGGCCTCGCCCAGGTCGGTCAGGAGCTGGGCCGTCGCCGCCACATCGGGCCAGTAGAACTGATTTAGCAGGAGGACGCGGATGATTCTACCTCCGCCCCGTTACGTACTTCGACTCTCGTTACTGTCTTCGGCTAATCCCGGGTGCGCGTTGATTACCCGCCGCCGAATCGGAACCGCCGGATTCCCCTGATAAACCATATATGGAGAAAGATCGCGCGTGGCGACGGAACCGGCCGTCAGCACCGAATGCGTGCCCGCCGTCACCCCGGGCCCCACCCAGGTTGCCGACCCGATCCACACCCCGTCCTCGATCAGGATCGCCTCGGCCGCCAGGTCAAACGCCGGGGACCGGTAGTCATGATTGCCCGTGCACAAGAACGCCCGCTGCGAAATGCACACGTGCGAGCCGATAGTTATCGGAACCAGGTTCAGCAGGTAGGCGTCTTCGCCGATCCACACGAAGTCCCCGATCCGCAGCCGCCAGGGGAACAGGATCTTCACGCCCGGCTTGATCACCACGCCGCGGCCCACCTTCGCGCCGAACCGGCGAAGCAGCCAGCAGCGCAGTCGATTGGCCGGCAACCACGACGGGGCGAAGAACAACCACCGCACCAGGAGCCAGCAGGCCTCCTTCAGCCGGCTCGCCCCACGGTCAAAGGTGGAGTTATCGAAGCGGCTGAGGTCGACCCTCGCCGAGGACCGGCCCCCGTGCAACCGTCCTGCCGCGCAGGCCGCGGGAGACGTTGCCGCAACGCCGGCCGTGGAGCCCGCGCCATGGCCGCCCGGAGTCTGCCTCGTATCGTCCGCCGACTCGGCCCTGGGGATTGTCGTGGCAGTGTTCATGGTTTCCTCCCGGATACGGTGGGGACGACATTGTGCCCGATCGCCCCGTCACGCCGCCGATCCGCACGCGCCCGGCGCCAAACCGCACACCTCGCGGCCCCGGCGCAGCACACGGTCGTACACATCCAACATCGCCTCGGCCGTCCGCCCCCAATCGTACCGGCGCTGCGCCACTGCGACCGCGGCATCCGACATCGCACGCCAGGCGGGTTCCGGGGCGTCGAGACACTCCTGAATCGCCGCGCCCAGTGCGGCCGCATCACAGGGCACGACGCGCCCCGCGCCGCCGCTCTCGACCGTCCGCCGGATGTTCACCCGCTCGCTGATCACCACGGGCGTGCCGATCCGCATCGCCTCGGCTACCGCGATCGCGAAGTTCTCCTGATAGGACGGCAGCACAAACAGCGTGCTTGCCGCCAGGGCGGACCATTTCTTCGCACCCGTCAGCATGTCGATGCGCGTAACGCGCGCCGCCAGCCCGAGCGCCTCCGCCTGCTGCCGGACGCGCGACCACGTGCCCGCCTCGTCGGGACCGACAACGAGCAGATGCGCCCGCGGCACCCGGGCGGCCACATCCGCAAACGCCGGCACGAGCAGATCAAGTCCCTTTTTCGGATGCACGCGGCCGAGGAACGTCACGAGCGTCTTGCCCGCAAGGTCCGGCCGCTCCGCGAAGAAGGACCGCGCCAGCGCCTCGCGCCGGCCCGGCGGCTCATCCGCGCCGAGCGGCACGACGTACTCGGGCGGTCTTCCGGCGACGCTTCCGACGGTCCGCCGCGCCAGATCGCGTTCCTCCTCGGTCGTGTAGATGACGCCGCCGGCCGACCGGACCCGCGCAAACTCGAAGAGCCGGCCGTAGAGAAGTTTCCGCAGCCGCTTGCGGGCGAGCGCGTTCGGGTCGAGCATGCCATGCGGCATCACGACGAAGGGCACGCGATGGCGGCGGGCCGCGCGGACGGCGGCGGCGGTCGTATGCGTCCAGAGCGTGTGCACATGCACGAGGTCGCACGACGGGACGATCTCATCCAGCGCAGCCGCCAGTGCCGGGCTGTACGCATATCGCCGCGTCAAGGCATGGAACGTGCGCCGTTCGTACCCGCCGCCGACCCAATCGCCCTCAACGCGCCAGGGGCCGGTCGTGCTCTCGACGCCGGTTCGGCCCGCGCCCACGTACTCCCCAACGCCGCCATCGGATGCCGCTATCCGCTCAAAACGCCCCTCACTCAGCACATCCGTGGTCACGACGATGGACTCGACGCCGAGACCGGCCATCCGCCGACAAATGCGATCGACCACCACCACCGGGCCGCCCGCCCGCGCCGCCATATACGGGATTACATGAACGCAACGCATGGCTGGACTCCGCGAACCCGATCAGAAGTGCGCGCCGCAACCGCAGGGCCGCCCGGGAAGGCGCAGCGATGCGCCGCCCGCCGTGCCGTCCGCTGCGACCGCCGACCCGCGACGCTCCCGCTGCAACACGCACTGACACAGCTCGTACCATCGCTCCGCGCCCCGCTCGACGGTCCAGTCCGCCGCCATCCGGCGAGAGCGGGCGCCGAACGCCTCCACAAGCGAGGGTTCCGTGACGAAGCGCATCATCGCCCCCGCCAGCGCGCCCGCATCGCCCGGCGGCACAACGAACCCGTTCGCCCCCGGCACGATCAGGTCCGCGGCGGCGCCCACGGACGACGTGGCGAGAATCGGCATCCCCGCCGCGAGGGCCTCGTTGACCACCACGCCCCATCCGTCGTACCGGCTCGGCAGGACGAACACGTCCGCCTCGGCAAAGATCGCCGGCAGATCCTCGCTCTGGCGGAAGCCCGCGAACCGCATACGATCGCGCCACTCGGCCGAGACCATCTGCCGGTAGCGCGACAGGTACGGGCCGTCGCCGAGCAGCGTGAGCGTCGCCCGCGAATCGCGTGGACACACCTGCTCGAAGGCGCGGATCAGCACATCCACGCCCTTGCGCGGGATCATCTGCCCGCTGAAGAGAAACCGCACGCCGGACGATGCCGTGCCGGGATGTCGCGGCCGGGGAATCGCCAGGTACCGCGAGAGATCGCAGTGATACGGGATGTTGCATACCGGCACGTCCGGCCCGACCAGCTCGCGATATGCCCGGACGGCGCGGGTGCCGATGGCCGCGATGCCGGCCGCGGCGCTGCGCACCGGCCCCTGGGCGCGGCGGCGCAGCCACCGCCCGATCCGCCCGCGGGCATGTATCCCCGGCGTTTCGCCCCACAGGACCCACGGCACGCCGCGGCGGCTCAGATCGCGCATGGCCAATTGCGCCGTCAGCGTGAAGTAGTCGCCCACAATCACCAGGTCCCATGGCTCGGCCCGGAGCTCCCGGAGAACCGACGGGTTCAGGCAGCAGCACCGGGCAATCGAGTGCACGGCGAAGCCCGGCATGATCCGGCTGTGCGACGGCAGGCTCGCGTGGTTCCACTGACGGTCCGGCGCGCTGTCCGTGTAGTAGCGCACGCGGACGTCCAGCCCCGGATGAGCAGCCATCGCCTCGAACAGCTCCCGCTGATACGGGGAGGGCATGACGGTGAGAATCAACACGCGGATTCGTTCACATGAGCTCATGATGCGGAAGTCATGTTGCCGGCGCGCCGCCCGGCGCCCGCGAGTGCGGCAAGTACCTGTTGACGCAGCGCCTGCGCCATCGCCGCGCGCGTCGGCTCTGCGGGCGACTGCTCGATGTGCCGGATGCCGAGCCGGGCCAACGCTTCGCTTGTCGGGCTGCGGCTCACGAGCAGAGGGCAGCCGATTCGCTCATGCGAGCACCTCTCGAAACATCCGTTCGTACGCATCGAGAAACGCTTCGCACCCGTAACGGTCTTGCACCGTTGCCATCGCCTCCCGCACGATCTGCGCCCGCCGCCCGGGCGCCCGCAGCAGGGCGCAGACATGTTCCGCCAGCGCCCCCTCCTCGTGCCGGTCGAGAAGGAAGCCGTTGCGCCCGTGCTCGATGAGTTCCGACGTCCCCCCGTACGCGACGGACGCCACCACAGGCACCCCGCACGCCATCGCCTCGGCCGGCGTCCGGCCGAACGCATCGGCGTCCGAGTTGAACAGCAGCACGTCGCTCGCGCCGTACACGGCGTACGCATCCCGCTGCCAGCCGATGAAACGCACGCGGCCGTCCAGACCCAGTGCGCGGGCCCTTGCCTCCAGCGCTGGCCGCGCGGGCCCGTCGCCGGCGATCAGAAACTGCGCGTCGCGCTCGCGCCGCGCCACTCGCGCCGCCACATTCAGAAACACGTCCCACCGCTTCCGCGGAATCAGTTGTCCGGCGTTCGCCACTACTGGCGCGTCCGATGAAAGCCCCCAGCGGGCCCGAAGCTCCGCCCGGCGATCCGCCGACAGCGCGGGGGGCACCGCGATCGGCGCCCGGATCGTGACAAAGCGATCGGCCAGGTGCGGGGCCACGGCCTCGGCCTCCCGCCGGATGAAATCGGTGAGGAACGTGATGCGGGCGTAGTCGGCCCCGAAGAGGCGGTAGAACGCGCCCCATTTCAGGCGGTCCGCCGGACGGCTGCCGTGATGGTAATGCACCGTCAGCACCCGCCGTGTGCGGCGGGCATGCCGCACCGCCACGGCCCCGGACAGCGTCGGCCCGCTGACCAGCACGAGATCGCAGTCAAGACGGCCGATCGTGCGGCGCAGCGCCCGATGCGTCCGCCAGCCAAAGCGGCCGCGGTACTCATGGCCGATCACCGGGATGCCGCATTCCTGCAGCACCGCCGCCCCATCGCCGGGCGGATGCATCGAGCACACCGTAAAGTCGAATCCCCGCGCCCGGAGGCCGCGCATCAGCATGTACAACGTCTGCTCGGTCCCACCGAGGTACGTGCACTGCATCAGATGAAGGATGGTGGTTGGCATGGAAATGCGGCGGCCGGCCCCCTCAGCCTTCCGAAGACGCCGACGGCGACGCCAATCCGTCGAACCCCGACCGGCAGTCCGCATCCGGGAACTCCGAAACGCCGGGCCTTCCTTCGGCCGCCGGCTGGCCCCGCCGGGATCGCGCCGCCACAATGCCGATGCAGATCATCGCGGCGAACATCTGATAGAACAGCGGAAGGCTCAGCGACCGCCCGAGCATCAGCAGACAACCCAGGCCGAGCGAGTAGAACATCAGCACGGGCAGCGATCGCGTCCGCTGCGGCCCGATCCGGTCCCACGCACGGCAGACGATCCCGCCGAAGAGGTTGAGCAGGACGACGGCTATCACACCGCCGTTGATGTACATCTCGCCGAGGATGCCCGGCGAAATCGTCGGCCCGCCGTGCAGCGGATCCTGGCCTTGCCATTCGGCGTACGTTACGCCGAAGCCGACCGGCTTGCCGGGCCAGAGGAACCGCGGAATCGGATTGACCAGCTCGATCGCCATCGTTTCGCCGTAGAGGTAGGGGCGTTTTTCGGGAACCTGATCGAGCACGAATAGCAACTCGCGGAACATCTCGTGCCCGACGTACGACGGCGTTTTGGCGAATTCCAGACGCCCCTCCTTGCGTCCCTCAACCATCGCCCCGGCGAACCAGTAGAACAGCACCGCGCACGGGATCGCCGCGATCAGCAGGCCCCGCTGCCGGCGGGGGTCGCACCGCCAGTACAGCCACGCCGCGGGGATCAGCAGGGCGAGGAACACCACGGAACGCGACCCGGTCCCGTAGGCCCGCATCATGTGCCACGCCAGGACGGCCGCCGCCACGAGCGTGATCCCTCGTGAGCGCCGCTTGTCTCCGAGGATCAACATGGCCACCCAGGCCACGGCCAGCAGGAAGGTCTCGATCATGACCACGGCCGCGCGGAAGTCGCCCAGCGCCGGCCGCACCAGCGTGCCTCGCCATCCCGCGCGTCCGGCGATCAGCCCGCGCAGGGTCTCGGCCGGATCGGCGAGCCCGTAGAGCACGACCGGAATCGACCCCACCAGCACGCCGACGATCAGCGTCTGGCGGCGGAAGTCGCGGTCGCCCAGCCGCGCGACGCGGCGCCCGCAGCCGTCGAACCATCGTGCGGAGGAGCCATGGTATCCGGCGAGGAACGAGGCGGCGGCGAGCATCACCAGGAAGACGGCGTACTTGTAAGCGGTCGCGCCGTACCGAAAGACCTCCGGAGGGCCCTGGATTGCCTCGAGGAGGTACCAGATGAAGAGTCCGAAGAGGACGACATTTCGCGCGGAGATCAGTCGGCGGACGTCGCGCCGGACATCGTGGTACACGGCGACGACGAGGAGAACAGCCGCCCCCCACGCCCACCAGCTCGCGCCCGCGTCTACCTTGTCAGCCACCATCATCATAACATCACCCGATTCGATCCGGACCGCAGCCCGCGGCGCAAGGCCGCTCACACGGTCCAACCCATCCGTTCGCAGGTGGCCCTGACCGCATTCTTGACCGGGGCCGGAAGGGCCCGTCGAAAGGACGCCAGGCACGCTTCGGCCACCCCCGGCCGCCGGGGACGTGCCGAGCACACCGCGCTCCGCGGCTCCGCGAGAATCGCGTCGAAAAGCCGGGCGTAGCGCTGCGCCATACGCTCGCTCGTGAACTCCCGGCGGACGCGATCAGCCGCGGCCGCCGACATCCGCCGGAGCCGTTGCCGGTCGGCCGCGAGGGAGGCGATCGCCGACGCGAACGCCGACACCCGCCCGACCGGACACAGAATGCCCTGATCCGGGGTCGCCACGATGTAGTCCGTAACCCCCCGGAGCCGTGAAAGGACCGGGACACAGCCCGCTGCCATCGCTTCGACCAGAACCAGCCCGAAGCCCTCATGCCGCGACGGCATGAGCATCACGTCATGATGACGCAGTTCGTCCGCGACCGCGTCGTAGCGAAGCGTTCCCTTATACGTCCACCGTGAGGCGAGACCCGCCGCCGCCATCCTCGAGGCGAATCGCGCATAATCGGGCCCGTCTCCGATCACGCTGAGGTGGAACGGCACCCCGGCCCGTTCCAACCGAGTCAGAATCCTGGGAATCAGAAGGACTCCCTTCGCCGAATCGCACATCCGTCCGAAGTACAGAAGACGCAGTCCGCAGGGTCCGCTCTGCGGGCCAAACCCCGCAGGGGCGACAGACAGCAGCCCAGGGTGCGAGCCCCGGGTCGTTGCCGGAGTCGAACCCCAAGCCCCGGAGAAGGGACAGAACCGCCGCGCCATCGCACGCTGGACACCCACCTCTCCGACCGAAAACGCCGCCGGCTGCGTCTCCTTCTCCCCCGCCCGCGCATACGCCTCGACGTCTATACCATACGGAATCAGTTCGACCTTCTCCGCCGGCACGCCGCACCATCGGATGATGTCCCGCTGCAACCGCGGACTCACGCAGACGACACGATGCATCCGCTCATGGCCGTACGTCGCCACGCGATAGTGCCCGCGCGTCGCATTGTTCACCACGGACACGACGCGGACCGACGGCGGCAGCGCCGGAACAAGCCGGTGCTCCGTCTCGCTCCCGGAGATCATCACGATGTCGATCGACTCCCGACGAAGCCAATTCACCAAGGCATCCCGCTGCGACTCGAAATCCCTCGCCTCCGGCGCCAGGATCTCCGCCGGCAGCAGGCTGAGGCTCCGGGCGTAATCGGCCTTCGCCTGCGGCCCCACCCCGACGAGCCGCAGTTCATAGCCCAGCCGCGGCAGATGCTCGGCCAGGTTCACCGCAAAGGTGTACACCCCGGCCAGCTTCGGCACTTCGCAATACGCTACCCGACCTCGCATAGTCGTCCTTTCGGGTCCGCCGCCGCAGGCCCGTCCGCCGCGCGGGCGTCCGTCGGATCGCGGCCCAGTTCCAGGAACCGCCGCCACGTCCGCGCTGTGACCGGCCGGCGCCGACGTATTGCGCCCGGCGCCCGCCGCATGAACCCGGCCAGGCCCGTCGCCAGAGCGCGCCACCAGCCATGCCTC
The DNA here is from genome assembly GCA_964569765.1 of uncultured Planctomycetales bacterium. Taxonomy (GTDB): domain Bacteria; phylum Planctomycetota; class Phycisphaerae; order UBA1845; family PWPN01; genus CAZMVY01. The sequence continues at coordinate 12,768 of CAZMVY010000064.1, forward strand.
GCGCAGAAGACAGCATGCGAGGCGGTCTGACGGATGAGCCGCAAGGGCAGCCGCGACGCCGGCGCGTACCGGAGTACGAAGAGCAACTCGTTCCGAATCGCATGGCCGTGGATGAACTGATGGTCGCGGTCGGCAGTCGATTCGCCGTGGTCGGCCACGATGTCGTCCGTGTGGCGGATCTCCCATCCGGCGGCGAACAGCCGCATGGCCAGGTCGCGCTCCTCGCCAGCGCGGAAAATCGCCGGATCGAACCCGCCGACGGCCTCGAACGCGCTGCGCCGCACGGCGAATCCGCATGCGATGAACGTGGTCGTCTCGCGAAGCGGTCTGCCGCGATGCGCGGGCCACAGCGTGCCGTCCCGCCGGCGCACCCGGCAGGACAGCAACCCGAGCCGCGGATCGGCCGCAAAGTGCCTGACGATCGCCGCAAACGCCTCCGATGACTCGAAGTGGCAATCGTCGTCAAGACCCACGAGGATCTGGCCGCCCGACATTCCGGCCAGCCGGTTCCGCAATTCGCACGGGCCGACGCGCTTCTCGCTGCGCACGACACGCACATGCGGAAACCTTGCGGCGAGGACCGGCCGCGGATCGACGTCCGAACCGTCGTCGCCCACCCAGACCTCGACACGCGGGTACGGATCGCGCCCGATCCGCTCCAGCGTTACGAGCAGGTCGCCGAGCCGGTTCCGCGTCGGGATGATGACGCTGATGCCGATCTCGTTCACAATCCTTCGCTCCGTCTCAGGGTACGTTATGCAGACGCGAGGAGCCGTGCAGACGCACCGCGCGAGGGTGTCGTCGCTTCCCGTGCGGATGTCGCGGCGGACGCATGAACCCCCGCCGACGACCACCACAACACCAACTCCCGACACAACTCCGCCAACCGCTCCTCGTGGCGATCCCACCCGAACGCGCGCGCCCGCTCGGCGGCGTTGCGCCCCATCTCGCGCACCCGCTCACGCCGACTCGCCAGCCCGATCAACCGATCGCATAACCCCTCGACATCGTCAGGCTCGAGGACGTACCCGCTGACGCCGTCCTCGATGATGTCCGGCGCTGCCGAATGCGTGCTGCCGATCACGGGAAGCCCCGCGGCCATCGCCTCGACCATCACCAGCCCAAACCCCTCGAACAGCGACGGCAGGACGAGCACGTGGCTGCGGGCCATCTCCGCGAAGACCCGCGTCTGGTCCACGCGGCCGAGGTACTCGACGTACGGCCGCCAGGCCTCGAACGCCCGGCCGCTGCCGACCATCGGCCCGGCCACCACCAGCCGTGTGCCCGCGGACCGGATACGCCGATACGCCTCGAGCAGATACCGGATCCCCTTGCGCTGCCCGACACTTCCGACGAACAGGATGCGAAACGCCCCGCGCGTCGGTCGCGGCGAAGGCCGGATCCGCCCCAGGTCCGCGCCAAGCGGCAGCAGGCGGATACGTTCGGCCGCCACGCCCGCCTCCTGGAGCGTCGCCCGCGTGAACGAACTGGCTGCCACGCAGACGTCGGCCCGGTGCGGCTCCGCCTCCAGGCGTCGGCGGTACCAGGCGGGGAAGCAACAGTTGTTCAGCGAGTCGGCCCACTCCGGCCAGCGCTGTGCCTCAGCCGCCAAAATGCGTTCGGCGGCGGTGACGTGCCCGGTGGCGAACTCCGCCACGGCCAGCAGGCCGCGTGCCCGCGCCGCCGCAAGGCTGTCGTGGCAGCTCCCCTGAAAACCCCAGAATCCCTGCGCATCGCCCGCCCGTAGCTGCCCCCGCGCCACCCACCGGTCGAACGCCGCGTCACGCACGTAGGTCAGGTGCTGCGCCAGCCTCCCGTTGCCGATCAGTGCGCGGCATGCGACCTCCGGCAGTTCGAGCCACAACTGCCGCCGTACCGCCTCGTCCAGCCCGTCGAGGTGGCGCCGGCGCATCGCACGGTCCGCCCGCGGCCAGCAGCGCAGCCATGCCTCGGGGCGGCGATCGGGCCGGTAATAGGTGCTCGTGAGGAACCATGCCAGGCGGCCGCGGTTCTGCATCGCCAGTGCGTGGCGGTACGCGTGCTGCTTGCCCGAATGTGCAACGATGAACTTCATGCGCTGTAGCGCCGCAGGGTCCGCTCTGCGGACGACCTCATACCGTGCAGGTCTCTTCAGGCGCCGCCGGGACCGCTGTGCGAACCGCATTCCTCCCGGTCCGATACCGCTTCCCCTCGCGCCAACCGATCACCCGGGCGGGGACGCCGGCCGCAATCGCGCCGGCGGGCACGTGGTGCGTGACCACGGCCCCAGCCCCCACAACCGCCCCGGCACCGATCCGCACGCCCTTGAGCACATGCACGCCGGCGCCGAGCCATGCACCGGCGCCGATCCGCACCGGCGCGGCCGTGAGCGGCTGTTCACTGACCGGCGTGCCCGAGCGCGTCCCGTGGTCATGGTCGGTGATGTAGCAGAACGGCCCGATCATCACGCCGCGTTCAATCACGATGGACAACGACGCATCGACGTACACTTGCCGATTGACGTAGGCGTTGGCCCCGATCGAAATTCGCGGCCGGTGCATCCGCCCGCCCGTACACAGCAGCACGACGCCCGCCTCCAGCGTCACCCCGCCAGCCAGTTCCACATCCCAGGGATTGCGCGGCACGCCGATGCGCCCCAGTCGGCACCGCGGCCCGATCCGCATGCCCATCAGGCGGTACCCGATCACCCGGACGCGGCTCGCGATCGACGTCGGCAAGCGCAGCGCGAGATTCACCGCCGCGTCCCATTGCTTCCGGGCGCCCCTCGTGTGGCACAGCTCTGACATGACGGGGGCGTGGTGTAGTGATTCCCCGCCGCGCGCGGACGTTTCCACCTTTTCCGTTGCCCGCTTTCGCCCGGCGAATACCGCCGCTATTCCTTCGAGCCGCCCGCTCCAGAGCCGCAGCATCCGGCGCCAGCTTGCTCGCCCGGCCAGACAGCCACGAAGCTCGGAGGCCCCGAAATACACCTGAAGGGCCGCCAGTTTCAGTCGATCCGCCCAGCCCGCGCGGCCGAGCACGTCCCGTGCGATGGTCCACCGATTCACCACCTGTGCGTAGCCCAGGCAGCGGGGCTGCCGGTGCGACACCGAGCCGATGTCCTGGTGAACCATCCGCGCCCGTCCGGTGTTCACGAGCCGACCGTGGCGGCTGACGCGGGCCGAGAGGTCCACATCTTCCGCGAAGGAGTACTCGCCGAAGGACTCGTTGAACCGGCACCGCCGCAGCACGTCCGCCCGGTACGCCGCACAGCCGCCCGGCAGCCACTCGACCGTCCGCACGGCGTTGCCGGCATCGTCGGGCAGCAGGTTCCACGCGGGGCCGATCAGTCGCCCGCCGTACCGGCGGAGCGCGCGGCCGGACATCCAGTGCATGAACGCGCGGCTCAGCCGCGACGGCGTGCCAAGCGTCTGATTCACGATGGTCCCGCTGACGCCGGCGATCTCCCCCTCGACGTCCCCGGCAAACACCTTGAGGACCTCTTCGACGAAGGTCGGCTCGCACTCGACGTCGTCGTCGAGAAAGAAAACGATCTCGCCGCCCGCCAGATCGATCGCCACGTTGCGCTGGGCCGACGCGCCCGCGCGACGGCACCGCACGTACCGCACGGCGACGCCCTCGGGAAAGCCCATCGACTCGACGAGCCGGCGGGTGGAATCGTCCGCCGAAGCGTCCGCCACAAGCACCTCGCCCGGCGGCACCGTCTGACGCCGAAGGCTCTCCAGGCACGCCGTCAGCGCCGCAGGACGATCCCGTGTCGGAATCACCACCGTGGTCCTGATGTCACCGATCGCGCGACCGCCTGCGCGTTCCAGGCGAAGCCCGCCCGCCGGCGCCGGACCGTTGCACACGTCGTCGTAGATCACCATCGTGCGGTCGGCAAACGCATCGAACCCGAACCGCTCCCGCGCCGAGGCCGCGACCGCCTGCGCATCGAACTCACCGTAGCGCTTCAGCACGTGCCCGATCGCATCGGCCAGGGCCGCCGCGTCGCCGACCGGCACGATCCGCCCGTCGGTCGGCCGGATGATGTCGCGCGGTCCGCCCGAGTCCGTCGCCACAACCGGCCGCCCGGTGCAGAGGGCTTCGGCGAGCGAGAGGCCGAACGTCTCGATGCGGCTGGAGGAGAGAACCAGGTGGCAGGCGTGCATCGCAGCCGCCAGTTCGCCCCGTGTGAGCGCGCCGAGGAAGCGGACCCGCCCCTCGAGTCCGCGCCGCGCGGCGAGCGTTCGCGTGCGGCGGTACTCGCCGCCGCCGGCGATGCACAGTTCGAACGGCACGCTGTGAAGCCGCGCCGCCGCCTCGATAAGCGTCGGCAGGTCCTTCACCTCGTGGTCGCGTGCCACGCAGAGCAGTCGCCACGTGCCGTCGGCCGGCGATGCGATCGGACGGAAGGCGAAGGTGTCGGCATCGACCGCGTTGGGCAGGCATCGGACCGGCCGGGCCACACCCAGTTCCGCGAGGCGGCGCGCCTGGCTGTGCGAGGGGGCGCAGACGGCATCGGCCGCCTCGTAAACGCGCCGCAATCGGTCGCCGTACACCGCAAACAGCCGTGCAAGGAAGCTGTAGTGCTCCGTGATGACCACCGGCACATCGAGCGCCCGGCCGACGCAGACGGCCGTCTCGCCGGCGAAGGCCGCGCCGTGGGCGTGGATCACATCGGGTCGGCCAAACCGCTGCTCGAACGCACGCACGGCCCGTTCCAGCGAACGGCACCGCGCGTGGACGAGCCGGCCCGTCGCCCGCGCAGTCGGCACGAAGCTTTCGTTCACGAAGACGGCGAAACCGTCGTCCTCCCCCAGCCTGCCCACCGCGGAGTACGGCCTCTCCGATGCCGCAACATACACCCGGTCGCGCAGCGGCCGGCCCCGGCGTGCGATCCACTGACGGGGCGAGACGGTCCGCGGCAGGACGACGCCCACATCCGCGTGGCGGCTCAGCGCCGCCGCCTGATCGCGGAGGAACACCCCGTCGATCGGGTCCGCTGCGTCGGGAAACGCATCGACCACGAACAGAACGCGCCGGCGGCTCGTGGTCATACCCGTGCTTCCCCCAGAAGGACCGCTTCGTACTTCAAGAGGTTGTCCCGCGAGAACGCCTGCTCGATCCTCGCGCGGGCGTTGGCGCCCATCTCGCGGCATCCGCCGCGGCCCCAGAGCACGCACTCCATCGCCGCCGCGACGCCGTCCGGCGTGGCGGCACAGAGGTAGCCGTTCATGCCGTCGTCGATCAGGTCCCGCATCGGCCCGGCGTCCGTGGCGATCACAGGCAGGCCGGCAGCCATCATCTCCAGAAGCCGCCAGCCGTAGTTATCCATGTCGGACGTCGCCAGCCCGCAATCGCCCCACGAGAGCGCCGCCGGGACGTCGGCGTGGTCCACCCGACCCAGGAAGCGGACGCGGTCGGCGAGGAAGGCCTCGCCCACACGGCGCTGAAGGATGGGCGCCTCGGGGCCGTCGCCGATCACCAGCAGACGCACGCCCGGCACCCGCCGTGCCAGTCGGATGAAGCCGTCGATCGCATGACGCGGCCCGTGCTCAGGAGTCAGGCGGCAGAGCAGAACGAACAGGAAAGAGCCTGCGCGCGCCCAGTCCGGCAGGTCGGCGGGCATGGCCGGCCAGACGCGTCGGCGTCCGCCGTATGCGGAAGTGTCGATCCAGTTGGGTATATGATGGATCTTGGCTTCCGGGATGCCCGACGCGCGAAGCTTCTCGGCGATATGCGGATACTTCGTCACGACCGCGCTCATCAGCCGCGTGCTGAGGCGGCGGCGGAGACGCCACTTCGCGTTCTGCCAGGACGAACGCTCCTTGAAGCAGTCGCATCGGCCGTCGGGGCCCATGGAACACAGCGGCGCCATCGTGTGCTTCGGGCAGACGAGTTCCATGTAGTGCAGTGTGAGCACAAGGCGCCGGGCCAGGGCGAAGGCGGGCAGGAAGTGGGCGCGATGCACGACCACGACATCGAACGGTCCGTGACGGCGAGAAAGCTTCGCGTACTGCGATACAAGGGGCAGCAAGGAGGCACGGTTGCGGTCGACGGCTTCGTACACCGGCACCTTGTGCTCCGGCGACCAGTGCCACCGGCCCCGACGGATAATGCTCCGCGTACGATCGTCGATCCCGTTGCGGACCATCGCCTCGATGTCGCGGACGGCCAGTACACAGACCTTGTGTCCGCGGTCCGCGAGAAAGGCGACTTCGCCGGTGTTGTGCGTCTCGCTGCCGCCGACGGTCGGCGGAAAGTCATTGCATACCTCGAGAATGCGCAGCGACCGCGCCGCCGGCGGCCAACGGAAGCAGGCTCGGCCGCGCGGATACGCCTCGACGTCGCCGGCGACCGGCGAGGGTCTGCCGTACGGGCGCGCGTCGACTCCGTCGTCAACGGAGACGCCGGACTGATTCCACTGCACCGCAGGCATCATGACTCCCTGACGCGGTTTACGCGTCGCCCCCTGCGCCTGATCCGACAACGCCGGCAAGCAGACTTTCGTGAAAGCGGCGTACCAGGGCGGCGTGATCGAACTCGGCAAGGGCCGCCGGCCGCGCTACGGCGAGGCGCGAATGCCAGTCTTCCTCCGCAAAGACCGCCCGGAGCTGCGCCGCCAGCGTCGGCACGTCCATCGTGTCGAGGACCGGACCGACCGGGCAACGCCGTACGAACGCGGCCACCGCGCTGTAGCCGGGCACATGACAGAGGATTGGGACGCCGACGCGAAGGTAGCTGACGAACTTCGTGGAAAAAGACGTCGCCACATGCAGGCGGCGATCTTCCGAGAACCAGAGGGGCATGTAGAGGTAATCCATCCCGGCGAGCTCGCGATCGACGACCTCCGCGGACTGCCACCCGCGAACGCTGACCCAGTCGCGTCGCTGCACACCCGGCGGGATCGGAATGGCGTGGGGCTCGCAGAAGGCGACGATCTCCGGCTGACGGTCCACGGGCGCGTCGGCGTAGAGATGCTCGAGCGCGAGCGCGAATGTCTCCCACACCTCCGCGCCGGATTCATCGATCACAGCCCCTAAACCAATACCGGCGCCCAGAGCGCTGGCAGCGATGATGTTGTGCC
>CAZMVY010000065.1:0-19565 GCA_964569765.1 uncultured Planctomycetales bacterium
CCGGCTGCGCCGCCACGAGCTGATCCAGCGTGAACTTCGAGCCGCACTCCGGGCACCGCGCCTCGCTCAGGCCCGTCAGGTTGTAGCCGCAGATCGGGCAGGCCAGCGTCTGCCGTCCGACCGCCGAGATCCGCTCGATTCGTTCGCGGGGCGCCTCCCGCCAGATGATCACCGTGGCCAGCACCCATGCGATCGGCACCACGCCGTCGCCCACCAGCAAGGCAAGCTCAAAGTCCCTTCCCCGGAGGAACGACATGAACGTGACGCCGACGAAAAGGCCGACGAGCAGCGCACCGGGTACGGCCAGCACCGTCATCAACAACCGCGACCGGGTCCAACGCACCACATCGCGCCAGAGGGCAATCCAGTACACGCCGATGAACGCGTAGAGCGACGCCCACAACGCCAGGATTCGGTCCGACCCCGGCGGCCCCCCGACCGGAACGACGAGCGCGCCGAACAGGATGAGGAACAGCGCCCCCGTCACCGGAAGGAGAAGAATGGCCAGCACGAGCCGCGCTACCGGGTGAGTCATTTTGAGCCTTCCGCGGAAGGGTGACGTGCGCGGACGGGGAACCGCGCGCCGGACCGGCCGCACGCCTTTCGCGTTGATACGTATAGCAGATCTGCCAAGTTCGCAATGCCGGGCTCGGCAACCCGCGGGCAAGCCGCGCCCGCAAGCCGGGACGTGGGCGCCGGCTGCCGCGCGCGCCGCCGTAGCACGGTTGCGATGACCCGGCACCCCGATAGAATCCGCACAGCATGCGCGTCCGTCACGACATCCTCGACCGGCTTGTGTACGCCGCCGTGCGGCTGTATGCCATGATCGCGCAGATGTTCCCCATCCACGTAAACCTCCGCACGGCGCGCTGGCTTGGCTTTCTCTGGTACCGTCTCATGCGCCGCCACCGGGAGCGGGCCAAGGAGCACCTTCGATTCGCCTTCGGCAGCACGATCTCCGCACGCCAGGCCGATCGGATCGCCCGTAAGAGCATGGAACAGATGGCGATGATGGCCGTCGAGGTGCTCTTTACGCCGCGGCTGGTCAATGAGTGGACGTGGCCCCGCTACATTCGTCTCACGAACCTGCGCGAGGCCCTGGAGATCCTGCTCGAGCACCGCGGGGCCATCCTGCTCACGGGCCACTATGGCAACTGGGAACTGCTCGGCTTCACACTCGCCGCGCTGGGTTTCGAGATGACCGCCGTGATGCGCCCGCTCGACAACCCCTACCTCAACGACTACCTGATGGCCCAGCGTCAGAAGCGCGGCCTCCAACTCCTTTACAAAAAGGGCGCTACGCGCTCCGCCGAGGACATCCTCAATGAGGGCGGGATGCTCTGCTTTATCGCCGACCAGAACGCCGGCCACAAGGGGCTCTTCGTGGACTTCTTCGGCCGGGCGGCCTCGACGTACAAGTCGATCGGCCTGCTGGCGATCCGCCATCGGGTGCCGATTATCATCGGCTATGCCCGGCGGACGAGCCGGCGATTCGAGTACGAGATCGGCGTGCAGCGGATCATCCGCCCGCCGGAGTGGCAGGGCCGCGACGACGAACTGACCTGGATTACTCAGGAGTACACGCGGGCAATCGAGGACTTCGTCCGCAAGGCCCCGGAGCAGTATCTCTGGATCCATCGGCGGTGGAAGTCGCGGCCGCCGAACGAGCACGCCGGCGCGGACGCGGTCATGCGCGCCGGATAAGCACCGGCCGAAGCGCAGGGCGCGGCCCCGCGGGGGGGTTCGGCCGACGACGACGGCGAGCGCATTTGACAGCCGCCGGCGCCGGACCTATAAGCGTCCGGGTGTTCGGCGAAACACGGAAGGAGCGACAAGCCATGGCCGGTGCGAACGTGTTGCAGCTCACGGACGATACCTTTGAGGCGGAAGTTCTGCGGTCTGATGTGCCCGTTCTGGTGGATTTCTGGGCGGAGTGGTGCGGGCCGTGCCAGCGGCTGGCTCCGTTGATCGAGCAACTCGCGGACGCGTATGCCGGCAAGGTCAAGGTCGCCAAGCTCGATGTGGACCGTAATCAACACGCCGCAGCCCAATACGGGATCAGCTCGATCCCGACGGTGATGGTCTTCAAGGATGGGAATCTCGTCGAAAAGATCATCGGTCTTCGGGCCCGGCGCGACTATGAAGATATCCTGAACCGCGTCGTGGGTTGAGCCGCGGCCCGCAGCGCCTCTGCGGCCGCTTGCGGACTGCGCGAGCGCCCCGCGACGGCGAAGGCCGGAGCCTTCGCGGCCCCCTCGGACACGCACGGATGCGCCGACCCGGTCTCCATTCCGACGGACCTGCCGCTCCCGTTGTCGCAGGGGCGGCCGCGAGCGACGAGGCGGGCCGCTGTTCCGCGGCGCCCGCCGGGTCGGCGGCGGCGGTTCACGAGTCGCGGTACTTCGGCTCGGCCAGACTCATCAGTGCGATCACCCTCGCCTCGCGTATCCTCGGCTTGGGACGTGACATGCTCTGCGCCTACGTCTTCGGCGCGGGCGAGATGATGGCCGCCTTCACGATCGGGTTCCAGATTCCCAATCTGTTTCGGCGTCTGTTTGGCGAGGGGGCCCTGTCTGCATCGAGCATCCCGGTTCTGAGCGACCGGCTCCACCACGGCGGGCGCGAGGCGCTCGACGAGCTCAGCGGCAAGATCATGGGCGTGCTGCTGGCCGTACTCGTCGCCGTGGCGGTCATCGGCGAACTGATCACGCTCGGGTTCGGCCCCATGTTCGTAACCACCCCGCGCGGTGTGCTCACGCTCGGCCTGACCGCCCTGATGTTGCCGTACGTCGTCCCCGTCTGCGCATCAGCCATCCTAGGCGGCATCCAGAACATCTTCGGCCAGTTCGCCGTCCCCGCCTCAAATCCGATCGTGCTGAATATATTCCAGATTGCCGCGATGATCCTGGCCGGACGGCTCTATGTCCGCGGTGACGTGCGGCAGGCATATCTTCTTGGATCTTCGGTAGTTGTCTCGGGCTTCTTTCAGCTCGCGTGGCAGTGGCTCAATACGCGTCGGTGCGGCCTGCGGCTGCGGCTCTCGCTGGATACGAGGGACGAGTCGCTTCGGCTCATCGCCCGCACGATGATCCCGATGACGCTCGGTCTGAGCGTCGTGCAGATCAATGCCCTTCTCGACAGTTTCATCGCCTATTGGTTCGTCACCTCGCACGAAGGCGGGCCGGCCGTGCTCGGGTATGCGCAGCGGCTCTACCAGTTTCCGCTGGGGGTCTTCGCGATCGCGCTGGCGACGGCCCTCTTTCCTGTGATGGCGCGCCAAGCCGCACAGGGCGATCGGACACAGCTCTCGCGCACCCTCGCGCGGGGGTTGCGTCAGGCGCTCTTCGAGGGGTTGCCGTGCACGGTCGGCCTGATCCTGATTCGCGAGCCGCTCACGCAGGTCCTGTTCGAGCGCGGCGCCTTTCGGGCCGGCGACACGTTCCGGGTCGCGGCTACGCTGGCGACTTTCGCCGCCGGTATCTGGGCATTCGGCGTGAACCAGATCGTCGTTCGCGCGTTCTACGCCCTGAAGGATCAGATGACGCCCCTGAAGATTGCCGCGTGGATGGTCGCCGGCAATCTCGCCCTGAACATGATCCTCGTTTTCCGCCTGGAAGAGCCGGGCATCGGCCTGGCGACGACGATCTGCGCGGTCATCCAGGATGTGCTGCTGCTCCGGGCGAGCGCGACGCGGCGGCCGCACCTTGCCGGGGGCGAGGGGGGCGGCGCGGCGGCGCGAAGGGCGAGCGCCACGGCCCTGATGGCCGCCAGCATGCTCGGGACCGCCTATCTCTTGCGCGACTGGTCCGCCTATGCCCACCATTCGCTGATCCAGCTCGCCGTCCTGACGGGCGCGGGTGCCGCGACTTTCCTGCTTGCCGCTTGGGTTACGCACTGCCGTGAACTTCACGAAGTGCTGCGTCGGGAGATCTGACGGCGCAGGGATGAGCGACGGGGCAACGCAGGCGAGCCTCGGCCGCATCTGCCTGGCGCAAAGGGCGCTCGACGGCACCGGCGGAGATCATGTAACGTACGGCGTCGGAATGTGGTAAACTACCCCGATGCTTGGGTCCTACACTCGCGAGAAGATCGAGAACTGGGTCGGCGACTTCTGCTCGTCCGATGCGATGAGCGGGTTTTCGGGCGGGGTGCGTGAGTACGCGGCCGATGTGCTCGTCGCGTTCCTTGTTGCCGCCTGTGAGGCGCGGGGTGTGGAGCCGGAGGAGATCGAAGAGGCGGATTGCAAGCAGGCCCTCTTGGGGGCGCTGGCGAGGCGGCAAGTGCCCGCGGCCGTCAAGGCCGAGCTGCCCGCCTTGTGTGGTTCGTTTCTCGGCCAGCTCGAGGACGCGGGCCGGCTGGGCGGCGGCAGGCTCTTGGGCGCTTACGTGCGCGCCCTGAAGGACGCTCTTGCCGACGCGACTTCTGGCAAGCGCAAACCGGTTGTCCGGCCCGGAAGCCGCATCGGCCGCAATGACCCCTGCCCCTGCGGCAGCGGCAGAAAATACAAAAAGTGCTGCATGCGTGAATAGGGCGCGATGGCTCTTCGGGGCCGTTGTTGTCCGCCGGCTGCCGGCAGCAGCGGCGCGGGTGGGCGGCCTACTGGCGTTCGCGGCCGGGTTTGGCTACAATTCGCCCGCTTCGGACGGGGCAAGGACCTCTTGCGAGGTCCAGGAAGCGGGCTTAACTTGTCAGGCTTATTCGCCCTTGGGGGCCCAGGCTGCCGGGCGCGGTCGGATTATGAAGTTTGTCCTCTTGGATCGGATTGTCGAGCTCGAGTGCGGCTCCCGCATCCGCGCGGTCAAATGCCTGACCCTTGCGGAGGAGTACTTGGCGGACCACTTTCCCACGTTCCCGGTGATGCCCGGGGTGTTGATGGTGGAGGCGCTGGTACAGACCTCCGCCTGGCTGGTGCGGGCCACCGAGGACTTTGCTCACAGCCTGATCGTCCTGAGCGAGGCCCGCAACGTGACGTACAAGAGCTTTGTCTCGCCCGGCCGGACCCTGGAGCTGGACGTGCGGGCCCGGCGGATCGACGCGGACTCGAGCGAGTTCGAGGGCACGGGGCGCTGCGGCGAGGAGGAGATGGTCAAGGCCCGGTGGAGGCTCGGGCACAGCAATCTGGCGGACCGGGATCCGTCGATGGCCGAGGTGGATCGGGCCATCGTGACGAATCTGCGGCGTCAGTTCCGTCTCTTGAACATGGCGTAATCGAAGACAGGAAACGCATATTGGAGGTTTGAACCGATGGCGATGACCCGCCAAGAAATCCTGGGAAGCGTTCGGGAAACCCTGGTGGACGCGCTCGGCGTCGATGAGGACGAGGTCACCGAGGACGCGACGCTGACCGGCGACCTGGGCGCTGAGAGCATCGACTTCCTCGACATCATGTTCCGCCTGGAGAAGGCGTTCAACATCAAGATTCCGCGGGGAGAGCTGTTCCCGGACGACATCCTGAACAACCCGGACTACGTGGAGAACGGGAAGATGACCGCCGCCGGGCTCGAACAGCTCAAGAAGTCCATGCCTCATGCGAACTTCAGCGAGTTCGAGAAGAACCCCGACGTGAACAAGATGCCGGACCTGTTTACGGTCCGGACCATCGTGAACTACGTGGAGAGCAAGCTGAACGCGGCGTGAGCGTCGAGCCCGCCTTCCCGGGCGGCAGGATCATCCTCGCCGCCGCGGACGGGCAGCAGGGCGGCTTGCCAATGGGCGGATCGGATGCGCTGGATCTGGATCGACAAGTTCATCGAGTTTGAGCCGGGCCGCCGGGCCGTGGCCGTCAAGAACCTCACGTTGGCCGAGGAGCACCTGCACGACCATTTTCCCGGATATCCGGTCATGCCGGCCAGCCTCATCATCGAAGGCATGGCCCAGACGGCGGGGATCCTCGTGGGCCACGCGCGAAAGTTCGCGGAGAAGGTGATCCTTGCGAAGGTGAAGAAGGCCGTGTTTCACGACGTGGCCCGCCCGGGCGATCAGCTTCAGTATGAGGCGGCGATCGAACAGATCGCCGACGCCGGCGCCTCGACGAGCGGCAAGGTCACGCGGGACGGCCGGCCCTTCGCGGAGATCGACCTGTTCTTCTCGCACATTGATCAGAACTTGAAGGGCCTCAAGTTCCCGGACGAGAACTTCGTCTTCACCGACCAGTTCAAGTCGTTGCTGCACGCATACAACCTGGGGAATGCCTCGTGAGTCGGCGCGTTGTGATTACCGGGGTGGGGCTCGTCACGCCCGTCGGCATCGGCGCCGACGCGGTCTGGAACGCCCTGCTCGAGAGGAAGTGCGGCATCCGACGGATCGAGGCCTTCGATCCGTCGCGGTTCGATGCGCAGATCGCCGGCCAGATCGAATCGCTCGCCATGGGCGACTTCGTCCCGAAGAGCTACCGCAAGAGCATCAAGGTCATGGCACGCGATATCGAGATCGCGGTGGCCTGCGCCCATGAGGCGGCCCGGGACGCGGGCCTGTGGACCCGCTGTCTCCTGGAGCGCGGCGAGGCGGATGGGCCCTCCAATGTGGACCCGACCCGCTTCGGCGCGAACATCGGCGCGGGCCTGATCTGCGCCGATCTCACCGAGCTGGCCGGGGCGCTCTTCACGGCCGCCGATGCGGATCGCCGCTTCGACATCCGCAAGTGGGGCGCCGAGGGGATGAACAACCTCACGCCGCTCTGGTTGCTGAAGTTCCTGCCGAACATGCTCGCCTGCCACGTGACGATCGTTCACGACTGCCAGGCACCGTCGAATACCATCACCTGCGGAGAGGCGTCGAGCCACCTGGCGATCGGCGAGGCGTTTCGGATCGTGGCCCGGGGATCGGCCGATGTCTGCATCTGCGGCGGGGCGGAGAGCAAGTTCAATCCCATGGGCCTCATCCGCCAGAGCCTCCTGAAGCGCCTGGCGACCGATCACAACGACGACCCTGCTCACGCCTGCCGCCCGTTCGACGCAAACCGGACCGGTACCGTCATCAGCGAGGGAGGTGGCCTGATCATCCTCGAGGAACTCGAGCACGCACGTCGCCGCGGGGCCAGAATCTACGCCGAGGTTGTCGGATTCGGCGCGAGCGCCAACCCGCGAAGCTGGAGAGATCCGGATCCGCAAGGGGCTCCCATTGCTTTGGCCGCCCGCAAGGCCCTTTCCGATGCGGGCGTCGGGCCTGATGCCGTGGACATGATCGCCGCGTTCGGCTGCGGCATCCGGGAGCATGACCGCGCCGAGGCCCGCGCTCTGCACGCCGTCCTCGGAACCAACGCCCGGCGGATTCCGGTGCTGGCCACCAAGGGCGCTATGGGCAACAACGGTGCCGGCAGCGGGGCGATCGACGTCGGCGTGGCCGTCCTTTCGATGCACCGGGGAGTGATCCCCCCTTCGCAGAATACCGACCGCGTGGATCCGGAGTGTGACCTGAACGTGGTGAGCGGTCAAGCGGAGCCGGTCCGTCCGGAGACCGCTCTGACCATTGCCTACGCACTCGGCGGCGGCCAGACCGCAGCGTTGGTCTTGAAGCGCTTTGCTTGAGGCTGTTGCTCGATTTCCACTGCCCGCCCAATGCCGTGAAATCGGCCATGCAAGGGGCGCGCAAACCACCGCGCCGGGACCCGCGTCCGGCGCGGACCTTCAACGCCCGATCCGTTCCTCACTGGGCATGGACGCGAGGCGCGATTACGCCCCCGGCGAGTTAACGAACGACGCGCGCCACGCGCAGCACGCAACCCGTCGCGCCAGCCCTGACAGTTATCTTTCCAACTCCGGTCAGCACCAAAGCGTCCAATATGCTTACGGACGCACAGATTCGCCTCAACGTGTGGGAAGCGGGGCAAATTGCATACCTAGAAATGCGAAAAAATGCGGAAGATTATTGGGCGGCGTGTAAGTGACTATAGGGCAGAAGACTAGATAACCCAAGGGTCCTGTTGGGATGCTATGCGGCAGATATCCGTTTTTCTTCGGTGTTTCTGTCAGGCAACACTGGGACTGCATAGATATGATGTAACGATCGCGGGCGGATGAGCTTAGTGGCAAGTTGCCGGTTCGAGTCCGTGTTGCATGGGGGCGTTAGGCGTTTTTACCAAAAATGCACAAATCGGAGCTTAACTACGTATTGCCGGCTGAGCTGATCGCGCAGCGGCCGGCCGGCCGGCGGGACGAGAGCCGGTTGTTGGTTCTTCATCGCGAGAACGATCGGATCGAGCACACAACCTTCGTTAATATAGCGAGATATGTCCCGCTGCGCAGCCTGCTGGTGTTGAATGACACGCGAGTAGTGCCGGCGCGTTACGAGGCCAAGCGGGCAACTGGCGGACGAGTCAGCGGACTGTTCATTTGCGAGGTTGCCGCCGGCTTGTGGGAGACTCTCCTGCAGGGTCGCGGTCGGCTTCGCGTGGGGCAAGAGCTTGTCTTAGGCGGGGGCGCATACAGGGCGACGCTGACTGAGCGCGGCGAGCGGGGGCTCTGGCAAGTCAGAATTGCGCCGTCTGACTCCGCCGAGACCATTCTGGAGCGGATCGGTCGCACACCGCTTCCGCCGTATATCAGGCGCCAGGGGGCGCCCGCCGGGGCGGACCAGGCTGACCGCGAGCGGTATCAGACCATTTACGCGACCCACCCGGGCGCGGTCGCTGCGCCGACGGCCGGGCTGCACTTCAGCGAGGGTGTGTTCGACTCATTGCGAGCCAACGGCGTCGAATGGGCCCGGGTGACGCTGCATGTCGGCCTGGGCACGTTTGCGCCAATAACGGCCGATGACCTGGCGGGCCACAGGATGCACGCGGAGTGGTACAGCCTGCCCGCGGCTGCCGCCGAACAGATCAACAACGCCCGCGCCGCCGGCCGTCGTATCATCGCAGTGGGTACGACGGCGGCCCGCGTCCTTGAGACGTGCGCGGACGAGCGCGGTGCCGTCCGCGCCGCAACAGGCTGGACCGATCTCTTCATCTACCCGCCGTACCGTTTCCGCGCGGTCGATGCGATGGTCACAAACTTCCACCTGCCGGGCAGCACGCTGCTCGCGATGGTCTACGCCTTTGCCGGTGCGGACCGCGTTCGCAGGGCCTACCAGGAGGCGATCGCCCGGAAGTATCGCTTCTACAGCTACGGGGACGCGATGTTGATTCTGTAGCAGAGCCGTGTGGTTGCGTGCTCGCACGCCCGAAGCGCGGGCGTGGTGCGCAGCGGCGGATCAGTGGCCGAGGGTCTCATCGAGGAGTTGGACAGCGTCCTGGTAGCCGAAGGGCCAGATCATGGGGTCGAGCGGGGAAGTCTGGAAGGTCTGGTCGGCGAGGAAGGTGAGCGGGCCTCCCGTGGTATCCATGATATCAAGGACGTTGTCCACATGATTGAGCCCCAGGAGGTGGCCCAGTTCGTGTGAGGCGACGTTGCCGATGGCGCGGCCGAGTTCCACGGCGGTGAGCACGCGGCCGAACTGCGCCGGCGCAAAATCGTCCGTGAAGACGATGGAGGCGTCGCTGGGGTTGTGGTTGTACGGATCGATGTCCTGCGAGATGCCGTATGCGAACCGGTTGCGTCCGCCGAAGTAGATGGTGGAATAGGTCGCGTCGCTCGGCGGGCGGTTCGTGTCCGTGTTGTAGATCTCCAGCGCGAATCCGGCGTAATTCTCCTGCACGGTGCGGAGGATCCACTGCTTCACGGTACCGGTCTGGCCCGCGTAGACGGGGTCGATGCTGCGGGCGTCGAACGGTCCGACCGTGTAGGTGGCGTCGCCGGGAATCGTGACGGTTCCGCCGTCGAAATCGAGGAGGACGTTCTGGGGCCGTGGCGGGGGCACGGGCTGGCCACGGCCGATCGTGATGACGGCGCTGTATGAACCGCTGCTCTGCGCGAGCGGGGAGCTGGCGACGGCGAGGTAGTAGGCCAGCCCCGCGTGGCGCACGGCTTCGTTCACAAAGGGGTTCAGGTCTCCCGGGGCGCGATCGTCGTTTTCGATGAAGAGGCGGCCGCCATCGTCGAATACGGCGATATCGGCGTCGAGGCCGCCCTGGGTCTGCAGGTCCACGCGGATGCGGTCGCCGGGGGACATGGGCCCGAGGTTGTAGATGTCCACATCGGTGGCGGGACAGATGCTTCCCTGAATCCGCCCGGTTCCGTTGGCGTCGAGGATGAGATCGAGGGCCTGGCTGTAGGTGTCGTTCGGCTCGCCCGTTACCCGTTGGTTCTTCGCCTTGGCGGGGTCGGCCTGGACGTTCCCGTCCTCCTGACCGCAGGGGGTCGGAGTGACGCTCGGGCAACCGGCCAGGGCAATCACGAGTAGCGCGCTGCCCATCGCGATCGCGAGGCGTGCGCCGGGACGTTTCCTGCCCCATATACGCGACATTGTCACTGCAAAGCGCTCCTGCCCGTGCTTGTGGCCCGCCGGAGTTGCAAAAGTCTAGGACGCACCGACTGCCCGGTCAAACACGGCGCGCAATCCGGGGCACTTCGTGACGGCGCCCCCGGGAGTACGGCGGGCCACGCCGGCTATCTCGCAGAAGAGAGGCTCAATAGTCGCCGGTCAATCTCGAAATCGAGGTCGTCGCGACCGTCGTCGAGAGGCGTCATGACCCGCAGATTGCTCGTATCCGCCTTCAGCCGCCCGCCGACGGCCCAGGCCAGCAGGTCCGGCGCGTTCTGCCAACCGATCGGCGAGACCGTCGGATGCAGCGGCGCATGCCGGAAGGTTTGCGGCCGCAGCAACTGGCGGGCGGTCGCCGTGATGTCCATCAGGTCCGTCGGATCGCTGGTGTGCCAGAGCCCGAGCAGGTGGCCGGCCTCGTGTGACGCGACGTTGGCCAGCGCTTGCGCGATTTCGTCGACGCTCGGCGCGAGCACGTTGAACAGCGCGAATGTGTCCGTGAAGATGATGGCGGCTTGCGTGG
The DNA here is from genome assembly GCA_964569765.1 of uncultured Planctomycetales bacterium. Classification (GTDB taxonomy): domain Bacteria; phylum Planctomycetota; class Phycisphaerae; order UBA1845; family PWPN01; genus CAZMVY01. The sequence goes on from CAZMVY010000065.1 coordinate 10,880, forward strand.
TATCCTGGTTGTAGGAATCAATGGTATCGGCCAGGCCGAGCAGTTCCGCGTTGTACGTCCCGAAGTACAAGGTACTGTGCGCTCCGACCTCCGCATCCGGTTCGTCGGTCGAACGGACGGTCACGTTCAGGCCCGCGAACTGGGACCGCACGTTCTGCAGGACTTTCTGCCGGATTGCGGCCGTCTGGCCGGCAAAGGCGGCGCCGATTCGGGCAGCGTCAAACGGCGGGACCGCCACCGTCGGCCCGCCGCCGATGGAAACGGCCGGGGCGCCGTCGAAGTCGAGCAGGACCACTTGAGGGCTGAACGCCGGAGCATCGCCTGCGCTTCGCTGGATCTCGAGGCTGTAGCTGCCCTGGGCTGCCGTGCCCGGGGAGGGCGCGACCATGACGAAGAGGTCTGTCGCGGTTTCGCGGCAGATCGTCTCGAAGTACATCGGCGTGCCGCCGCCTGCCTGGGACGCGAACTGAAGCAGGTTCTGGCGATCGTCAAAGACGCCGATAGCGGCGGTGAGGCCGGCCGGCGTGCGGATGGTAATCACGACGCGATCCCCCGGGACGGCTCCGCCGATGCCAAAGACATCCACATCGGAGCGGCCGTCGAGAGCCGCCTGTATGGTTGCGCTGTCGTTCTGCCCGATCGGTACGGTGTTGGCGGCGGAGAAGTCATCGTTGGGCTCGGTCTCGTCGTATGCAGGAGCATCGGCGGTCAGCGGGGCGCTCAGAAGCGCGAAGGGGCTTCCCGTTGCTGAGCCCGGAACGTTGAAAAGCAGCGAAGGGTCGCAGCCGGAGGACGCGAGGGCCAAAAGGGCCGCCGGCGCCAGCCGGCGCCGGCGGGCGCACGCAGGCCGCTTCGGGCGAGACATGTTCCATCCCCGTACGGCGATCTCGCCCCAGGCGTCCTAGCGCATGGGCATTTCTTGCTAATGGCTCTATCGGCCGCCGAACGGAGGACTTTACGAGATTCTCAGCATTGGCAGGGCCGCCGGTCGGCGGCGACATGCTGCGAGGCAATCCGCCGGACGGCACCTGCGCCGGGCCGGTGCGTGGCACGACGTTTCCGGTCGTTGGCACGGGCGGGGGTTATCGGGACTGCGCCGCTGCGAGAGCACGGCGTCACTTCCTCGATACGGGCTCGATGTTCTCCCACTGCTCCAGCGGCGCGGGCAATGGAAACTGCACGGGGATCCAGAAGGTGTCTTTCGTGACCTTTCCGCCGGCGCGTCGGATAATCTTCTCCGCGAGCGTCTCGCAGGTTGCGATCACGCGGCGGTAGCTGTAGTCCGTATGGGAGAACGGCGTGTCGGCGATGGCGTCGAGGCCGGCGTACGCCTCCTTCGGCATGCCGGCCAGGCCGTGCATGCAGCCCCAGACCCCCGCGGCGGACGAGGGGTTGCAGTCGGAATCCTGCCCGCAGCGCGTCGCGATCTCGCAGACCTTCCAGAAATCATCGCCGCCGTACAACAATGCAATCACCACATAGGCGCCGTTGAGATGCGCGTCGATATTGAACGGTTTGCCGGGCTCACAGTCGTGGTCGTCGTTGTATTTCGCCTCGACGAGCTTCCACACCGCGCGCCAGTCGCCGGGGTTCTTCCGGTGCCAGGCCAACACGTCGCGAATACACCGCGCGTAGAGGCTTTCCGGCGGCATGCACTCCAGAGCCGACTCGATGACGCCGTGCACGTCCTTGTCCTCGAAGAACGCCGCGCAGTACATGCCCTGCATGAAGAGGCCACCGTACACGCCGTCGCCGTAGTTCATAATGTGGCCGAAGATGTTACCCAGCCGGTTCGACTCCCGCGGAAGGCCCGGGCAGATGATCCCGATTGCGTCGGCCTCGATCTGGTAGTCGATGTCGTTGCAGTGGGTGCTGTGCCGGGGGTCGCCGCTGGCGGGGGGCAGGATTCCCCTGCGGACGTTCTCGCGCCCCGCGTTGTTGGCGTGCCACAGGGGATACTTCGTCTCGGCGAACGCTTTGCCGGCCTGCGCGAAGGTGACATCGAGGCCGTGCTCCTCCAGACACTTCAGCCACGTCATCTCCACGTAGAGATCGTCCTGCCCGATGGCGTTGGCGATGTACTCCGGTTTCCATGGGCGGATCTCGCCCTCGTCGATGTGCCCGGTGGCGCGAAATTCGTAGGGGGCGCCGTACACCACGCCGACCATCTGGCCGACCCAGGCGCCCTGGGCCCGATCAAGGTAGACCTTCCGCGGCAGCTCGCGGAACGCGGGGCTTTCCCACTGCTCAAGGGGCGCGGGCCGGGGCGCCTGAACGGGAATCTCGAAACCGTCGGCGGTGACCTTTCCGCCCGCCCGCACCACGATCTGCCCGGTGAGCTTCCGGCAGGCGTCGATCAGCTTGTGGAAACTGTATCGCGTGTAGAGGAACTCGGTGTCGGCCACGGCGTCGAGGCCGGCGTACGCCTCCTTCGGCATGCCGGTCAGACCGTGCATGCAGCCCCAGACGCCTGCGGCGGACGAGGGGTTGCAGTCGGAATCCTGCCCGCAGCGCGTGGCGATTTCGCAGACCTTCCAGAAGTCGTCGCCGCCGTACAACAGCCCCATGACCACGTACGCCCCGTTCAGATGCGCGTTGATATTGAAGGCCTTTCCGGGTTCGCAGTCGCGGTCGTCGTTGTACTTCGCCTCGATGAGGTTCCATGTTGCCCGCCAGTCGTCCGGGTGGCGCCGGTGCCACGCGAGGACGTCGCGGACGCACCGGGCGTATCGGCTCTCCGCGGGAATGCACGCCAGTCCGGCGCGTATGACTTTCTCCACGTCGCGGTTCTCAAAATACGCCGCGCAGTACATGCCCTGCATGAAGAGGCCGCCGTATACGCCGTCGCCATAGTTCATGATGTGGCCGAAGATGTTGCCGAGGCGGTTCGATTCCTGCGGAAGGCCGGGGCAGATGATGCCGATCGCGTCGGCCTCGATCTGGTAATCGATGTCATTCGCATGGACGTTGTTCTGCGGATTGCCGCTGGCGGGCGGCAGGATTCCGCGCTGGACGTTCACGCGGCCGCGCCGATTCGCGTGCCACAGCGGATACTTCGTCTCAGCGAAGGCCTTGCCCGCCTGCGCGAACGTCACGTCGAGCCCGTGGTCCTCGAGGCACAACAGCCACGTCATCTCCACCTAGAGGTCGTCCTGCCGGATGGCGTTGGCGATGTACTCCGGCTTCCACGGGCGGATCTCGCCCTCGTCGATCCGGCCCGGTGAGCGGAACTCATACGGGGCGCCGTACGAGACGCCAACCATCTGGCCGACCCACGCCCCCTTCATCTTGTCGAGGTAGGCCTCGGTCGAAAGGGTTCGGAATCCGCGCGGCTCCGCGCAGCCCCACGATAGTGCCAGCCCGCCGAGTATTCCCGCCGACAATACGAATCTGTTCATGGCATCATCCCGTTTTGTATGGTCCGTGCTCCATCCGGCAGACGCTCGCGATTCTATCCGGCCGCACAGCGGCCGCCAACCCGCGCCGCCGGGGGGGCGCGAGGCTCACGGGTTCCTCGACTCGCCCACGATCTCCTCCGCCAGGTCCTTCAGTGTCACGATGCCGGCGGCTCGCCCCCGCGCATCGTAGACTACGCCGAGCGGGCACCGTGCCTCCTGCATGGCCACGAGCGACGTGCTCACCAGCCGATCCGCGTCGAGACGCACGGCCGGGCGGATGAAGCGGCGAAGGCTCTCGAACGGCTCCTCATCAAGCAGCACCTGGACCACGTCGATGAAGCCGACGATCCGCCGGTGGTCGCCGGTGGCGTGCACGACGAGGCGCGAGTAGTCGTGTCGGGAGGCGACTTCCTCCACGCGTTCGCGGTCGGCATCCTCTTCGATCATCGCGACGCGGGCCAGGGGAGTCATGGCCTGGCGCGTGCTGATCGTGCGGATTTTGAGGACGTTGCCGGCCACATGGAGCTGGACGTCGCTGAGGACTCCCGTCGCGGTGTGTTCCGCCAGGATTGCATGGATGCGGTCGCGGGGGCCGAAGAGGTCCGTCGTCTCGCCGCGCTGGCCGAAGAGGCGCATGACGCCCCGCGTCGCCCAGTATGTCAGCCCCACGAGGCCGGTGTACGTGAACAGATACCGGCTGATTTCGAGAACCGGGGTTCCGCGCACGGTCAGGCTGTCGCCCCGCGCCTGAAACAGGGCCTTGGGAATCATCTCGCCGACGACGAAAATGAGCGGCCCGAGGATCAACGTCGCGTAGAGCTCCGTCTGGCCGGGTGGCAGACCTCTTTCCGTCAGCAGCACGGCCATGCCGGCGGTCGCGACGTAGTCGGCCGTGCTGTTGCCGATCAGGATGAGACAGATCAGACGCTGGCGGTCGCGTGTCAGCTCCAGCAGTCGCCGCCAGAGTCCGCCACGGCGCTCGGCCTCCAGACGCAGACGCGCTTCGCTGAGCCGGTAACAGCCGATCTCCATGCCGCTGTAGAGTCCGGAGAGACAGACGCCCGCGGCCGCGACGCCGATCCAGCACAGTTGTCTGGCAATGTGCCAAAGGTCGCTCATGAGGACGCCGCCTCCCCCGGCGCGGGCAGCGCCGGCAACCGTTCGAGGCGGACCTCCACAATCCGATGCCGCTGCGTTCGCGTTACGGTGAAGCGCAGGTTACGCAGGAGTACGGTGTCGCCCACCCGCCCCGGACGACCGAGTCGTGCGGCGATCAGTCCGCCGACGGTGTTCACGCCGAGGTCGGCCAAACGCTGCCCGAAGGCCTGCGCCCACTCGCGAATGCTGAGCCGGCCGCTGAGGAGATATGTGTTCTCGTCGATCCGGCGCACCGGCTCGATGCCGGGTTCGCCGCGATCAAACTCGCCGCCGATCAGTTCCTCCACGATGTCCTGAAGCGTGACGACGCCGGTCACGCCGCCGTACTCGTCTACGGCGATGGCCACCTCGCGGCCGCTCTCCTGGAAGTCGCGCAGCAGACTGTCGACCCGCTTCGTCTCGGGCACGAACCACACCGGGCGCACGAGGTCCTCGAGGGAATCATCCGGCCGGAGAAGCGCGTCGCGGACGCGCAGCATACCCACGATGTTGTCCGGTTCGTCCCGGTAGGCGGGAACCTGCTTCACGCCCCGCTTGCGAACGAGATCGAGAAAGAAATCCCGTGTCTCGGTGATGTCCACGGTCACGAGATCGACGCGGGGTGTGGCGATCTCTCCGACCGTGATCGTGCCGAGCTCGACAACCTCGCGAAGCAGAAGGCTCTCTCCCGCCGTGAGTACCCCTTGCGCCGCCGAGTGCTCCAGAAGCTCCCGCAGTTCCTCGTGACCCACTGGGCCGGCCGGCGGCGTGGCGGGGCTGAGCAGGCGAACCCCGGGCGTCACGAGCACCCGCAGCAGGAGGCTGCGGACCGGACGGATCAGCCGGTCAAACGCGTACAGGGGCCCGGCGACCATCGCGGCCACGAGCGCCGGATATGTGACCGCCACGACCTTCGGCAGAATGCCCCCGAAGAAAATCATTCCGATCAGCGGGCACAGGCCCACCAGAGTGCTCTGCCAACCGGCCAGATGCTCCGAAGTGTTGATCACGAGCACGGCCGCCACCGCAAAGTACAGGACGTTTCCCGTTTGCGTTGCCAGCAGGATGCTGACGAGCGTCCCGTCGGGGTCGTCCATCAGGCGCCCGGCGAGACGCAGGAGAGGGTTCGCCGCCGATCGGAAGCTCTTGAGCTGGTGGCGCGCGAGGCTGAAGAGCGCCGTCTCCGCACTCCCGAAGAGCGCCACGCCGGCCAGCAGAATGAGCATGGCGAGAATCCGAAAGGCATTGTCGGCGAGCAGGTCCATCATTGCGATCGCTGTTCGGTTACTGGAGCGCCGGGAACAGCCCCTTGAGCCCGTCGGCCATCAGTTCGACGGCGATGGCCGCCAGGATGAGGCCCATGAGGCGGTTCGCAATGTTGATGCCGGTCGTGCCGAGCAGGCGCGCGATCGGCCCGGCCAGCCGCAGCGCCATCCAGACGATGACGGAACATACCAGAATGATGACGCACAGCGAGAGGGCATGCGGCCCCAGTGCAGGGCGGTTCGCATACACGATCACCGTACTGATCGCGCCGGGACCGGCCAGCAGTGGAATCGCGATGGGCACCATCGCTACCGCGTCCTTCTCTTCCGCCTCGGCGGCCTCCTCCGGGGCCTGTCGCGTCGGGCCGAGCCGGGCCTGCAACATGGAGACGGCCATCAGCAGCAGGATGATTCCCGCTCCCACGCGAAAGGAAGGTATGCCGATCCCGAAGGCGTGCAGAGCGTACTCGCCGCCGAGTGCGGCGCCGATCAGTACGAGCGCCATCGCGCAGGCGGCGGCGCGGGCGATCCGGTTTCGCTGCCGTGCGGTGCGACCGCCCGTGAGGACAAGAAACACCGGTATGATCCCGATGGGATCGACGATTACCAGCAACGCGACGAGAACCTTTGCGTATTCCTGCCATTGCGCCATGTAGGCTCGCCTCCTTGCGTCATTCCCAGCGAATGCCGAGGCGTTCGGCGACACGGTCGAAGTCGTCGAGTGTGAAGTAGTGAATGACGATGCGTCCCGCGCCTTTTTTCCGCGACTCCAGGATTTCGACCTTGGTACCGAGGGCCCGCACGAACTGCTGCTCGAGGTCGCGGACGTGAGGCCGCTTGGCGGGCTCGGGTAGTGGCGCCGCCGGCGCGGGACGTGCCCCGTCCTTTTCCTTGCGGACGAGTTCTTCGAGGGCACGAACAGAGAAAAAGTTAGTAGCCGCAAACACAGCTATTTTCTCAATCTTCTGGCGGTCTGCAATTGCGGCGAGTGCCCTGGCGTGTCCCATGGATAGTCGCCCGTCTCGGACCATGTCCTGCACGCTGGTAGGCAGGTCGAGGAGTCGAAGGTAGTTCGTGACGGTCGTTCTGTCCTCGCCGAGGCGACCAGCTACCTGTTCGGCGGTAAGCCCGAACTGGTCGCAATAGCGGCGATACGCCTGCGCGCGGTCGATTGCGTTGAGATCCTCCCGAAAGATGTTCTCGATCAGGGCGATCTCGAGCATCTGCTCGTCGGTTGCGGGCCTTACGATCGCCTGTAGCTCGCTGAGACCTGCCCGCTGGGCGGCCCGCCACCGGCGCTCGCCTGCGATCAGTTCAAAGTGGGCGCCTACCTGGCGTACGGTGATCGGTTGGACCAGGCCTGTTTGGCGAATCGACTCAGCGAGGGCGTCAATGCCGGCATCGGCGATGTCAGAACGTGGTTGAAAGGGGTTTGGGCGGATCGCATCGCAGCGAATGACGCGGAGCGCGCCTCGTGCCTGTGGGTCCTGTTCGGCAGCGATCGGCTCGTGGGTTGTCACGGATTGGGGTTCAATGGTGCCGTGGATCAGGGCGGCCAAACCTTTTCCGAGGCGCTTCTGCTCGCGTGGGGGAGACATACGGTTCCTCCGTGGATTAGGGTCAAACCGGGTCGCGTCGGCCGGCAGGCAGCCGGGCGGACGGTACATCGAGCATAGTAGCTGGCTTTGATCGGGTTTACAAGGCATGTTCCACGTGAAACAAGGCCGGAGGTGGGATTCGTCGCGGGCGGGTACCGAGCACGTTGTTTCACGTGGCACAAGGCTCTTATCCGTCCCGTGAGCCACTACGGGGGATCGCGCCTTGCTTCGTATTGCCGAAGGAGATGCCTGTCCCGCCGAGCTGTGGCTCAGACCTTGGGCGATCCCACAAGTACGCGCCAGAGCGAGGCGCAAACGTATCCGGCGGACATACTCCCTCGACACGCGTAAATGACACCATAGGCATTCGATAGTGACTGCTAACTTGCGTCGGCTTCTCAGCCCTGGGTTTTCCGCTACAATGGCCGTGATGCGCTTTACGAAAATGCACGGCCTCGGCAATGACTACGTCTACGTCGATTGTTTTCACGAACGCGTCGGCGACCCGCCGGCCTTGGCCCGCGCTGTGAGCGATCGCCACTACGGTATCGGCAGCGACGGACTCATCCTCATCTGCCCGTCAACCACGGCGGACGTGCGCATGGAAATGTACAACGTCGATGGCTCGCGCGGGCAGATGTGCGGCAACGGCATCCGTTGCGTGGCCAAGTATGCGTTCGATCATGGCCTGGCCCGGGGCAACCCGATGCGGATTGAGACCGATGCCGGCGTGTTGACGGTGGACCTCCTCTTGGCGGACGGGCGGGTCCGCGCGGCTCGCGTCAACATGGGCCGGCCGCGCATGGCGCCGACGGATCTGCCGACGACGCTTCGGCCGGAAGAGATGATCGACTACCTGATGGACGTGCGCGGGCGCAAACTGCCGATGACGTGCGTGTCGATGGGCAACCCGCACGCGGTGGTCTTCGTAGCGTCGTTGGAGGAAGTGGATCTCGCGCGAGACGGGGCGTTTCTCGAAAACCATGCGATCTTCCCGGAGCGATGCAACGTGCACTTCGTTCGGGTGAACGCGCGCGACGATGTGACGATGCGGACGTGGGAGCGCGGCAGCGGGGCGACGTTGGCGTGCGGAACGGGAGCGAGCGCGGTGTGCGTGGCGGGGGCGCTGACCCGGCGGACGGAGCGGCGCATCACGGCGCACCTTCCGGGGGGGGATCTGGCGCTGGACTGGGATGCGAGGGACGACTGCGTGTACATGACGGGCCCGGCGGGGGAGGTGTTCAGCGGGGAGTGGCCGGCGGCGTAGGGGAGGCGGCGTCCGTGGGGG
>CAZMVY010000066.1:0-19407 GCA_964569765.1 uncultured Planctomycetales bacterium
CTGGCGGATCTGCAACCGCAACCCGACCCGGCGGTGTGGGAACGGGTCCGCAGCGAACACGGCAACTGCATGGGCGTCCGGTGCCCGCTCTACGCGAAGTGCTTCTACCAGGCCGCCCGGCGCGCCGCCGAACAGGCGCAGATTCTTGTCGTCAACCATGCGCTCCTGATGAGCGACCTCGCGTTGCGGGCGGGGGACGCGGCCGTGCTGCCCGACTACGAGTATGTCGTGATTGACGAGGCACACACGCTGGAAGCCGTGGCCGCGGAGCACTTCGGCGCCGCGATCTCCGATTCGCAGGTCCGTTACCTGCTCCAGTCGCTTTACAACGAGCGCACCGGACGGGGATTCCTCGTCGCGTACCACGCCGCGGAGGCCATCCGCGTCGTCAAGAAGGCGCAGCAGGTCGCGAGCGCGTTCTGGCGCGATCTGGTCGATTGGCAACAGACCCACGGCAAACGTAACGGGCGGCTTGCCGTGGCGGACCCCATCCCCAACACGCTGAGCCCGGCACTGCGCCTCGTGCATACGCAACTCGGACGCATGCGGGGGCGACTGAAGAACGAGGAGGACCGGTTCGAACTGGCATCGTTGATGGACCGAACCGCCACCTTCGCCGACACGCTGGAGCAACTGCTCAAGCCCGAGCAGCCGGAAAATGTCTACTGGATCGACGCGGCGGGCGGCCGCACGCCCCGTTGCTCGATCCACCGCGCCCCGGTACGCGTTTCCGACGTGCTCGGCAAATCCCTTTTCGAGTCGATCCGCCGCGTCGTGTTGACCAGCGCCACGCTGTGCGCCGGGGATGGCGAGGACTTCGGCTACATCCAGAACCGGCTCGGCCTGCAACAGGCCAAGGGCCTGCGGCTCGGCTCCCCGTTCGACTACAAGACGCAGGTCACGTTGTACCTCGAAACGAACATGCCCGACCCGTCGGAGCCGGCGTTTCTGCCGGCGGCATGCGATGCGATCGAACGGTACGTCCGCCAGATGCATGGCCGGTCGTTTGTTCTCTTCACCAGCTACGACATGATGAACCAGGCGGCCCAGCGGTTACGGCCTGCCTTCACGGAGGCCCGGCTGCAACTTCTGGTCCAGGGGGAGGGCCTCTCGCGATCCGTGATGCTGGAGAAGTTCCGCCGCGAGGCCGGTTCGGTCATCTTCGGCACCGACACATTCTGGCAGGGCGTCGACGTGCCGGGGGAGGCCCTTTCATGCGTCATCATGGTGAAGTTGCCCTTCGCCGTCCCCGACCGCCCTCTCGTCGAGGCCCGCATCGAACAGATCCGCCAGGCGGGCGGCAATCCGTTTCGCGACTACCAGTTGCCCGAGGCCGTGCTGAAGTTCAAACAGGGCTTCGGACGCCTGATCCGCCATCGGAACGACCGCGGAATCGTCGTAATCCTCGATCCGCGGGTGGTCCGCAAACCGTACGGCCGAACCTTCCTCGCCGCGCTGCCGCCGTGCAACGTGCAGCGAGTCACCGCGCCCGCCGAAGCGGCTCCGCAGCGGCGCCAGGCCGGACCGGAAGACCGGGTACCCTTCTGATCTGCTGACACAAACGGCCTTGACGTGCCGCAGGGAACCCCGCAGCGCACCGGGTAACGTCCGCCGAACGTCGCTTCCAATCCCGTTCGGCCGCCTCAAACCGGTCGATACCGAGATCACGCCCACTGCCGAACGGGCCTGGCCTCCATCGGCAGATGGTTCTGCACGGCATTCTGAACGATCGCCTCGTCAATGCGGGTCAACTGCCGCGCGTACGCCAGTACGAGGCAGCAGTCGCAGATGGCGTTGATCAGGCGCGGCACGCCGCCGGAGTATTGCGCGATCATCGTGGTTGCGGCCTCGTCGAAAAGGCTCTCGCCGCATCGGCCCGCCACCGCCAGCCGGTGTTCGATGTACTTGCCGACGTTCTGCGCCGAAAGCGGACGCAGGTGATAGCACAGGGCGATCCGCTGTCGGAGCTGCTCCAGATCCGGCATCGAGACCCGTCGCCGCAATTCCGGCTGCCCCATGAGGATGATCTGCAGCAGCTTCTCGCGGTCCGTTTCGAGATTGCACAGCATGCGAATCTCTTCCAGCGCTTCCCGCGCCAGATTCTGGCCCTCGTCGATGATGGAAACGACGAGCCGGTCGGCCGCAAGCTGCTGGAGCAGAAACCCGTTGAACGATTCGAGGATCTCCGACTTGTCGCGGGCGTTGGCGGTCGGCAGGTCGTACTCCTGACAGAGCGTGCGGAGCAATTGCTTGGGCGAGAGGTGCGTATTCGTCACGATCGCCGTACGCGCCGTCGGCCCCAGCCGCGACAGAAGAATCCGGCTCAGAAGCGTCTTGCCGGACCCCACCTCGCCGGTCAACAACACAAAACCCTTGCGTTCGGTAACGGCATAGATCAGGTTAGCCAGGGCCTCATCGTGATCCGGATTTGAGAAGAAGAAGCGCGGATCGGGGGTGTTCTCAAACGGCTTTTCGTTCAACCCGAAGTGCGCCTCGTACACGGTCGCTCCTTGAGACGGGGCCCTGTGCCCCCTTGATCTCCGCCGACAATCCCCGCTGCTACCAGCCTTATCGGCAGGTTTATTCCAGCAGCTTCGTCAGATGGTCCGCCGGGATGGCATAACATATCCCCGTCGCCCCCACCAGCCCCCGCTCCTTCGTCATCCGAACGTGCGCGTTGCTGATGATCCCGACCACCTCCCCGGTGCTTCGCAAGTATACCGGGCTGCCGCTATTGCCGGGAAACGCCACGGCATCCAGTTGCAGCACGTCGAACGGATTCTCCAGCGCGTGCTTCATCGTCGCCGTCAGTTGAGATGGAGCATCCGCCGGAATCGCACGCGGTCCGATGCTGCTGATGATGCCCGTGTGGGTCGCCGGATGAAGCCCGAGCACCGGCCCCAGCGGGTACCCCGTGAAGGCGATATCCTCGCCCTCACGCAGACCGGATGAGGTGCCCAACGAAAGCCCCGGAATCATCGGCCCGTCGTACTCGACCAGCGCAATATCGTGCTCGGCATCCTGTCGTCGCAGAATCGCCGCCCGCCCCCGCGAATCACGGTCCGACAAGCTGAAGACCCGAAGCTCTTTCTCGCGGTTGCCCGCCAGGATCGGCTGAATCACGTGCCAGTTCGTCGCCACCAGCCGGCGGCCGCTCAACGCAAATCCTGTGCCGAGAAACTGCTGCGTGGGCCGCCCCAGCGGATTGTAGGTTCCTACCGCGACAACTGCGACGCGTTGCCTGGCAATCAGATCGGGAAGCGACGGCGATGCGAGGTCACGGCGCGCGGTCGTCGGCACGGCCGCCGCAATCATTAACAAACCGGCCAGCGTCACTGCAACGATCAACGCCTTCATGGTCTGCTCCTTCGACGGCCGCCGCGCGCCCCGCGAAAACCAAACCGTTAATCAGAACAAGCATATTCTACTGCGACGCGCTCCGCCTACGCCACCGACAGGAGCAGGAAGAACCGCTACCTCGGTGCGGCAGGCAGACGGATCTCCGTCACACCACATAGGCATGTCCAATCAAGCCAGAGCAGTCCGCGTCGCCGCATACGAAGGGATGCCATCGGCCATGTTAATACACAACGCGCTATAGGACAAACAGTTATGGTATCGGTTGCTTTCGTGTCTTCGTTCGCGCAGATCGTTGCGATGCCGAGATGACCTTGACCCGGGCGATACTGGGCTGCTTCGCAGGGTAGCAAACGAGCATCTGGGGTATCGAATCGTGTCGACAGTTCGAACAGGAACAGGCACTCACGGCAGAAGGCACCGCAGACCGTGTGGCGCTCACGAATAATTGGAGCACTTTGCCGATATGCACCATTTTATAGGACGTTGCCAACCGAGGGAGGTTTTCTATGAATCTGGCGATTTTTCATTGACAAGCGGACCACGATGGGCTATTCTTGTGTCGGATCGAGCGGAGGAGGCAGTCTACTATGAAAACCGCGTTGATCGCGACGGGAGTGATGTTGGTCGCAGCCGGCTTGCTCTATGCGCTGCCGACCAACACGGGGGCGAACCCAACAGGTGCGGGGGGGGGCGCGGCAAGCGAACCGTTGCAGTATTGGCTTGGGGGTTCGCAGTACCAGTGGGGCGACCTCGACTTCGATGGGGACGTGGATCAGGCCGACTTCCTGATCTTCCAGGATTGTTTCGCCGGACCGAACCGACCAAGCAAGAAGCCGGGCCTCGACGCCGACTGGGCCCGCGATGGCGATGTGGACCAGGCCGATTTTCTCGCGTTCCAAGACGTTTTCAGCGGACCCAATAACCCGCCGAAACTGGGCAAGGCGCGACCGGCTCCAGCGCAAGCGGAGAACCCCGAGCCACTGTCGCTTGTGTTGGTTGCCAGCGCACTCGGCGGATTGGCGATCGAAAGACGGCGACGAGCAGCACGTCGAAGATCGATTTCATGACACTGTTGTTTGGGCGCGGATGGAGCCGCGGAACCGCGATTCGAAAAGAAGCGCACGGGCGGGGAGCGCGCGGGGGTGGCGGTGAACGGTTTCGGAATGTCGAGGAGGAACGGAGGCGACCGCAGGTGATGTTCGCGATACTTGGCAAGGGCCTGCGGGTAGGGAAGGCTGAGACAACGACGCCGGCAATCGGTTGGTAAACGGGTGTCGCCGGAGTTATCGCTCAAGAAGAGTTGTTATCGGAATCCGGCTTTACAGGCTTAAGTTGACATTCGAACATCACGCGCATAACGTAGGAGCAGGTGTGCACGGGTTGCCAGGAGGCAGTGACTGGAAGCGCCTGCAACAGGGCTGAGAATCTCGGCAACAGGTGAGCGGGGTTGACGGGGAACAAGGGATCGCTTCCGCGGAGGAGCGAAGGATGCCGGCCCCGCTGAGTGTGGCAATGGTGACGGGTGGGCTGGCCGGTTTGGCCGTCAGGTATGCCCGTACTCGCTACGCAATTCTGAAAGATGCGTTCGATGTAACCGTGTCGATTCTGCTGCTGCTCGCCGCATTGCCCGTAATGGCGATTTGTGCAGCCATCATCAAGCTGAGCGATCCGCGCGGTCCGGTGCTTTTCTCGCAGACACGTGTCGGGCTCGGGGGCCGGCGCTTCCGCATGTATAAGCTCCGTACGATGTATACCGATGCGGAGAAGGATACGGGAGCAGTGTGGGCCACCGATGACGACCCACGGGTCAGGCCTCTGTGCCGGGGCATGCGGCTGGCGCACCTGGACGAATTGCCGCAGTTGTACAACATCCTGCGTGGCGATATGAGCCTCGTGGGGCCCCGACCGGAAAGGCCCGAGATCATCCGCGAGCTGATGATGCATATCCCCAACTACATGAACCGCCTGGAAGTTAAACCCGGGCTGACCGGCCTGGCCCAGATCGAGAACGGATACGACAGCGATATCGATTCGGTGCGGCGAAAAGTCGCTTGGGACCTCGAGTACGTACGAACGCGAGGCTGGGCAACGGATCTGAAGATCCTCGGGCGCACGATCCTGATGATCACCGGCAAGGGGGCGCGATGAGCGAAGCCGGTCGCCCCAGCGACCGGCCCGACAGATTTCCTTTGGCTGCCAGCTCCGGGCTGAAATCGGCGCCTTCGTGGTTGCGGGTATCAGCCAGGAGCTTTTTTTCCGCGCCGCCGGGGCTTTGCCATTCCGCGGGGCAAGCGGTCAAATAGGCCATAGGCGGGAAAGGTGCGCGAAGCACGCAGGGGGCCGGCTTTGGCACGCGGGAAACGGATCTTCGTCACGGCGGCGGTCGTAATGTGTCTGACGGCGACCGCCGGCTGGCGGTGGCTGCGAGGCCGCACGAGCGGTGTGCTCCTGAGCAACGCGCGGATTGCGCTCGACCAGGGAGACCCGGCGCAAGCCTGCCGCCTCGCCCGGACAGTGCTCAACCGCGATCCCACCTCCTACGAGGCTTTGCAGGTTCTGGCGCAATCGCTGGTGCGCGTCGGCGATTACGCGGAGGCGCGGGAGACGGCGAACCGCGCACTGCGGCTCAAACCCGATGAGACGGAACCGATCGTGTGGAAGATGAGGGCGTATCGGGCCGAGGCGATCGCGCGGCTCGGATACGAGGCCGGCCAGGCGAAACGCGAAGACCTGGAACAGGCGATCCGCCACCTCCAAGCGGCCCTGGCCGTGTCCGCCGGCAGCCGGATTGAAGCCCCCGCGGCCGGCGAACTCGATCTGGAGCGGGGCCTGATATACGTGGACATCGCCGAATGCCATCGACTCATAGAATCGAAATCGCTCCTGATGCGGAATCTGGCGACGGAGTCGGGGCAATCGAACGTCGCAATGCGGCATAATCAGGATGCCGAGGAGCAGGCCCTGGCCGCCCGCGATGCGGAGGACCGGGCTGTCGAAGCTCTGGAACGCGCGTTCGAGAGCCCGCCGACCGGTGCGCGGGCAGGCGAAGCACTTCAGGAGCTGTATCAGCGCCGTGGTCTGTACGAGAAGGTCCTGAGCATTCATGAGCAACTGACGGCAAGACGTCAGGCGACAGAGCGTGTGGCGTTGCAGGCGGTGGGAGCGGTGCTCTCGATGCAGGCGCGTGATCCCGACCTGAAGGTGAACGACACGCTTTCCCGCGCCAGGCAGATCCTGAAAGACCACCTGCATCTCAGCCCCGACAGCCGGGAGGCCCAGATCATGATGGGCCGGCTGTCGCTGCTGGAGGGCAACACGACCACCGCAGATCGCCTCGCAAATGAGGTGCTCAAACGCGAGCCCAAGAACACCCCGGCGCTGGTTCTCAAGGCGCAGGTGCTCCTGGCTCAGGGGCGGTTCGACGAGGCCAAACAGATCCTCCAGCCCGTGTCCACGTTCTACCCAAACTGGCTGGAGATCCAGTACTCGCTCGCACTGGCCCAGGCCGGCACCGGGTATGAGAGCATGGCCCAACAGACGCTGCGCCGCATTCTTGTGCTCAACCCGCAGTATCATGCCGCGCGGCTGCGCCTGGCGGAAAGCCTTTGCAAATCGGGGCAGATCGGCGCTGCCGAATCCGAGCTGCGCGAGGCCATCGCGGCTTCGCCGTCCAGAGAACTCTTTCTGCCCGCTGCCGTGACTCTCCTTGCGCAGTACGCCACGCGCGAGCGCGCCGTCGCCCTGGTGGACGCGTCGCTGGCGACGGGCCCGAGCACGCCCGGGCTGCTGGAAGCGGCGGCGACGCAATACTGGCGCCTGGGCAAGGTCCGCCAGGCGCAGGAATGCCTGGCCCGCGCAGGCGCAGCGGAGGGCCGGTCGCCGACGGCGAGACTCCTTCGGGCCCGCCGTCTGATCGAATTGAACCAGCCCGCCTCCGCCGAAGCCGTCCTGACGCAACTCATGGAAGAGCCCGCCGCCGCCGCGGACGCACGTGTGGAGCTCGCACGACTCCGATATCGGCAGGGCCGCGATGCGGACGCGCGCAAGCTCCTGATGGAAGCGCTGAGGACACCCGGAATCACCGTCTCGCAACGGCTCGGCATCGCGGAGGTCTTTCTCCAGAGCGGCGATCTCGACGGGGCGCTGGCGTCAGCGCGTGCGGCCCTCGCGGCGGACGAACTATCCTACCCGGGCCAAATGCTGCTGGGTCGAATCCTCCTGAGACGCGGCGACCTTGCTGGCGCCCAAGAGGCCTTCGCCGCTGCGGAGAAACTGCTGCCGGACGAGAAAGCGACGTCCGAAGAGCAAGCCGGCGTGGCCATGCTCCGCGGAAACTTCCAGCGGGCAGCCGATATCTGCCGCAGCGCGCTGCAGGCCGGCGGTGCCCCGCCCACGCTGCGGCTGCTGGCGGCGGACGCACTGGAGCGGATGGGGCGATTCGAGGATGCCGCGTCGGAACTCGCCGCGTACATCAGCGCCGAGCCGGACGATCTGGAAGGCTACAGCAGGCTGGCGAACCTCTATCTCCGGGCAGAAAGACCGGCCGACGGAATCAAGGCCCTCGAAAGACCGGACGGGGCGAGATGGGCACTCGTCCGATTCGCACAAAGCCAGATCCTGCGGGCAACCGCCGGCCCGACGGAGGCAATCGCGCATCTGGCACCGGTCTTGGAAGATCGGCCGGCCAAGGTGCCCCAGAGCGCACGGAATCAAATCGCCACGACCCTGGCCACCTGGCAAGCGGGGCTTGGGCAGACGGACGACGCCGTAAAGACGTTTGACTGGCTGGACGAAGCCCAGGAGAAGACGGCCGCGGCCTGGGGGCGGTTCGGAGTCCTCGCCGAAAGCGGGCGGCTCAGGGAAGCCGAGCAGGAACTGCACAAGATCGAATCGCTCATGCCTCCAGAGTCACTCACGCCGGCGGACTTCGAGCGGCTTGCCCGCGCGCAGCTCCGTGTGGGGCAGACGGCCGCCGCACTGGCGACAGCCGCCCGGTATGCTGCGTCATTCGCTGAAGGCAACGGCCCCGCGCGGCTTACGATGGAGATTCACCGGCGGTCCGGCAACCCGGCCGAGGCCGTCAAGGCCTTCCGCGAGGCGGCCCGCGGACGACCGGCCGATGTCGAGCTGCTCGCGGACGGTGCCGCATTGCTCGCCGCCACGCACGACTATCCCGGAGCGGACGAAGTACTGGCGCAACTGTCCCGGGCGGGGCCGGCGGGCGCGGTGCGAGCCGCCGTTCTGCGAAGCGAGATGCTGATGCGGCTGGGTCTGTATACGGCCGCCGCCGCGAGTCTGAGGCAGATCAAAGAACAACATGAGGATGGCGGCTACTCCATTCAGATCAATCTGGCGAAAGCCCTCGCGGCGGCGGGGCGGATCGAGGAGTCCGATGCAGCCCTGCGAGCCGTAGCGCCCTACTCTCCCTATTACGTGGACGCCCTCCGGGTGATGGCGGAGAACGCCATCCGCCGCGGGCAAAACCCGGAGGCACTTGCGCTTCTCGATCAGGTCCTGCACCGCAGGCCGAACGATCCTGACGCCGCCCTGGCAAAGATCCGCCTGCATCTGGCCGCCCGACAGGTCCGACCGGCGGTCGCGATAGCCGCAACGATCGTTCGCCGTACGAACGACTTCGCCCGGCGCACCGAGTGGTGGGGCATCCTGGCCGAATTGCAGTGGCTCTCCGGGGACCTCAACGCCGCTGAGGAAACGTACCGCGCGTGGCTGCGGGCGGCCCCGCAGGACGGCACGGCGAGGCTTCGCCTCGCGCTACTGATGTTGGCGCGGAACCGGAACGACGAGGCGGCGAATCTTCTCTCGGCAAGCCCGGCCGTTGTTTTTTCGCCGGAGCTCGCGCGGGGCCTTCTGATCCTTGCGGGGGCGCCCCCGGTCGCCACGACATCCTCGGCGCCGACGATTTCCCGAAAACGCCGCGGAAACGACCTGCCGATCCTGGCCGCAGCGGCTCGCGGCGATATTGATGCCGCACGGGAGCTTCTGCGAACAACGCCCCCGCCGAATGTTCCGGCAGGCGATCTGGAGCGGGCAATCGCCGCCGCAACGGACGATCGCGGGCGGGCCCGTCTGCGTCGATTGACCATCGGACGGGCGATGGTCGAGCTCGGTTTGAGGGAGGTGGTGTCAGAGTGGATGAAAAGTCTCGCGGAGGAATGGCCTGACGAAGCCCTCGTTCGGCAGACGATTTGGGAGGCGCTGCGGGCGGCCGGCCGACCCGCCGAAGCCGCGAAGGAAGCCGAACATATACTCGAACGGTGCAAAGACTCCGTCCTCGGCAAGGAACTGGCCGTTGAAAGAGCCGCGGCGCAGCGACGGTACGACGAGGCCGGCAAGATCCTGGCCGAGATCGCCTCGAGCGAAGGCGAAACCGTCCGCTTGTGCATCCAACGAGGCAAGGTGCTGGAGCGGCAGGGCCGGCCCGCCGAAGCAGCCGAACAGTACCGTCGCGCATCCGAACTGGATCCGACAGACCCCGGGCCGCTGAACGACGAAGCCTACGTCCTGGCAAACGCGGCGCGGCGCAACGCGGACACAATCGCACGGGCGGCGGATCGGATGCAACGAGCGGCATCGCTCGGCCCGCTGTCGCCCGAGATGATCGAGACGCTCGGTTGGATCCGGATTCTTCGCGGCGACACCGCGGACGGTCTTGCGTCTCTTTCGACTGCCATCGAGGAATTGCGCGATCAGCCCGCGGCGCACTACCACATGGGCGTGGCCTACAAGGAAGCCGGAAGAACGCACTGGGCCCGGCTGCATCTGGAGAACGTTCTGAGCATCGCCTCGGACGACCTGCCGGAAAAACGGTTGGCCGCCGAGTTGCTCACGGAGTTGCGGATTCGCGGCGAGCTCGGCGCCCGCCGGGAAAGGTAAGCCTTTGGGACGGCTACGGACCGTCACGCCCCGGAGGTGTCGGATTCCAGTGACCAGACGGCCAGCTCCCGGTTCCGCGAAAGCTCCTCTGCCAGATCGACGGCGGGACCGAACCGATGTCGCGAAAAGAGATGATCCAGCTTGGATGCCGTGCGTTGGAGGTTGACGTAATGGCGCGCGCGGGTAAGGCGGGAACAGGGCAGACGGGGCTGCTCCGGGTCCAGCTCCCAGGGATGCACGTAGATCATTGCGGGCCGGCCGGCGCGGTTCGCGCGTGCGATCGCCGCGTCGATCAGACGGACGGGCAGAAGCCGAAGATACCCCCCGCCGCCGACGGGTATATGCAGCCACCCGCACGTCGCGGCCAGCGGCGGTATCTCAAGAATGCGTCCCTGCCGGGTCGTCAGCCAGAACGGCGCAACCGGCGCGTCGGGGACGCCGTATCGGTCGTGATGGATGGGATAAATGCTCGAGTCGTAGCGAAGCCCGAGGCGGATGAGCACATCGACGGCCCATGCCGTCGAACGCATGATGGAAAACGTCGGGGCCCGAAAGCCCAGGACCGGCCGGCCCGTACAATCCTGGAGGATGCCAAGGCTGCGGGCGACATCGTCCCGGAAGGCGTCGGGCGTCAGTCGGGACAGATGCCGGTGGCCGTATCCGTGGGAGGCGATCTCATGCCCGGCCTGCGCGAGCGAGCGAATCAGCGGCGGATCGCGCTCGGCCACCCAGCCCAGTACGAAGAAGGTCGCTCGGACGGCATGAGCCTCAAGCAACGAAAGGAGACGGTCGAGGCCGACTCGCAACCTCGACGGATGTTCGGACCAAGACTCGGCTGTCACCCGGCCGGCGAAGGCCTCGCACTGGAAGTACTCTTCAACGTCCACGCTGAAGCAGTTCATGGCGATCGGCGGCGCGGCCGAACACTCTCAAGGCCGGCAAAAACGCTGGAACGCTGGTCAATACACGTTGTTGATCCAATGATCGAGCAACTGACCAATGCCGTTCTGGAAGCCGGTGGCCTCGAGCTGGTAAAGCTGAGAGGACAAGAACGCGGCGAACTGCTGCGGATCGAAGACGCACCCGCCATTCTGCACGAGCGGCAGGAGGAGCGCTGCCATAAGCAACTTCTTCAGCGACAAAAGGTTACGGTTTGGTTTCATGGTCAATCCTCGGTCGCCCAATGACACAGACCCCCTCAGCGTATGCCGTTATTCTATCCATCGACGAAACCGGGTCACAGCCCGTAGTCTATTGTGCCGCGAGTTGAGCCATGTTTGTGTGGATTGATAGAAAAACGGACGATGCCGGGCGCCCCGGCCAGGTGCGAGCGGCACTCGATCCGGTGCTGGGCAGCCCCGAATGGCGGTGGATGGCCCCCGCGCTGATTGCCGCCGCCTCGCCCGGCCCGTTTCCTACAGACATCTTCGAGCACGATGGCGATATCGTAATCTACTGGGGCGAGCTCTATAACGCCAAAGAGCTGGCTTCGATGGGCTCTACGCCCACGGGCGAATCGCTGCCCGGGCCTGCCGCCATCGTTCGGCATCTGTACTGCAGGGACGGAGCGGCCATGCTGGAGAGGCTGAACGGGCAGTTCGCCCTCGTGGCGTGGTTCGGCCGTCGGCAACGGCTGTTCGCCGCCGCAGACCGATTCGGGACCATGCCGCTGCGATGTTACCTCGACGAAGGCCAGTTCGTCGTCGCGACGCGGTCCGACCACATCCGCCATTGCCCGGGCGTTCAGGCGGCGATCGATCCGCAGGCCGTCTACGATTACGTGGCCTTCGGCATGATTCCGGCGCCGGCGACGGTATACCGCAATATCCGCAAGATCGCATGCCGGGAATACATCGAGTATGACGGCCAGCTGCACGTGGGCGAGCACAGCTCGCTGCGATTTCCGGAAGACGCCCGCGCGTCCCGCCGCGAAATGTACGGCCGAACGCACGCGGTGATCGAGCAGGCCGTGACGCGGCGCCTGCCGCCGCGCAAGGACGATGCGACGATCGGCGCCTTTCTCAGCGGCGGCCTCGACAGCTCGACCGTGCTCGGCAAGATGTGCGAGCATCTCGGCTGCGGCGCGGACGCCTTCACCGTCGGCTTCGATGAGCCGCGATTCAACGAGCTGCACTATGCACGGATCGCCGCCAGGCACTTCGGCGCCGCCCTGCATGAGCACCTTGTCACGCCCGAGCACACGCTCGAGGCGATCGACGCGATACTCGATCAGTACGATGAGCCGTTCGGGAACTCTTCGGCCGTGCCGGTCTATCACTGCGCGAAATTCGCGAACGAACACGGCAAACACATGCTGTTGGCCGGCGACGGGGGCGACGAGATTTTTGCCGGTAATCCGCAATACCTCACGGACAAGGTCTTCGAGACATACCAGCACGTGCCCCGGCCGCTGCGGAAACTCCTCATCGAACCGCTCGTCTTCGGCTTTCCGTTCGGCAGCCGCCTGCGTCTGATCGAGAGGGCCCGCAAGTATATCCGGCGATCCAACACCCCGAACCCGGAACGGCTTTTCAGCTACGGCTTCCTGGAGACGTTCGGACCGGCGGCGATTTTCCACGAGGAGTTCCTCCGCCAGGTGGCTCCCGATCACCCGTGGCAGACCCGCCGGCAGTGCTACCGCAGCGTGCAGGCCGTCAGCGAGGTGAACCGCGTCCTGAATGTCGATCTGCGTTTTGTCATCTCCGACAGCGACATCCGCAAGGTAACGGAGATGTCCGGGCGGGCGGGCATCCGGGTGCGCTATCCGATGCTGGATCCGGATGTGGTGGCCCTGGCGGGCAGCCTGCCCGGCCGGTGGCTCCTGCGCGGATATCGCCTCCGGGCGTTTTACAAGGAGGCGATGGAGGGGTATCTCCCGCCCGAAATCATCGCCAAGAAGAAGCACGGCTTCGGTCTGCCCTTCAGCGTGTGGCTCCGCAGGCATCCCGGGCTGCGGGAGCGGATGCAGACTGCGTTCTCGGATCCGCAGGCCGCCGGCTTCCGGATCTTCCGCGAAGGGTTTCTCGACGACCTCGTCCGCCGTTACGAAGCCGACGAGACGAACTACTACGGGTCCGTTATCTGGGTTCTGATGATGCTGATGTTGTGGCTGCGGCGGCGTTGAGGGCCTTCCGGTGGACGCGAAGCGTTATGAGCAGCAGTTCTGGAATCGGGAGTACACCGAGGGGTGTGGGTTCCGGGAGCGGTTCTACGAAGAGATCAATGAACTGGCCTGGGAGGACATATTCCGGACGGTGTGGCCGCTGACCGGCAGGACGGTGGCGTTCATCGGATGCGGCACGGCCTGCGGCCCCGTCGCAACGATGCGGCGACACGGCGCCCGGGTCATCGCGATGGACATCTCGGCCGAGGCGGTACGGCAGGTCCGCGACTATCGCCGCTATGACGGACGGGGAAGCGTCATCCCGCTGGTCGGAGATGCGGAGCGCCTTCCGCTTGCGAACGACAGCGTGGATGTGGTGCTCGGAAAGGCGATCGTTCATCATCTGGACGTGCGCCGGTTCGCCCGGGAAGCCGCGCGGGTATTGCGGCCGGGCGGCCGCCTGATCTTCTGGGAGCCGCTGGGCACGAATCCGATCATCAACCTCGTGCGCGATCTCACGCCGGGGCTGCGCGTGCCCACCGAACACCCCCTGATCCCGGCGCACCTGAAGCAGTTGAGCGCCTGCTTCGACGATTTTCGCTGCGAATATCACCTGTGCACCTCGCTGATCGCGCTGCCGCTCTTCTGGCTGGGACTGCGGCGGGTGCCGATCCGCGTGCTCCGTCGGCTGGACCGCATTGATCAACGCTGGTGCCGGCTCTCCGAGCCGCTCCGGAACCTCGCCTGGGTGGTGGCCGTTTCGGGGCGCAAACCGGCTGCCGGCCAGGCGCCGCAGCGGGGTTTTTCGACGGTGAGCCCCGCCGCCCATCACCCGGAGAATGATTTCGGCCGATAAGACAGCTATCAACTGGAAAGGAAGAACGATGACGCCCCGCCTGCCTGCGATCGACCGGCCATTGCGCCGGGCAGTGTGCCTCCTGACGGCCGTCGCGCCACTGTTGCTCTGCCCGCTTACCAAGGGACAGAGTTTTTATCAGGTGAGCAACCCCCGGACGTACCGAATCGACCCGCCGATCGCGCCTCCGCTGCCGAACGATCTGGTGCCACAGATGCTGGCCTACCGCGCCACCGGCGCCCACGGCACCGGCTCCATTATCCTGAACTGGCAGACGTCGCAGGGCGAGGCCGGCGCGACGCTGGAAGTGGCGGTCGATCTCACCGCGACGCCGCCGGCCGCCTCGACCAACGACGCCACCCTTATCACGCAGATCCCCGCTTTCAATGTAGCGACCGCGATGGACTGGCAGACGGACCAGCGCGTGCTGCTCATGTCGCGGACGGTCGGCCAGCGACAGTCGCTCATCGCCCTCGGCCCGTTCGTCTTCGATCAACAGGGCAACATTACGAATCTTCGGGTGGACGCGTCGATTGCCCCGCCGGTCGTCACGGGCGGTCTCGGGACAAACCTGGGGCCGCAGGGACTGGCCTTCAGCGGAGTGCGAGATGTCGGCGGGATCTACACTACCGCCGCCGTGATCTTCGCGGGCGACCCGGCCGGGTTGTGGGCGGCCGACCTGAGCACGCTGCAGTGGCTGGATGCGAGCCCGTCCAATACCGGTGGAGCCAACCCCATCTCCCCCCTTGTGCCGTGGAGCGGAAACACAGGCGCGGCCAATCTCGATCCGGGCGGGCACCGGTTGCGCGGCGTGGACGTGCTGGGCGACATCGCCTTCCTGCTGACGGCCCGGCAGAGTGACCCCGCCGACGCCGGCTCGATCCAGTACTACCTGATCCAAGTGGACCTCCTGGTGCAACAACGCCTGGCGGTCGTGAACCTCGGCGACCTGTTCGACAGCCGCATCACCTCGCCGACCGATGCGCTCGGCGGCGATGTTGACGTCATTGCGACTTCCAGCAGCACGGTTCGGATCCTGTTCAACACGCCAGGCAGCGGCAAATACATCGGGGCCCTCGACGGCAAGCTGGTTCCCAACGGTAGTCCGGCCATCGCCCCGGAAAACGACGGCGGAGGCGGGGGCAGCGGCGGCGAGACGCCCTCGACCGATGGACAGGCGGTGATCTGGGTCTGCCCGGGATTCGGCATCGCCCTGCCGCTGTTGTTCTCCCTGGCGGGCGCCCACGCGTGGTACGCTCAGCGCCGGGGCCGCCGTGCCTGACCTCGCACGGTGGGGGGCGGGACTCGATACGGAATCTCCGATCAGCGGCGCAGGCGGATCAGTCCGGCCCGATCCGACGGTGACCCCTGCGGATTTGCATCCGCGTCAACGAGCGGCTTCTGCTGCGCCGTGATTGCGCCACCGTGAACCGCGATGGCGCGGGCTTGCTCGCGCATCGCACGGAGCGGGTCGTCGCCCAGCGGGGGCAACGTGTCGTCGATGTGCGAGAACATGCGATAGCCGATCGCCACGGAGCCGTCCGCCCCGTCGCGCCAGATCTCGATGATGCGCCCCTCCTGCGGCGGATCGATCGTGCTGCACGTCTCGATCTCCAGGTAACCGCCCCGGTCGGCCACGCGATTCTGATGCGTGTGGCCGGCGAGGTGCAGAATGACATTGGGACAGGCGTTGAGCATGTCGCGCAGGTCCTGCGGTGCGAGCGCGGAGCCATAGGCCACCATGATCGCGCGGCTGGGGTGATGGGTCGCGACGATCACGAGTTCGCCGCGATTCTGTGCCGCCTCCAGCTCATCGCGCAGAAACCCTCTCTGAACCTCGGAGATGCACCCCTCGGGATACGGCAGGCCGGGAATCGACAGGGGCACGTCGGCCGTATCCAACGCGATCAATCGCAAGCCCGCAAGCACGGAGACGCCGTACCCGCAGGAGCCGTTGCCGGCGTCCGGAAGGAAGCCATGGCCCGCCGGCCCCGTCGCAGTAGCGAACATCGACCGTACGAAGTCGCGCTTGCTGAAGTAGGCACGATCGGGGTTGGGCGTCACGTAACTCGGCAGCGTCAACAGCGCCGGCGGCCCGGGATTCGCGGGGGTGACATTGCCGTGCGCCCACGAACCGACCGGATCAAGCACGCTGGGCAGCAGGATGCCTGGCCGGCAACTCAGGGGCAGCGGGGCCGTACGACGGCCGTCCGGAGACTCCACCACCGGGAAGACGCCCAGGGCATATGTGTCATGGTTGCCGAAGAGCCCATACCAGGGAATGGAGGGCAAGTCGCCAAGGACACCGGCCCTGTAGAGCCCCTGGGCGTGAAAGGTCGCGTACGGGTCCAGCGCCGGAACGGGCCGGGCATCCGGGGCCCGATCGTCCGACCCGGAAAGCGGACGGACCGTCCCACCGTCCATCACACCGAGGAACCATCCGAGTTCGTTCGACTGAACGTTATCACACGCGTCGCCCGTGTGGATCACGAAGTCGATGCGCTGACCGGCGGCGTGGAGGCGGTTGATCGTGCGGATGATCCCGTCGAGGATCTGCGTGGAGTACGCTTCCCAGGGGCGCCACGCCACATCCACGAATTCATCTGCGCCCGCGAACCTGGCCGGCGACTCGATATCGACGATGTGCGTATCGCTGATCTGGACGAGGCGGGCCACGAGCGTCAGGCGCGACGTGTCCGGGGGCGAGGCGATGTCAGCCGGCAGAAGCAGAGCATTGTCGGCCTCGGTTCCGCAGCCCGCGGACAACACGGCAAGAACGCCGATCAGCACTGACCCCGGCCGTCTCACGAATCTATGGTATCGCAGCAGCCCGCAAAGGGCGAGGCGGCGATCAGCGCCCGGCCGGCGCAGTGCCTGCGGGTCGGGTGGCCGGCTCCGCCGGCGTACCGGGCTCGCGATCCCGCTCGATCAGTTCCAGGACGAACCCGCGCACGAGCTGCTCGAATCGGCGGGCCACCAGCCAGTGCGCGTCCTTGTGCCGCTCATCGCCCTTGGGATAATCCGCCGGGGGTGGCGTCTTCTCCTGCGGATCGACGATCTGCTCGGCGAAGATCACGGCGACGAGCTCGTTTGTATCCGCATCGTACAGGGCACCAACGACGCGCGAAATGTTGTGCGCGACCTCGTTCTGTCCATACACGACGCAGAGACGGCACTTCTGCCTCCGCGACGAGGCAAGTAACTGCGGCACGGTCACGTACCGCTGCGGGACCGACTGCGGATCAATGACGGTCACCTCGCGGATCTTCCCGACGCTGTCGAACAACTCGTTCCAGTACAGCGCTTCGGGATCGGTCAGGGAATCGATCACCAGGCCGGGCGGACCGCCGGGAGACTCCTCGATCTTCACGCGGGCCACGGAGACGCCCGCGGGAAACCGGCCAATCGAGGGCTGCGTCTCGACAGCCACCACGGTGTTTGGCTCCGGCATGGCCGCCGTCACTCCAAGATCCGCCAGTCGCAGGAGCGTGCTGTGCACCACCGGCCTGGTGACGGGGCTGCAGCCGGCCGCGCCGCCGACCAGCACACAGAAACCCATTACCAGGGCGCACCGATTCTGGGGTGTGAACATCGCTGAACCTCCGTAGACCGGATCGTCGACCGACGCACGGGGACCGATACGCGCCAGAGCCCCGCGCACGGCGAAACGTACCGCCCGGCGGCGTCCGAGTCAATCGGGGGAATCCTTGCGTGCGCGGAAACACGGGCGGATTCGCCGCCGGGGTACGGCCTTGCGTCCCGACGTGGAATCGCGACTATACTCGGGACGAACCGGATCCACCCGACGCGACAAACGCAGGAGGTCTTCATGCAACGCTCATCGCTGGCCCCGTACACCGTCTGCTGTCTGGTCACGGCCCTGGTGCCGGCCTGCACGGCCCGGGGCGCCGTGGAAAAGCCCGCCACGTCGCTTGACCCGGAGGCCCAGGCGGTGGTACGCCGCCTGGCCGACTACATCCGCAGGCTCCAGAGCTTCCGTGTGGATCTGGCGGTATCCATGAAACTGACCGCCCCCGGAATGAAGCAGGAGGTCGTCAGCGCGTACTCCCTCTCCGTCCGCCGGCCCGACCGGCTCGCACTGGTCCTCAAGGACAGCGTCATGGGCACCACCATCGTCTCGGACGGCACGACGGTCTCCACCTGTACGCCCATGGAAGGCAAGTACCGCCAGACAAGCGCGCCGAAGGACCTCGCCGACGTCATCCCGCGCGACAGCATGGTAGGCCCGCCCATCTTCGGGTCGCCCACATTCGCAGGACGGTTGCTCTACGCCCTGCTGGCTGACAAGCCGTATGAGGCACTGATGGAGGATGTGACGGCCTGCCGCGACCTCGGCACGGAGAACGTCGGCGGCGCACCGTGCCGCCATCTCGAGTTCTCGGGGAACAACACAACGTGGTACGTCTGGGTGGAGGCCGGCGAGAAGCCGTTGATCCGCAGAATCGCACCCGACATCCCCGCGCAGGTGGCCCGGTTCGCTCGGACGATGCCCGGCATCCGCAACGAGCTCAAGCTCGACGCCGCGATCACGTTCGATCACTGGGTGCCCGACGCGAAGCTGCCCGACAGCGTGTTCCAGTTTACCCCCCCTCCTGGCGTCACGCTCACGCAATCGCCGCCCGGCGAGGACGCCCCGGACGCGAACGAAACGCTTGTCGGCAAGCCCGCGCCGAACATCCGGCTCAGCCTGCTGGACGGCGGACAGCTCGATCTCGCCGCACTCAAGGACAAGATCGTGATTCTCGATTTCTGGGCGACCTGGTGCGGCCCCTGCCAGATGAGTATGCCCGTACTGATCGAGCTTGCCAATGACTACAAGGCCAAGGGGGTCGTCTTCTACACCATCAATCTGCAGCACCCGCCGGAGAAGATCCGGGACTTCCTCTAGCAGAAGAAGTGGGCAATCCCCGTCGCCCTCGACAAGACGGGCCTCGCCGCCGAGAACTACGTGGCCCGGGGGATTCCCCTCACCGTCATCGTGGGCAAGGACGGCACCGTGCAGGCCATGCACGAGGGGTTTGACCCGGACATGAAAGCAGGCATCAAAAAGGATCTGGACGCCCTGTTGGCGGGCAAGACCCTGGCGCCGAAAAAGTGACCCGGGCAGGGGTGCGTGACAGTTTCGGCTCGGTGGCACGGTCTGGCTTCGTACCGGAAGACAGGCCGTGGCGAA
>CAZMVY010000067.1:0-2700 GCA_964569765.1 uncultured Planctomycetales bacterium
CTTCCAAGGCTGCTTCAACGGCCCGAACCGGCCGTACAAGCCGGCGCCGGTGGACCAGCGGAAGTGCGCGTGCATGGACGTCGGGGACAACCCGATCGTGAACGACATCGACCTGTCCGACTTCAACAAGTTCCAGGGCTGTTTCAACGGCCCGAACCGGCCGCCGAAGGCGGGCTGCTGACGGGTCGGCACCGACCGGTCCGGTTGATGTAAGGTGATTCCAGGCCGCGCGGCTCACGAGGAGTGGGCCGCGCGGCTTCGCTTTTTTTCGCGACATACCGCCGCAGCCGGCTCGCGGGCAAGGCCCTCGTGGCGATGCCCGCGGCCGCACGTGCCTTGCCCCGTCCGCTGCGCGCGGGATACACTGCGCATATGCGTCACATGCGACGAGAGAAACGCAACGCCCGCAATCCGGCCCGGCCGCAGGCGAGCGTCCGCGGAGGCGGCTCATTGCCCCACGAGGTTGCCGTCCTGACGGTTCTCGTGATCGGCGCGGCCGCCGTTGCTGCGGCGGCGCACTGGCCGGTGCTCTCGGCCGAGGCGATCTCGTTTGATGACACGCAGTACCTCTTCTGGAACCCGAATCTGCAGCGACCGAGCCTGGCCTCGGCCGGGCGCGTGATCACCGAAGTCGTAAACTCATCCACCGTGGAAGGCTATTACGAACCGCTTACGCTTCTTTCCCTGATGCTGGACGTAGCCGCGGGCGGGCGCCCCGACAACCTCGCGCCCTTCCATCGCACGAGCCTGGTCCTGCACGTGCTCAACACCGGCCTGCTCGTCGTACTGCTCTACATGCTCTTCGGCTCGCCGTGGCCGGCCGCGATGGTCGGCCTGCTCTTCGGCACCCATCCGTTAACCGTCGAGCCGGTCGCGTGGGTATGGGAACGCAAGACCCTGCTTGCCGCGTTCTTTGCGCTGCTGTGCCTCGCACTGTATGTGCGATATGCCCGGCGCGGGGGCCGGGCGCTCTACCTCCTGTGCCTGACCGCGTACCTTCTGGCCGTGTTGTCCAAGCCCACCAGTACGCCCCTGCCCGTGCTGATGCTGGTACTGGACTTCTGGCCGCTGCGCCGCATGAACGGGCGGGCTGTCTGGGAGAAGACGCCCTTCTTCCTGGTCGCCGCCCTCTCGGCCGTGGTCACGATCGTCTCGACCAGCCGGACGGCTTCCGTCACACCGCCCGGCGGACAGACGCTGGCGCAACTGCCGCTGCGGACCTGTTACCTGCTCATGTTCTACCTGGGCAAGATGCTCTGGCCGGTGCGACTCTCGTCGGTGTACCTGCTGCCGGAACCGATGTCGTTGGGCCGGCCTATTGTGCTGGCGGCGGTGCTCGGCACGGGCGCACTGGCAACCGTATGCGTGCTTTCGCTGCGGCGGACGCGGGCGCCGGCCGCCGGCGGTCTCTTCTTCCTGCTGGCCATCTCGCCCACGCTTGGGCTGATCGGGTACAGTTGGGTGGCTGCATCGGACAAGTACGTTTACCTGCCCGCGGTCGGACTGCTGATTGCGCTGACAGGGTTGCTCCTGCGGATCCAGGTGGGCGCTGCAAGGCCCGGTGCAAGGCGTTGGCCCGCCGTCGCCGCAGCCGCGGGCGTCCTGTTGTTGGCCGGGCTCGAAATCGCCGCGACCCGGTCGTACCTGGCCTGCTGGCAGGACACCGAAACACTGTATCAGCGGATGGTGAGCTTCACGCCGCAGGTGGCATCGCTGCACTGCGACCTGGGCGGCGCCCTGGCGAGAAAGGGACGCACTGCGGAGGCGATTGCGGAGTACCGGCGGGCGATCCAGCTCGACCCGGCCCTGGAGATGGCGCATTACAACCTGGCCATCGCGCTCGCCGAACAGGGCCAGACGGACGCGGCGATTTCCGAATACCGGGAGGCCGTTCGACTCGATCCGCAGTTTCAGAAGGCGCACTACAACCTGGCCATTGCGCTCGCCGGGCAGGACAGAGACGAGGAGGCGATCGAGCACTTCGCCGCTTCGCTCGAACTGCGCCCGGACGACGCAGACGCCCTCAACAACCTGGCCCTTGTGCTGGCAAAACGCGGCAGGACGGACGAAGCCATCGGACATCTGCGCGAGGCGGTGCGGGTGCAACCCGACGACCCCGAGCTCCGCTACAATCTGGCCAACCTCCTCGCGGAGCAGGGCAGGCTCGATGAGGCCGTCGGCTGCTATGCGGAAGCGCTGCGGCTCGATCCGCGTTCGCCGCGCATTCACACGAACCTCGGCAACGCCCTGTTCCGGCAGAAGAAGGCTGACGACGCCATCCGGCACTACACCGAGGCCCTCGCCGCCGATCCGACCTTTCTTGCCGCGCGGGTCAACCTCGGCAATGTCCTCCGCGCTCAGGGCAGAATCGGGGAGGCCATTGCTGCCTATCGCGAGGCGGCAAGGACTCACCCCGAAGACGCCGCCGCGCCCTTCCTGCTCGGCGTGACACTGCAAGAGCAGGGCAGGCTCGACGAGGCGGTGGAACAATATCGCAGGGTTCTTCAGCTCCAGCCGGGACATGCGGCGGCGCGGCAGCGGCTGGCGGCGGCTACGGCCGCGCGGCCGTAGCGGCCTCAAGGCAACGGCGAATCCGTCTGCGAACCCATGGTGTGCCGCTCGCCGCTGTCGCGCGGTCGGCCCGCTTTTCGGCCGCAACCCGGGCCTATCGTGATGAAGGGCACGTGGCGTCAGGGTCCG
>CAZMVY010000067.1:2710-11304 GCA_964569765.1 uncultured Planctomycetales bacterium
CGCGAGGGGCGCGCGGTCGAGCACGCCCGGCACGCGCCGCGCGCGGCGCGCGCCGCCGCGCTCCGCTCGAGCCGGACCTGTCGAACCGGCGCCGAAAGCCTTCGTTTGTTCCCGCTGACCCTCGGGCAACCGCAGGAAAGGACGGGCGGTTGCAGAATCCGACGGCTTGCTATAAAGAGAAAGGGCGCGAGCGACCGGAGTTGCGCTCGTCTCGTTGCCAACGAATCCGGGTATTGTCGAGGAACCCGCATGTCCCTGCTGGTGACCGGCACGATCGGGATCGATACCCTCACCACGCCGTTCGGTCAGGCCGACGAGGTGCTGGGCGGCTCGGCCGTCCACTTCTCGTTCGCCGCGAGCCTGTTCTCGCCCGTGCGCCTCGTCGGCGTGGTCGGCGACGACTTTCCCGAGAAGTTCCGCCGGATGCTCGCGGAGCGCAACATCGACCTTGCCGGCCTGGAGACCCGCGCCGATGGCAAGACGTTCCGCTGGTCCGGCCGCTACGTCGGCGACATGCACGAAGCGGAGACCACGCAGATCGCGCTGAACGTCATCGCCGAAGCCCCGCCGAAAATCCCGCCGGTCTTCCGCGACACGCCGTGCGTCTTCCTCGCCGCGACGGATCCCGATCTGCAGCAGGATTTCATCCGCCAGTGCACCGGGGCGAAGCTGATCGTGGCGGACACGCGCGATCTGTGGATCAATACGCGGCGCGATTCGCTCGCGACCCTGCTGGCGCAGGTCCACGGCGCGATCATGAACGACGGCGAGGCGCGGCTGCTGACCGGCGAGACGAACCTGATGCTTGCCGGACGCAAGGTGCTCTCGTGCGGCCCGCGGTTCGTCGTGATCAAGAAGGGCGAGCACGGGGCGATGCTCGTGACGGCCGATCGCGTCTTCGTCCTGCCTGCGTATCCTACGACGGAGGTCCGCGACCCCACGGGCGCCGGCGACAGCTTTGCCGGCGGCATGATGGGATACCTGGCCGCGAGAGGATCGTACGAGTTCCCTGAGCTGAAACGTGCGCTGGTGCGCGGAACGATCACCGCCTCCTACACAATCGAGGACTTCGGTGTGAGCCGGATCCGGTCGATCTCCGCCGCCGACATCGACGCCCGGCTGCGGGAATATGCCGACGCGATGCGGTTCGACTGACCGCGCGGCACCCTCCGCCGCCGACACGAGACCACGCGGAGGCCGACTATGCATCTCAACAGAATCCCTGCCCTCCTCGGGATCATCGCATCGGGCATGTCCCCTGGCCCGCTGGCCTCCTGCAATCGGCAGCCGTCGTCGGAACCGACGAGGCCAACTTCCCTGCCTGCCGGCTCCGCACCGGCCGCGTCCACCTCCGCACCGGCCGTGGCAACGCGATGGACGCGCCCGCGATTCAGCGAACGCCGGGCGGAGCGAATTCGGATGGTCCGCGAGCAGATCGCCACCTCGCCCGATGGCCGGCCGCCCGTACGGGACGAACGGGTGCTCGAAGCGATGCGACAGGTTCCCCGCCACCTCTTTGTGCGAACAAGCGACCAGCCACGCGCGTACGGCGACTACCCCCTGCCGATCGACTGCGACCAGACCATCTCGCAGCCGTACATCGTCGCCCTGATGACCGAGGCGCTGCGCCTGCCGCCGGGCGGCAAAGTACTCGAGATCGGCACCGCGACGGGCTATCAGGCCGCCGTGCTGTCGGAACTCACCCCCCATGTTTACACGATTGAGCTGCTCAAGCCCCTGGCCGACGCCGCAGCCGAGCGGCTCCGGCGTCTCGGGTACGGCACGGTCCAGGTGCGCTGTGGCGACGGCTACTTCGGCTGGCCGGAGGCGGCCCCCTTCGACGGCATCCTCGTCACGTGCGCCGCCGGACACGTCCCGCCGGCGCTGTGGGACCAGCTCCGGCCCGGCGGGCGCATGGTTATTCCCCTCGGCGAATCCGGATTCGTCCAGCAGTTGACGGTCCTCACAAAGCTTCCCGACGGCAGCCGCCGAACCGAGATCCTCACGCCCTGCGCGTTCGTGCCGATGACCGGCCGGATTCAACGGAAGTAGCACGGCGGGTATGTTCTCGCGTCGATAGCGGGTAAGATCACTTCCACATGGAGAGCAACGAGGATCATCACATGACCAGGTACGTGTACTGTCTGTACATGTGCGTGATGTGCACAACGTTCGCGGCGGCGACGGCAACCGCCGAGCCGATCGACGCGACGTGGAAGATGGTGCGTCGCGGGGAGCACGAGCAGAACCCGCCGCGCGATATCCCCGGCGACGCGAAGGAGATTCAGCTCAAGCACAAGTGGCGCTCCGGCAACGACTTCTACTGGGTGATGGCCGACCTGACGATCCCCGCCGCGATCGACGGCGAGAGCACGACGGGCCGGCCGATCGGCGTGCAGTTCAATTGCGCCGCCGGCGGCGACATCTACATCGACGGCGTGCTGCAGTGCCGCTACGACAACGACCATCCGGCGCTGGTGCTGATCGCCGAGTCCGCGGAGCCCGGGCGCACGCTTCGCTTTGCGGCACAGGCGTACGGCAACCTCGGCGGCGAGGGCGACAGCGAGTTCAGCGAGGCGGCGTGGGTCATCCTCGACGCTAAGCGCGCGCGCGACCCCGTGCGGATCCGGGTCTCGCCCGATCGCAAGCTTGCCGCGATGCCACCGGGGCTGATCGGCCTGAGCCAGGGCGGCGGGATGTGCGACTACGAAGACGCGACGGCCGCCAAGCTGAAGGAGGCCGGCTTCCAGTGGTTCCGGATGGACAACGTGCTCACGGACGCCGTCAAGAAGTCCGACGGCGGCGGATACACGTACGATTTCTCGGACCTCGAGCGTAGAGTACGGTTCATCCGGAAGATCGACGCGGAGCCGATCCTCTGTGTCTCCTACATGCCGCAGGCATTTGACGCGATCCCCGACCCCGAGCGGCACAGCGCGCCGAAGGACTACGCGCTCTGGGAGGAGTTGTGCTACCGGGCCGCCGCGCACCTTCGCGACCGCGGCATGCGGGTGAAGTGGTGGGAGGTCTGGAACGAGACGAACGCCGGCTGGCTGAAGCCCGGACCCGCGGACACGGGCAGCCCCGAGTTCGCCCGGCTTTACGAGGCCGCCCTCGGGAGGCCCGCGGACAACCGCGACGACGTGCGCCTGCTCGAGGCCTACCTCAAGCTCTACGCCGCGACGGCCCGAGGCGTCCTCCGTGCCGACAGCCTCGCGAAGATCGGCGGGCCGTGCCTGGCCAGCGGCCCCTTCGAACGCTCGCCCGACCGCAACTACGCCGTCCGTGGCAAGCTCTTCGCGCGGGCCCTCATGCTATACTGCCAGGAGCAGAAGCTCCCGCTCGATTTCATCAGTTGGCACGAATACTTCCAACCCGCGGAGGTCTTCGTCGAGGAGGCGCGCACCTTCCGTCGCTACCTCGATGAGTTTCCCGCCCTTCGCGGACGTGTGCAGTCGTTCATGCTCACGGAGTGGAGCTTCTCCTGGTGGCCCGACCGGCCCCAGGATCACGAGATGGCGGCCGCCTGGTGCGCCGACGGCATGATCCGCGCGATCCTGCCCGAGCGCATCGACCGGCCGTGCTTCTTCTACGCGAAGGACAACGACGCGAACCTCCGCGGCAGTTGGGGCCTGCTCATCAAGGACAACGTCCCCAAGCCCGTCTTCAACATGTGCCGGATGTTCAACCGGATGACCGGCAACCAGATCGGAGTCACGGGCGCGGATGACGAGGTCTCCGCGGTCGCTTCATGGGACCCCGGCCGCCGGCGGCTGTGCGTGATCGTCGCGAACTTCAAATACCGCTACAACCTGCGCCGGAACGTCCGCCTGGAGCTCTCGTCGCTGCCGCCGGCGCTTCGCGGAGGCGTCTGGACCCGGACGCTCATCGACCCGACGCACAGCAACGTCTGGTACGATCGCTCGCATGCCGAGCTGGAGACGGTCGCTAACGGCGACATGACGCGCACGCCACTCTCGTTCGACATGACGCTCCTGCCGAACTCGGTCACCATGCTCGAGATCGGAGAGCCGAAGCGGTAGCTACAGGCGCAGACCGTGCCCGTAGTACGCCTGGGGGTTTTCGAGCCGGTCTCTCACCTGCGCCACTGCCCGCTCGACGATGAGCGCAACGGCCTTCTCGCCGAACTCCGCCGACGCCTCCTGCACCGGCTCGTTCGACAGCACCGCCACGGGCCTGACCGACCGGTCCCGCGGCAGCTCGCTCATGTCCACCAGCCCCGGGCACAGCGCCAGCAGCAGGCTCGTCTCCCAGTAACCGGCGTGGTCTCCGGCCGCCGGATAGACATCCTGCACAAGTTCGTGGCCGGTGAATGCCCACGCGATCGCCCGCGCCCGGCGATTCCCGAAGCGGGCCTGGTGATACAGACTACACGCGGCCCGCGCATGGTCGATCAGCGGATAGTGCCCCCCCACCACCACAAGCACACGGAAGCCGAGACTCTGAAGCTCGAAGAGGCAGTGCAGCAGCAGCCGCTGATAGTTCTCCACCTGCTCGACGGGTGTGAAGCGCATGTAACCGGGGGCGAAGTTCTCCGGCGGCAAGCCCATCGCCGTAGCGATCTGCTCCCGCTCGGCAGAGTTGGCCTCCATAAGCCCCTCCTCACGCGTCTCGCCGTAGTACAACGGCGGAAACACCAGCCCGCCGCCCGCCCGCGCACAGCGGACCGCCAGGGCGTCAGAGACCAGCGTGTCCGCCCCGACGGGATTGTGGAGCCCGTGCCACTCGATCGTCCCGATCGGCAGGTATGCCACCGGGCACGCTTCTCTCGCCTCGACGATCTGCTTCGGCCGCAGCCGCTCGTATCGAACCTCACCGGCCATGCTCACCTTTCCTTTTTTGCCGGAAGCCTGCACAATTGCCGGGCATGAAGCCAGCAACGAAGCTCGCAATCTTAGCGGCGGCGGCGATTCTGACAACGGGGCCGGTAACACTCGCGCAGACGACACGCCCAGCCGTGCTGAAGGCGTGGACGTTCGACAAGCCGGGCGACCTGCAAGGGTGGTCGGTCGGCGGCGACATCCGTAATCTCCAGGCGCGTGGCGACGGGCTCCACTTCGAAACAACGGGCACGGACCCGATCCTCATCAGTCCCCTGTTCGATGCCGTCGCGGCGACGAACAACCAGGTCGTCGTGGTCGAGATGGCCTGTGATCTGCTGGTCGCCGGCGAACTCTACTACACGAACAAGACCGAAGGCCGCTATGGCGGCTTTGAACCCGATTGGATGACTACGGCCTTTCTCCCGGCGGCGGGCAAGCCGGGCGAGGTGCAGTCGATCGTGATCTGGCCGTTCTGGCAGAAGCTCGGCAGGATCATCCGGCTCCGCCTCGACCCGCCGACAGGGGCGACGTGCCGGCTCGTGTCCATCCGCATCGAGGACGACTCCGGGCAGGCATCGCCGAGCCGTGCCTGGGACTTCACCCAGGGCAAGCTGGACACGTGGCGACCGATGTATGGGCTTGCCGCGCTAGACGCCAAGCCCGGCCGGCCGCTGGAACTGCGCGCCCCGACGTCACAGGGCGTTCTCTTGACCGCGGTTCAGCCGTTCGACGCCGCTTCACGACCGATTCTCCGCATCCGCGCGGTGGGCGAACCGGACGTGGCGTTCTACTGGGTGACACGTGAGGGCAAGGGCGTGCTGGGGACATCCGTTCTGCTCCCGTCGGCCGCGCGGACGCTCTCCGGGAAGAGTGAGGCCGTGGTGGACCTGCGAACCGAGCCGGCGTGGAAGGGCACGGTCACGCACATTGGGGTCGGCCCGTCGGAGCGAGACGTCCGGCTTTGGAAGCTGGGCCTGGAGCCAGCGACGAAGGCTTCGGCCCCGGCGCCGCGACGCTTCGGCATGGAGCGACCGATCAAGGCGAAAGAAGCCGCCTACGTCCCGACACCCACGCCGGTGCAGAGCGACTACGACATCGGGGTGTACTACTTCCCCGGCTGGGCACCGGACCGGCCGGATGGGACCAGCAGCCGGTGGGAGAAGCAGGCGGCCTTTCCCGAGCGCGACCCGGTGCTCGGCTGGTACCGCGAGGGCGACCCGGAGGTGGCCGACTGGCACATCAAGTGGGCCGTCGAGAACGGCATCCGGTTCTTCATCTACGACTGGTATTGGCGCGACGGCAAGGTCACGCTACAGGAGGGCCTGCACGACGGCCTCCTCAAGGCCCGCTACCGAGACATGCTCAAGTTCTGCATCATGTGGGCCAACCATCCGCCCTTTTCAAACCACACGAAGGAGCAGTTCATCCAGGTCGCGGACTACTGGGTCGAACGCTATCTCAGGCTGCCGAACTACTACTGCATCGACGGCCGGCCGTACGTCAGCTTCTTCCACGTCGGCGAGTTGCGCAAGTGCTTCGGCACGGATGAGAAGCTGGCCGACGCCCTCGCGGCAATGCGACAACGCGTCCGCGATGCCGGCCTGCCCGGTCTGTACATCGTCATCTGTGGCGACGCGAGCAAGCCCTCGCAGGAGTGGGCGAAGAAGGTCGGCTTCGACGCCGTCACCGCATACAACTACTGGCCAGCCGGGGCGGTCACCACGCAGTCGCCATACGAGCCGTTCATCCGTGCCCATGAGGATATCTGGCGTTCCGCCCGCAAGGCCGGCGTCATCCGCTACATCCCGTTGCTCACGTCGAACTGGGACGCCCGCCCGTGGCACGGCCCGTTCACGAACGCCAGGTTCGGCCGCACGACGGCGCGGCTGGAGGCGGGCTTGAGGCGGATGCGGGCGTTCCTGGACGAGACGGGCGACAAGGTCGGCATCCTCGAGGCGTGGAACGAATGGGGCGAGGGTTCCTACATCGAACCGAACCGCGAATTCGGCTTTGGAGACCTGGAGGCCATCCGGCGAACGTTTGCCCGGCCGGGCGATTGGCCGGTCAACATCGGCCCGCAGGACGTGGGGCTCGGACCGTACGACGTGCGCGCCGTCGGAACCACAAAGGACGGCCCGGCGATCGTGCCGATCACCGACCGCCTCGAGGTCTTCCCCGGCAAGGTGACCGTAAACGGCAAGACCATCCCGACCACCGCCGCGACGCTTGATGTGCCGCCGATCGAAACCCGCCGCATCACGATCGACGACTACACCCTCGTCGCAGGCACCGTGAATAACTGGATGGGCGGCAACCGGCTCTGGATCGATCCCGTTAGCGACCGCCGAAACCTCCTGCCGGGCTCATACGTCCCGGGCAGCCTGCGGATCGAATCGCGCGATGACGCCCGCACGCCGTTCGTCGAGGGCAGGGACTACACCGTGGACGTACGCTGGGGGGCGTTCGCCCTGACGCCCGCTGGGCGACTCAAGCCGGGCGACCGCGTTCGGATCAGCTACGAATTCAGCCTGCGACGCGTCGATGCGCTCCTCGTGAACAAGGCGGGCAAGCTGCTCTACCTTCCTGGCGAAGCATCGGCCGATTGCCCCCTGCCGCCGCCGGTCCCTCCGACTGCCGCTCATCTCGCGAACGTCTACCGGCCGTTCAACGCCGGGGCCGTCCAGCCGTATGAGGTCTATCCGATCCTCTGGCAAACGCCGGGGGTGCCGCCCGCCTACACCGGTGCCAGGCCCGCCCGCGTCCTGGAGAAACTCCGCCAGGGCCGGCGCGTCACGATCGTCTGCTGGGGCGACAGCGTCACCGCCTGCGGCGAGGCCAGCACGCCGGACAAGTGCTACGTGAACCTGCTCGAATCGCGACTCCGCGAGCGCTACCCGAAGGCCAAGGTCCGCGTGGTCAATGCCGGCATCGGCGGAACAAGCACGCCGGGCCGGCTGCCGGCATTCCAGAAGGAAGTGCTGGACTTCAAGCCGGACCTGGTGACCCTCGAATTCGTAAATGACATGGGTCTGCCCGACGATGTCCTGACGGCCAATTACGAGCAGATCCTCTGCCGTGTGACCCAGGCCGGTGCGGACTTGATTCTCATTACGCCGCACTTCACCATGCCGGAATGGATGGAGCTGCCGCACGGGCGGGGCTTGGAAAAACGACGCGGTGTAATGTTCCTCCGCCGGTTCGCCGAGGAGCATAAGGTGCCGCTGGCCGATGCGTCGAAGCGGTGGGAAGAACTTCAGAATCTCGGCGTCCCGTACGAGACGCTTCTGCGAAACGGAATCAACCACCCGGACGACCGCGGGCACGCGTTCTTCGCGGAGGAGCTGATGCGCGTGCTGGAGTAGGCCCGTAGAACCAGAGGAGGACCTCAAGGTGTCGAGAAGCAGAATCTCTTGTGCCAGAGCGGCCCGCCACGGGATGTACGCGGCATTGTTGGCGACGTTTGCCGTTTCGGGCTGCGCGAAGCCGGACCGCATGCAGTGGTTCCGCGACGACAAGTTCGGCCTGTTCATCCACTGGGGCCCGGTCAGTCTGAAGGGCACCGAGATCGGCTGGTCGCGCGGCGGCGAGCGCCGCGGCCGTAACGACAAGCACCCCGGGGCTATCCCCGTCGAGGAGTACGACAACCTCTATAAGCAGTTCAACCCGACGGCCTTCAATGCAAACGAATGGGTCGGCATCGCAAAATCCGCCGGCATGAAGTACCTCGTCTTCCCCACGAAGCACCATGAC
>CAZMVY010000067.1:11314-13079 GCA_964569765.1 uncultured Planctomycetales bacterium
TGCGCCAGCAAGCACACCGACTACAACCCCCCGAACGCGCCCTGCTGCCGCGACGTAGTAGCCGAGCTCGCGAAGGCCTGTCACGCGAACGGGATGCGCCTCGGCTTTTACTACTCGCCGCCCGACTGGCACCACCCCGACTACCGCACCGCGAACCATGCCCGCTACATCGAATACATGCACGGCCAGATCCGCGAGCTTCTGTCCAACTACGGCAAGGTGGATGTGCTCTGGTTCGACGGCCTCGGCGGGACCGCAAAGGACTGGGACTCCGAACGGCTCTTCGCGATGATCCACAAGCTCCAGCCCGATATCCTTATCAACAACCGTTGCGGTCTGCCCGGCGACTACGACACACCGGAACAGAAGATCGGCGAGTACCGCACGGATCGCGCCTGGGAAACCTGCATGACGCTCGGAACGCAATGGGCCTGGAAGCCAGACGATCGGATCAAGTCGCTGAAGGAATGCATCCAGATCCTCGTGCGGACCGTCGGCGGCGACGGGAACCTGCTGCTGAATGTCGGTCCGATGCCGGACGGCCGGATCGAGCCGCGTCAGGTCGAACGGCTCAGAGAGATCGGCGAGTGGCTCAGCAGGTACGGCGAGAGCATCTACCGCACCCGCGGCGGACCGTTCCGACCCGGCACATGGGGCGCAAGCACCCGTCGGGGCGATGCCATCTACCTGCACATCCTGTCCTGGGAGGGACACAGCGTCCGCCTCCCGCCGATCGAACGGCGAATCGTGTCCAGCACGGTCCTGACCGGCGGCATCGCCATCATCGACCAGGGCGACGATGGCATCGAGGTCACGCTGCCGCCTGTCTACCGCAACAGCACCGACACGATCATCATGCTTCGGCTGGACGGCCCGGCGGAGACGGCAAACCCTGCGCCCGAAAAGCCGGCCCCCACCCCCGCCGCGTACAGCACGAGCGCGTCCCGACCGATGGCCGTCATCGACGATCGGAGCGACAAGCAGTACATCAACTCCGTATGCGTCACGCAGACCGGCGCGTGGCTGATCAGCGTCACCGCCGGCCACGGGGAGAATACCCTCTCCTACACCCGCCGCAGCACCGACCGGGGCCGGACATGGGAACCGCGCGTGGTCGCAT
The DNA here is from genome assembly GCA_964569765.1 of uncultured Planctomycetales bacterium. Classification (GTDB taxonomy): domain Bacteria; phylum Planctomycetota; class Phycisphaerae; order UBA1845; family PWPN01; genus CAZMVY01. The sequence continues at coordinate 12,435 of CAZMVY010000067.1, forward strand.
ACGACGGCAAGGACGCCGGAGCCGGGTATTGCTGCGAGATGGGTCAACTCTTCGCCGTGCCCGATCCGCTCGGACCGGCCGGAAGGCACCGCATCTACCAGTTCCACATCCTCCGGGACACCGCCGCGGGAACGCGTTTCGGCCGGCTTGTGTTCACCATCAGCGAGGCCGCCGGCCGAACGTGGATGGGCCCGCGCGGCCCCCACTCCGCCTATCGCCTTGACACGCCCTCGTACGCGCTCGCGCCCAACCGTAACGGCTGGCATCTGATGGCCCCACCGATCGCGCTTTCGAACGGCGAGTTGCTCCTGCCGATGAACGTCTCCACCGATCCCCCGGCGCTGGCGGACATCCGCAGCGAGCTGGTATTCGCGATCAGCCGCAACATCTTCACCGAGCCCGATCCCTCCAGGTTGAAGTTCCAGTTCTTCCCGAAGCCGCCGCACGGCGTGACGGCCGCGTTGCGCGGCGTGCCCGGCGCGTCGCTCGCCCAGGAACCGCAGGTCGTGGAACTCTCGGACGGACGACTGATGTGCGTTATGCGAACCGGCAACGGGTGCATTTACTACACCCTCTCCCAGGACCGCGGGCGCACCTGGCAACCGACGGAGGCCCTGCGAGAGGGTGAAGTAAATGCACCCGTTG
>CAZMVY010000067.1:13089-19394 GCA_964569765.1 uncultured Planctomycetales bacterium
TGCCCGTTCACACGGCTGTCCAAGGGCCGCTATGCCCTGCTCTACTGCAACAACGACGGAACCGCATTCGGCGGGAAAGACCCCTTCGACCACACAAAGAACCGCCAGCCGATTTACATCGCGATCGGCCACGAACTGCCGCCCGGCCCCGGACAACCGATCGCATTCACCCCACCGCGCCTTCTGTGCGAGATCACGGACTTCCATCCCGAGATCAAGTGGCGGGATCTCACCTACGGCTTCTTTCTCGAAGACCACGGCGAGTACTACCACTTCTATAACGCCGTCTGGCAGTTCATCCAGGTGAACCGCGTGGATCCGGCGCTGACATCTCCCGAGTGATTCCCGCCTTAGACCTCGTGCCCCGCCGTCCGCACCTCATACCCCGAAAGACCGTAGCCATACGGGGCGCGACAAGTTATGATGCTTTAGGTATGGAAAGTGCGGGTGAACCGTGACGCCCGGAACGGTAGTTGTAAAGGGCATAGTACGCCGCAAGACGATCGAGCTTGAGCGAGAGCCAGGGCTGCCGGACCGACAGGAGGTAACTGTAACGGTGCAGGCTTCCGCCCAACCTGAACGGAACCTGCCGCCAGGAAAAGGACTCCGCCGGTCGGCCGGCGCCTGGTCGGACGACCCGGAAGGACTCGACCGCTACCTGGAGTGGAACCGTCAACAGCGAAAACGCGGACGACCGGAGCCAGGAGGGTCATGAGCTTCCTGCTCGACACCGACATCTGTTCCGCGCACCTCAGACAACGAGGCCAGGTCACCGGCCGCTTGGTTCAACACGCCGGCGCGCTGCACCTTTCCGCGATCACGCGCGGTGAACTCTACGCCTGGGTGATGCGGACAAACGCGCCTTCGAAACGGCTGCAGGGACTGCGGGAAATGTTGAATGATACAACGGTCCCGGACGTCACGGCGGAGGTAGCCGAGAAGTTCGGTCAATTGCAGGCCGGACTGCTCGACACGGGGAAGCCGGCGCCGGGGATGGACCTGATGATCGCAGCGACGGCGCTGGTCCACGACCTGACGCTCGTAACGCACAATACGCAGGACTTCGTGAATGTTCCGGGCCTGCGGGTGGAGGACTGGCCGGTCCCCTGACAGGACAAACGGCCGCCGTCATCGGTGGTAACCCTCGTGCAAGACACACACCCATATGCCTTGGCCTGGGCATTGGGCCCGCTGACATTCGGAGCCCCTGTGCTGCTCTGGGGTGTGCTGGGCGCGGCGGCGCCGGTGCTGATCCACCTCATGCTCCGGCCGAGACCAAGGCGCCAACCCTTTCCCGCGATCCGATTCGTCCTCCAGAGCCGCGAGGCCTCCGAACGAACCAACCGCCTGCGGCGATTGCTCCTGCTCCTCATGCGGATGGCGGCCATCGCATGCGTCGCCATGCTGCTGGCGCAACCGCGAGTGCGCGCCGCCCGCTGGGTGCCGGTCGACAGCGGCCCGATCTCCGTGGCGATCTGCTTCGACGATTCCGCCAGCATGGCCTACCGTTTCGAGGGCAAGACACGCCTGGACGTCGCGAAAGAATGGGCCGCATCCCTTGTGAACGACCGCTCGCGGTTCGGCGAGGACTCCGAATTCGTCGTCCTCACCGCCGCCCCGGAATCCGGCGAGCCGAGGACGGACGCGTTGAGTACCGCGCGCAACGCGATCCTGCGCGAGATCGAATCCGTCCGGCAGCGCGCCCACGACCAACCCGTCGGCCGCATGATCCGCCGGGCCGACGAGCTTCTCACAAAGGCCCGCCATCCTCGTCGCGAGATCTACGTCTTCAGCGATTCAACGCTCCGCGCCTGGCGCGATGTGACCGGTCCGCCGCTCGCCCTGACTTCCAACGCCGCCGTCTTCTGCATCGATGTCGGTGTGGAGGAGGACCTGAACACGGCGCTCACGCTCGCCTCAGTGCCGAAACACGCCGTACCCCCCGATATCCCGATCCGCCTGGAACTGGCTGTCCGTACGGGCCGCGACGGCCCCGCCCGCATCACACCGACCATCGAAGTTCGTGTCGACGACCAGCCTCGGCTGCGATGTCCGATCCCGCCCACAGGCACGGACAGACCGGCGGGCGAACTCACGCCCGGACAAACGGCCAACGTGCCGGTCACGCTGCCCGGACTGGCGAAAGGCCTCCACCGCCTTACCATTGAGCTCAGCCCCTCCGACCCGCTTTCCTTCGATAACGTGCGCTACGCATGCGTGCAGGCTGGCACCCTGCCCGAGGTGGCGGTCGTCAGCCGCGACGGCGGGACCGACTCCGCCGGAACCCTCGTCGCGGCAATGCTCGCCCCCCCCGCGCTTCCGGAGCAACGGCAACGACTGCGGGTGGCGAGGCTCGCGCCGGGCGAACTGGGCACGGCCGCGTTGGTCAGCTTTCGTTGCGTCTTTCTGGCCGATGTTCCGGCGCTGGATGACGCCGCCTGGCGCAATCTCGCCGAATACGCGCACGACGGTGGCGCGGTCATCACGATTCTCGGCAGCGCAGTCCAGGCCGACCGCTACGAACAGGGAGCCGATCTTCTGCCCGGCATGCCGGGCGAGATCGTCGATTTCCAGCCCCCGACGCACCTCGCGCCCGTCGATCTTGCCAACCCGCTGCTCGCGCCGTTTGCGAACCCCGGCGTCGATTCGCTGGCCGACCGGGCGATCCTGCGAGCCTGGACGATACGGCGCATGGGTAATCGCGCCGTCGTCGTGGCACCGCTGGCCTCGGGCGGCCCCGGACTGATCGAGCGGCCCGTCGGCGCCGGACGAAGCATCCTGCTTACGTTCAGCCCGGAGAGCGCTTGGAGCGAGTTCGCCGCGAAGGCGGCGCCGATGATCCTCCTGCTCCACACGGCCGTTGCCACAGCCTCCAACGCATTCGACCAAATCGCCACGGCCGAGACCGGAGCCGTCAAGAGTGTGCCCATCCCTCCGAAAACAGGCCCCATCGTGGATGTACGGTTTACGAGCGAGATGGGCGACGGGCAGACCGCGCGGGTCAACGCCGCGGCCACCAGCCGGCGGGTGCCCGTTCCAACCAACCTGCCCGGGCATGTGATAATTACACCGATCGAGTCTGCCCGCGACCCGTTGCTCATGTGCGCCGTGAACGTCGCCGATGAGGAGTCCGATCTGCGGCGTCTGGCCGCCGACGAAATTGCCGCTCGATTCGCCCAAGGTGCGGCCACAAGTGCCAAGACATCCAGCCAGCTCGGGCAGGTTCAGCGCCGGCAGCGGGTCGGGGTAGACGCGGCAATACCGGCCGGGATAGTGCTTCTGACCCTGCTGATTGTCGAAAGTGCTTTTGCCAACAAGTTTTACAAACGATGGGCCCCTGCGGAACGTAGGGGGTAGGCCCGGTTTTTCACTCGAAAAAGCGGTTTGCGGTTTGTCAGGTGCGAGGCTATCTGGTACACTCCCGGCCGCACGGATGTGATTGCACGTGGATGCGTCCAAACAGTGACGGAGAACTGCACGATGGAAGAATACGAAAAACTCAAACGACTGGTAGAGTCCGCCAGCGAAGATATCGCCAAGGCAGAGGGCGGGAACAAGGCCGCAGGAACGCGAGTTCGCAAGATGATGCAGGACATCAAGGCCGCCGCCCAAGAGGTCCGAAAGAAGATCCTGGAATCCCGCTCCTCGCAAACGACTCCTTGAAGCGCGATTGAGCCGGGAGCGTTTGGCCGGTCAGCCCGCCTACGTCTGGAGGCGGGCCGGCGGGTGCATTGTTTTCTGAAGACTGCCTGCGTCGCGACAGCGATCGGCAAACCGCACCAGGCCGCCAACGGAAGCGGCCAGTGTCGGCGAGGCAGCCTTGGGCCGTCCGGCGCCGGGGTGTGCGCGTTGCCCCCGAGTTTTCATGACCGTTTGGAGAAAGCGTAGATGCCGCCGCCTGCGTTCCTCGACCTGAGCACGATCGACCTGAATCGTGTCCTCATCACCCGGGAGCAGATTTATCAGAAGCTCCCCCATCGATACGAGTTCATGCAGCTCGACGGAATCATCCACCTTGATCTCGAGAAGAAGCTCGCGGTCGGGTATCGGGACATCCGCGAGGACGAATGGTGGGTAAAGGGACACATCCCGGGTCGGCCGCTTTTCCCCGGCGTCCTGATGGTTGAAACGGCGGCCCATCTGGCCAGCTACGTCTCGGTTTCGCTTCTGCTGGGCATCAAGTTTCTCGGCTTCGGCGGCATCGATAAGACGAAGTTCCGCGAGGCCGTCTCTCCGCCGGCCCGCCTCTACCTCGTCGGCAAGGCGGACGAGATCAAGCCCCGGCGCACCATCTGCTCCGTGCAGGGATTCATTGACGGTCGTATGGCCTTTGAAACCCAGATCACCGGTCTGCCGATGTGAGGAGTGGGCTGTCGTGGGGAGCGCGGGTCGCGAGCCGGCTAACGCTGCCGGTAAACGATCCGGCCTCGCTTGAGGTCGTAGGGCGATAGCTCGATCGTTACGCGGTCGCCGGGCAGAATGCGGATGAAGTTCCGCCGCATCCGGCCGGCCACCTGGCACAACGCCTCGTGTTTCATCTCGCCCATCTGCGCCTCCACGAGGAACATCGCGTTGGGCAAGGCCTTTACGACCACCGCATCAAGTTGAATGACATCCGACTTTGCCACACGTACTCCTGTTTTCGCGGAGCGCCCGGATTCGGATACACCCTCTCCGCGTCACCATCAAGCGGCCGTCCCGCGCGAACGTAACTCATTATCAGGATAGCAACTTCTCTGTCGTTTCGCCAGGGGCGCCTGCCGGCCGATACCGCCCCGGAACGGCGGGCCTACTCCGGCGGGCGAACGATGCCCCGGTTCAGCCGATCCAGAAACGACACGAGCCGGTACTGCATCCGCATCACGGGAACGGCCACCCCGTGCGCCGCAGCCCGCCGAACCGGCTCGCCAAGGATCGACTCTACCTCCAGCGGCCGCCGGGCGAGGTAGTCCACGAGCATTGACGGGCGGTAGTCGCCCATCGTCGCTGTGTTCGCGAACATCTTCTCGATAAGCGGCTCCGGGGCAATCCGGTCGCCTGCCGGCAGCTCGGCGTTGCCTGCCGCGATGGCCTCGGCCATCAGCACCCCGGCAAGCTCGCGCAAGCCGTCGTCCTCCATGATGTGCCGCGTCGTCACCGCGCCGGCCGATATCGTCAGCGTACTGAACGGAATGTTCCAGGAGAGTTTTTCCCACCGTGCCCGCAGCAACGATTGCGCCACGGACGTCTCGAAACCCGCCGCCGCAAAAAGGTCGGCAATCGCCCGGGCCCGCGCGACGTCGTCCTTCAGATGCCCGATCACCACACGGCCGTAACCGTAGTGGTGAACCACGCCCGGCTCACCCCGATTGATGCACACGAAGGCCAGACCGCCAAAGACACGCTCCGGCGGGAACCACTCGGCAAATCGATCCTCCACCCCCAGCCCGTTCATCAGCGCGAGCACGTCGGTCTCAGGCCCCAGGCACGGCAGGATCAATGCCCGGGCGGCATCCAGCGCGGTGGTCTTGAGCGCGCACAGGACCAGGTCTACCGGGCCGATCTCCTCCGATCGCCCATATGCCTTTGCGGCCAGGTGAAAGTCGCCGTCGCAACTGCGGATCGTCAGCCCGTTACGCCGAACCGCCTCCAGGTCCCGGCGCATCAGAAAATGCACGTCGTGGCCCGCCAGGGCGAGCCTGGCGCCATAGAGGCATCCGACACTTCCCGAACCAATGACGGCAATCCTCATCGCGGAAACATCCCGCGATTCTTTTAGAACAGGCTGCCTGTGGAAGCAAGTCGACCACACCCGAGCCGCGCCATCGCGTGGCGAACCGACCGCGCAACCGGCCTCGGTGAGCCCCCCCGGGGGGGCGAATGCGATGAGCGGGAGCAACGCACCACCCCGCTCGAGTTACCGCCGCCGGCCGGCCTGCCACCCGCCTCGAAGGGCAACGCCCTACCACGCCGTCCAGCCGCCGTCGACGACCAGGTTGTGGCCGGTCACGTAGCCGCTGGCATCACTGGCGAGGAACACCAGCGCGCCCTTGAGTTCCCACGGGCGGCCCATCCGCTTCATCGGCGACTTCGTGCTGAGGCGCTCGTGCAGCCGCTTGTCCACCGTATCCGCCGGGAACGGGCCCGGCGAGAGACAGTTCACGCGGACGCCGTCGCCCGCCCAGTAGACCGCCAGGTGGCGCGTCATGTTGATGATGCCGCCTTTGAGCGCGTGGTACGCCACCGGGCTGGCCATGCAGATCCCCGCGTACGCGTCCGGGTACGCACCACCGAGGCCGTACATCGCCCCGCTCATGATGCTGCTC
>CAZMVY010000068.1:0-19371 GCA_964569765.1 uncultured Planctomycetales bacterium
TGCCGTTCGGGACTCATGGCTCCGCCTCGCGGGCGAAACGCGTTCGCAGCCACGCCTTCGCATGGGTCCAGTCGCCTTCGACGGTGCGCCGGGAGATGCCAAGCGCCTCCGCCACCTCGTCTACCGTCATTCCGGCGAAGAATCGCATCTCGACGATCTGTGCCTGGCGCCTGTCGAGAACGGCGAGTTGCTCGACCGCCTCATGCATCGCAAGAATATCGAACTCGGCGAGATCGGCCGGGGAGAGTTCACTGTCGAACTCAATCCTGCGACGCTTTCCGCCGCGGCGGGCGCGCTGCCGGGCGCGGGCGTAGTCCACGAGGATGCGCCGCATGACTTTGGCAGCCACGGCGAAGAAATGGGTGCGGTCCTGCCAACTAACCCGCGTCTGATCGACGAGCCGGATGTATGCCTCGTGGACGAGCGCCGTGGGCTGAAGCGTGTGATCGGGCCGTTCGTGCCGGAAGTACTTCCTCGCAAGACGGCGGAGGTCCTCATACACGAGCGGCATGAGCTGCGCCGCGACCGCGTCCCGATTGCGACGGGTCAGCTTGAGCAGCAGGTTCGTGATCTGCGTGGGATCGGGCTGTTCTATGCGAACGGTCCTCTGACAGGCCGGGCTCGCGCTGGCGACCTGTTTTACCCCCGCATCCCGCAGGAACCAATGAACCCGCCGTCGCCCGCCAGCGGCGCGCGGGCCAGCGTCGGATTGCCGAGCTGGCCGCAGGCGGCCATGCGGTCGCGGCCCTTGGTGATTCTCCGCTTGCAGAACTGGCCGGCCTCCTCGAGCCAGTCGAGGAAACGCAGGACGCTCTCGTCGGTCGGCGCGGGCCAGGGAGACTCGCGGCGCGGGTTGTACGGGATCACGTTCACGCAGCAAGGGATCGGCTTGAGGTAGTCGGCCAGCTCCCGCGCGTGCTCGCGGGCGTCGTTCACGCCGGGGATGAGCACGTACTCGATCATGATGAAGCCGCAGCGGCGAAGCGGAAACGCACGCAGTGCCTCGCGGAGCTCCGCCATCGGCTCCGTGCGGTTGACGGGCATGATCTTCGAGCGGATCTCGTCGTTCGGCGCGTTGAGCGAGACGGCGAGATTCAGCCGCAGCCAGCGCAGCTCGCCGAGACGGCGGATGCCTTCGATGCGGCCGACGGTCGAGATCGTGATGCGGGGTTTGCCGATGGAGAGGCCCGACTGATCGCACAGGACGCGGATGGCCTGTACCACGTTGTCGAAGTTGTTGAAGGGCTCGCCCATGCCCATGAAAACGACATTGCGAAGCGTGTCGGCCCGTGTGCCGAGGAGGCGACGGGCCGCGACGACCTGGCCCACGATCTCGCCGGCCGTGAGATTCCGTCGGAAACCGAGCCGCCCGGTCTCGCAGTAGGTGCAGCCCATCGCGCAGCCAATCTGCGTCGAAACGCAGACCGACTTCCACTCGCGGTGCCGGCCCTGCATCGGGACGAGGACGCTCTCGGTTTCGAGACCGTCCGGCATGCGCTGCACGAACTTCGTCAGCTCGCCGTCGCGGACCTCGCGAACTACCGGAGCGAGACGCACTTCGAGAGGGTCGTGCGGCGTCTCGGCGCGCACCGCCCGCTTGTAGGCCCTGCGGAGGCGGGGAACCTCGCGGCACGGCGGCTGCATCGCCGCGATCAGTTCGTCGAATGTCAGAGCGAGGGTATCCACAAGTGCCCGTCCCCGGCAGCACCGCGCAACTCCGCCGCCTGAAACGGACGGGCGCGCCTCTCCGAACAGGATAACAGATTCGCGCGCGTCTTTGCAGCAGCGCGCCGTCACCGCGATCCGTCGTAACCCTTCGGATGCGCCACCTGCCACAGCCAGGCGGAGCGGACGATCGTCTCCAGGTCGTCGTAACGCGGGCGCCAACCGAGGACGGAACGGGCCTTGTCCGCCTGCGCGATCAGGCGCGGCGGGTCGCCGGGACGCCGGCCTTCCAGCCGCGTCGCGATCGAGCGCCCGGTCACCCGGCGAGCGGTCTCGATGACCTCCCGGACCGAATGGCCGCGACCCGTGCCGAGGTTGAGGAACTGCGAGGTGCCGCCGTCGCGAAGGTACCGCAGCGCCAGAACATGGGCCCAGCAGAGGTCCTCGACGTGGATGTAGTCGCGGATCGCCGTGCCGTCCGGCGTGGGATAGTCCGAGCCGAAGATACGGACGCATTCCGCCTTGCCGGCCGCCGCGGCGAGCACATTCGGGATCAGATGCGTCTCCGGCTCGTGCTGCTCGCCGTGCTTCTCCGTCGCGCCGGCCGCGTTGAAATACCGCAGCGCCACGTACCGCATCCCGTACGCCCGGTCGTAGCTCTCCAGGGCCCGCTCGATCGCGAACTTCGTCCAGCCGTACGGGCTGGCCGGCCACTGCGGGTGGTCCTCGGGAATGGGAACGTGGCGGGCTTCGCCGTACGTCGCGCAGGTCGACGAAAAGACAAAGCGTTTCACGCCAGCATCGAGCAGCGTACCCAGCAGCGCGAGCCCCTCCCCGACGTTGTTGGCGTAGTACCGGGCGGGGTTCTCGACCGACTCGCCCACGTACGCCAATGCCGCGAAGTGGACGCATGCATCAACCTCGTGCTCCCGCACGAGGCGCGTCACCAGACCCCGATCGCCGACCGATCCCTCGCAGAACGGCACGCCCGGATCGACCGCCGCCCGGTGGCCGCGACCGAGGTTGTCCAGAACGACGACGCACTCGTTCTCGCGCTGCATCAGCTCCACGAACACGCTGCCGATGTACCCCGCTCCGCCCGTGACCAATACCGCCATCTTGTGTATATCTCCTGAGTGCACCCGCCCTATCCATAACCGCGCCGGCGGCGTCAGTCCACAAGCTCTCGCTCGATCTGCTCCAGCGTCCGGCCCCGTGTCTCCGGCAGAGAGCGCCAGATCAGCAGAAACCCCAGGCCGCAGATGCCCGCGTAGATCCAGAACGTTCGCGCCGGCCCCAGGGCGTCCTTGAGCAGCGGGAACGTGTACGTCAGAAGGAAGCACGCGATCCATAGCGCGGACACGGCGACGGACATCGCCGCGCCGCGGATTCGGTTGGGGAAGATCTCGGAGATGACGACCCACGTGACCGGTGCGAGGGAGCACGCATAGCAGGCGATGGCCGCCAGCACGAGCAGCAGTACCGAAAGACCCTGGACGCCCGCGTGGTAGCAGGCGCCCATGACGACGTAGATGCACGCCAGAGCCGCCGCGCCGAACAGCATGAGCGGCCGGCGCCCGCCGCGGTCCACTGCTCCCAGAGCGACGAACGTGAATGCGAGGTTGACCGAGCCCGTCCACGCGATGTTCTTCAGCACGCTGGAGATGTCATAGCCCGCCGCGCGGAAGATATCCTCGGCATAGTTGAAGATGACATTGATGCCGCACCATTGCTGAAACACGGCCAGCGCGACACCCAAGGCCAGCACCCGACGCATCCTCGGCTCGAACAGCCGGCGGATGTCCACATTCGGCGTCTCGTTCGCGAGCGTCGCCTCGATGTCGGTCAGCGCCGCCTCCGCATACGACGCGTCGCCGATGCCCTCGAGCACCGCGCGGGAGCGCTCCCGCTGGCCGTTCCTCGCCAGCCACCGCGGGCTCTCCGGCACGAAGAGCATGCCGAGCAGGAATAGCAGCGACGGCGCCGCTGTCATCGCGAACATCCAGCGCCAGCCCTGCCGGCCGTACCACGAGTTGATGATGAACTCGTCTGAGGCGTTCTCGGGCAGATGCCGCACGAGGAACCAGTTGACGAATTGTGCGAGGAGGATGCCAATGACGATGGTCAACTGGTTCATCGAGACGAGGCGGCCGCGGGCGCTCGCGGGGGCGACCTCGGCGATGTACATCGGCGAGAGATTCGACGCGAGGCCGATGGCGACGCCGCCGAGCATCCGCCAGGCCACGAAGATCGCGAAGCTGGGCGCGAGGGCGTTGCCGAGAGAGGTCACGGCGAAGAGCATGGCCGCGGCGATCAGGAGGCGCTTGCGACCGAAGCGGTCGCTCAGTGCCCCGGCGACGATCGCGCCGACGAGGCAGCCGATCAGGGCGCAACTGTTCGCCCAGCCCTTAAGCGAGGCGTCGGCGAGGTGGAAATACCGCTCGAAGAACGGCTTGGCCCCGCCGATCACGACCCAGTCGTAGCCGAACAGCAGGCCGCCGAGCGCCGCCACGAGCGAGATGGCCCACACGTAGCGGGCGTTGTACGCCTCGCGCACGCGCGGCGCGGCGATGAGGTCCTCCACAACGGTCATAATCGCGTCCCGGGTGGTTGCATCGGCGCGTTCCATGGTCGTCGCCGCGGGTCGGCCGACCGAACCGGCGGCCTATGCTATCGCGGCAAGCGCGGCTTCGCCAAAGGCGGCCGCAGGGCGCGAAGACTCGGCTCCGCAGAGCCGACTCGGCCCGCCGCCGGGGCAGCCACGTGGCGGAGCGGCTCACTCTCTCGCGGCCGGGCAGGCGGGTCCGGGTGCCGTCGTGCCGCCCAAGTGCCCCCTGTACACGGGGCCTCGCTTCGCGTATACTGCTTTGCGGTTGGTTCGTCGAACGAGCCGGGTATGCGACACCCCTAAGAAGGTCCGCAACGCCTCCTCATTCGCCCTTCCTGCCTTTCTGGGCCGAAACGCAGGCCCCTTTCACACGTGACCCGGAAAGCAAAACGCGGGTCATAAGGCCCTCGCAAAGGAGATCCTACGATGGGCAAGAAGTTATATGTCGGAAACCTGAGTTATGAGGTCAGCAGCTCCGATCTGGAGCAGTTGTTCTCGGCGCACGGCACGGTGGACAGTGCCGAGGTCATCAGCGACCGCATGACCGGCCGCAGCAAGGGATTCGGGTTCGTCGAGATGAGCTCGGATCAGGAGGCCCAGGCCGCCATTTCCGCGCTGAACGGCAAGGACCACGGCGGGCGTGCCCTTACCGTCAACGAGGCCAAGCCGCGTGAGAATCGCGGCGGTGGCGGCGGTGGCGGTGGTGGCGGCGGCCGAGGCGGCCGCGGCGGCTACGGCGGCGGCAGACGCTACTGAACCGTCTGACGCGTACGCAGGAGAAGGCCACGAACCAGACGTGGCCTTCTCTCTTTTCCCTCACAGGCCGCTCGCAGGAGGTCCGTCATGACAAAGTCGAAGCAGCAGATTATCGAGGAGATCACGACTCACATCCGCAAACGCGGCGGTGAGCCGGGTACCTGGTATGTCGGCACCAGCAACGATTCCCGGGCCGCCCTTTTTGATCAGCACAAGGTCAAGGAAAAGGGCGACCGGTGGATTAGACGCCGGGCCGACTCGGCGATCGTCGCACGTGAGGTGCAAGAGCACTTCGTGAGCGTCCTCGCTACCGACGGCAAGGCCGCCGTCGGGGAATTGGCGTACATGGTGTACGCGTACAGGAAAGCGCCGCACACCCGGCCGTAGCACGGGCTTCGCCCACCCGCCGAGGCGGCGACGGTGCCGCTTTCAGTCGGCGACTTATGGGCCGGCAGTGCCCTCGCCCATGCGTCACGAACGTCTCGGCCGTGCCTGTGCGACGTTTTCTGCTTTGCGCGGCTGCCTCCGCAGCAGCGACGGTCAATCGGACGGCAGAGGCGCTGCGGGCGTCGGAGGGTTCCCGCCTTCCTCAACCAGCGGCGGGGAATCAAGCGGCGGCGCCGCATTCCGGCGATGCTCGCGGCGCTCGCGCTTCCGGGCCGCTTTTTCCGCCTTCCTCCGTTCGCGATCACGTTTGAGAACCGAGGGTCTTACGTTTCGTCCCATAAGAGTCTCCACCTGTATGGTTGACAGCGTCCGAGCGCGCTTCCGCGGGAGGCCCCATCCCGAACGCCCGGATGATTCCGCACGCACTTCACAACGCGCGATTCACACCCGGCCGGCTGTCCGCGCCTCCCGTCGGTCGCAGGCCACCAAAACCGGCCTGCACGGCCCGCCGGCGCACATGCTCATCCGCAAGAACGTTTCGCACCTTTGCTGCCAATCGGAGATGTCGGAGCCTGAGCAAGCCCGGACACAAAAAGGGCAGGGACAAATCCCATTGGTTGAACGATGGTAGTCGCGCAGGGGGCCGCCGTCAAACGCACATCGGGGGCAACCTGAACGTCGTGCGTCTGCGCGCCTCCCGAAGCGCGGTCATGCGAACGGAACGCATCTCCCGGTCTCCACCGAACCGCCCCGATAAAGCCGCCAGGCACGGCCCACGGCGACCGGCCTGGCGCTGTGCATGCCGGCCATTCAACGGACATCGCCTGGGTCCGGTTGCGAAAGCAGGCTCTCACCGTCAAGCCCCGGTGGCACCGGACGCCCCAGCAGCATCAGAAGCGTGGGCATCAGATCGACCGTTCGCACGTCGGTGTCGCGCCGCTCGTGCCGCACGCCCGGCCCGGCCAGCAGGAGCGGGACCCGCATATCGACGCCGCGCAGGCCGCCGTGGCCGGAACGATGCGTGGTGCCGAAGTCCCAGCCCACGGTGGCGAAGATGGCGAGGTCCGCCGCGCGCTCGGCCCGAAAATACGCCACAATTTGCGCCGGGAGATCGGGATACTCCGTCGCGCTGGTAACCGAGAGCCATTCGCGCGGGCCGAGCGGCTTACCGCCGAGGACATCGTCCGGGACCCTGCCCCGCCAACCCAGCGGGTCCGTGCCTCGGATCACGCGGAAGCGGATCGGCGCACCCGGGCCGCCGACCTGGTGGAACTCCACCTCGCCGGCCTTCGTCTGCACGCGGGCACAATCGGGCCCGGGCGCGAAGCAGACGGCGCCCACCGCCTCCTGCGAGGCCACGAGCGAGGGGAGATCGACGGTCTTTGTGCCGGCCGGGTAGTTCCGCAGTTCGTCCATCGACGGCCGGATCAGCCACGGATGCCACCTGCCGCTCGCGGGGCCCTCGCGGTGCGGCTTGCGGAGGTAGAGGCCGGCGTACCGGTCGCCGTTGCAGAACAAGACGCCCGCGTACCGATCGAAGGTCGCGAGCCTGGCCTCGAACGGGACGTCGTCCGAGACGGAATCGCGCGCCGTGCTCAGGCCGGCCTGCTCGCGGAGGAGCCGGACGAGATCGCAGTGGCGCGTGACATCCCAGTGGCCGTGGTCGGAGACGAGGGCGATGTGGATCTTGTCGAGCAGACCAGCCCGCTCGATGTCGCCCAGAACGCCCCCCACGCCCCGATCCACGTGCCGCAGGGCTTGCCGGTACTGCGGCGAGCTGGCTCCGTGCTCGTAGGCCTGGAAATCGGCGTTGAGCAGGTAGACCAGCGTGAGGCCGGCGAACTGCCGGTAGCGGCGCGAGAGATCCGCGACGATCTCGAAACGGGAGAGCGTCAACTCGTCGATGAACCCGTACCAGCCGAAGAAGAACGGCGGGCCGGCGGACAAGAAGTTTTCCGTCCACTTCGTGGCGCCCCGGTGCGACTGGAAGAACAGGGAACACGTGAGCGCGTCGGGGAGGTACTCGAAGATCGTGATCGCCTGGTGGTCGGAATCGAGCAGATTCTTCTGGGCGATCAGGGCGTAGTTGCGGAAGATGAGCCGGTTGCGGTCGAACCACCTGTTGCCCACGATCCCGTGGTGGCCGGCAAACCGACCCGTAACGATGCAGGTCTGGTTGACGAGCGTGACCGATGGGATGCTGCCGACGGCGCGGCGAACGTAAAGCCCGCGATCAACGAAGTACTTGCGAAAGGCGGGCAGTTCGCCGGCGTCGAGCAGCGTCTCGAAGATCTCTGCGTTGACGCCGTCCACCAGGAACACGACGGCCCCGCGTTCCCGACTGCCGGCCGGCAGCCGAAAGTCCAGGCCGCGGGTAGCAGCGGAGCCGCAGCCCGCAAGACTGATTGCGACGACAAACGCCAGGGACACCAGCACAAGCCGCCTCGGCCCGTTCTGCCGCAGGGCCCGCGCCGGCGCCGCTTTCGGTGAAGACATCATGTCCCCCGGCAACCGCGCTCGCGCATTGCTGCTTGCGTGAGGTATCCCGGCGTGCCCGCACGATACGCGATGCATAAAGCCTGTAAGCCGTACGTGTCCCACGATCGCCTCCGGCCGTCCGTATCAGACCGCGCCGATCCCGATTGAGCAACTCCGTGAGGCGGCGGCGGGCAATTGGCCTACGGAGCGCGTCCGGTTTTCATAGCGCACGTGTTTCCGGGCGGCGTGCATCCGCGCCGCCGGCGCGGTATATAGCACCGTCGGGATGGCTGCCCGGTACCTCGCGCGTGGCCCGGCGGTTTGTGTGAACGAGAAAGCGACCATGCGAACGTATGCGGGAATCTCCGTTGCGGCTTGTGTAATGTCTCTCGCCGCCTTCGCCGGCGCCGCGGAGGCGCAGACGGCGGCCACCGCCCCGGCGGTCCCGGCCGCCCGCCCCGCATCCGACATCTACGGATCATCGAGCTGCCGGAGCTGCCATGAGCCGTTCTACCAGAAGTGGGCAACGTCGTTTCACGGGCTTGCGATGCAGCCATTCCGCGACGAGCTGGCCCGAACGAAGCTTACGCCGCAGAAAGAAGCCCTCCCAATCGGCAAGGTCCGCTACCGCGCCGACATTGAGGACGGCCGTCGCGAGGTGATCGAATCGGGCCCCGACGGGGAGAAGCGGTACCCGATCGAGCACGTCATGGGCGGCAAGAACGTATACTACTTTCTGACGCCCCTTGATCGCGGGCGTCTACAGGTCCTGCCCGTGGCGTATGACGTCCGCCGGAAGGCATGGTTCGACACAACGGCCAGCGCCGTCCGCCATTTCGGCGACCGCCGCGATGAACCGCTCGATTGGCGAGACCGCCAACTGACATTCAACACCTCGTGCTACGGATGCCACGTCAGCCAGCTCTCGACCAACTATGACCTCGCGAGCGATACGTACCGGACGACCTGGACCGAACCGGGGATCAACTGCGAGACCTGCCACGGCCCCGGGGGCGAGCACGTCCGCGTGTTCCGTGCGGCCCCGCCCGGGCAGCCCCCGAAGGACCTGCGGCTCATCAGCACGAAGCCCTTCACCCACGAGCAGAACAACACCCTTTGCGCCCCCTGCCATGCGAAGATGGTCGTGATGACGACGAACTTCCGGCCCGGCGACCGGTATTTCGATCACTACGACCTCGTCACGCTGGAAGACCCGGACTTCTACCCCGACGGGCGGGACCTCGGCGAGAACTACACGTACACCACGTGGCGGATGAGCCCGTGCGCAAAGTCCGGGCAGATCGACTGTGTCCATTGTCACACATCGAGCGGCCGGTACCGGTTCCCGGGCGAAGAGACCAACCGCGCGTGCCTGCCGTGCCACAAGGAGCGGGTCGAGAACGCACCCGCGCACACGCACCACAAGACCGGCAGCGAGGGAAACCGGTGCGTCGCGTGCCACATGCCGATGACGGAGTTCGCGCGGATGCGGCGGAGCGACCACTCCATGCGACCGCCGACGCCGGCCGCGAGCCTGACGTTCAAGTCGCCCAACGCATGCAACCTCTGCCACGCGGACAAGGATGCGGCGTGGTCGGACAAGTACGTCCGCGAGTGGCACGCGCAGGACTACCAGGCGCCGGTGCTGCGGCAGGCCGGCCTGATCGAAGCAGCCCGCAAGGAAGACTGGTCGAAGCTGCCCGAGATGCTGGCGTACCTCGGCAGCAAAGACCGGGACGAGGTCTTTGCCAACTCGCTTATCCGCCTGCTCCGCAACTGCGACGATGAGCGCAAGTGGCCAGCGATGCTGACAGCGATGAAGGACCCTTCGCCCCTCGTCCGGGCGAGCGCCGCCGAAGCGATGAACGGCCGTTGGACGTCCGACGCGGTCGAAGCCCTCTTGAACGCCACGCGGGATGAGTACCGGCTGGTACGCGTGCGCGCGGCGGGATCCCTGGCGGCTTTGCCGGCGGAGATGGTGACGGACGCCGATCGAAAGGATCTCGACAGGGCCACGGCCGAGTTCCTCCAGGTGATGACGGCCCGGCCCGACGATCACGCCTCGCACTACAACCTCGGCAACTTCTTCATGTGCCGGCGCGAGTTCGACCGGGCCATCGCGTCGTTCGAGACGGCGGTGAAGCTGCAACCCGAGAGCATCCCGCCGCTGGTCAACATCTCGCTCGCGTACAACGCCACGGGGCAGAATGAAAAGGCCGAGCAGGCCCTGCGCCAGGCCCTGAAACAGGATCCGCACAACGCCGCCGCCAACCTGAACCTCGGCCTGTTGCTCGCCGAGCTCGGGCGGATGGACGAAGCAGAGCCCGCGCTGCGTGCGGCATTCAAGGCGGAGCCCCGGTCGGCCGTCGCGGCGTACAACCTCGGCGTCATGCTGGCTGAGAAACATCCCGATGAGGCCGTCGACTGGTGCGGCAAGGCGTTCGAGCTGCGCCCGCAGGAGCCGAAGTACGCCTACACCTACGCGTTCTACCTGCGCCGCAGGGGCGAGACCGACCGGGCGATCGACGTGCTCCAGGAAGCGATCAAACGGGGCGTTTCCGATCTCGACGTGTACGCCCTGCTGGCCGACATCTACGAGGGACTGGGACGTACGAACGACGCGGCGGATGTTTATCACCAGGCACTTCGGATCCCGGACCTGCCGGAAGCCGTCCGGTATCGGCTGGCGGAACGGATCCAATCCCTGAAATCCCGGTGACAAGACCCCTCGAGGGTGCGTGACAATTCCCGCGGCGTTGGGTGCCATGCCCAAGTCCCCGGTTTACCGGGGCGCGGGCATGTAGAGCGCGGCCCAACCCGGGTTCATCATGCCCGCGCCCGCCTGAAGGCGAGCTTGGGCATGGCACCCGCGCGTTCTCCGTTCCCGCCGATGCTGTCACGGCCCCACCCCTCGACGACTTCGGCCCCGCCGATTGACGCCGCCCGGAGGCGGTGCGAACATTCACCCGCTGCGAACCGGCCGCAAGCGGCCCGACGCATCCTGAACCCGACTGCGCAGCGAGGAGGAGCATCTTGCAATACCTCAACGCCGCGGACTACGCGGTCATGATTCTGTACTTCGCCGTCCTGCTCGTGATGGGCTTCGAGCTGAAACGACGCGCCTCCCGCAGCATGGAGGATTACTTCCTCGGCGGAAAGAAGCTGCCCTGGTGGATGCTGGGCATCTCCGGCATGGGCAACTTCATCGACATGACCGGCACCATGGTCATCGTCTCGTTCCTCTACATGCTGGGGCCGCGCGGGCTGTATGTGGAGTTCCGCGGCGGCGCGTGCCTGGTCCTGGCCTTCCAGATGCTCTGGACGGGCAAGTGGCACCGACGGTCGAACTGCATGACGGGCGCCGAATGGAACATCTACCGCTTCGGCGAAGGCGCCGGCGCCCAGGCCGCCCGCGCCATTACGGCGGTGGCCACGATCGTCTTCATGATCGGCATGCTGGCCTACCTCATCAAGGGAGCAGGACTTTTTCTCAACATGTTCATGCCCTTTCCGCCGGCATGGTGCGCGGTCGTCATGGTTGCCGTCACCATCGCCTACACGGTGATCTCCGGCTTCTACGGCGTGGTGTATACCGACATCTTCCAGTGTTTCATCATCCTGGCGGCGGTCGTGGTGGTCTGCGTCGTCGCCGTCGGGCGGATCGCCGGTTACCCCGGCGACCTCAGTGCCCTGGCCGCGCAGGTGACCGGCAACGCGCAGTGGATGAGTTCCGTGCCGCACGTCCGCGCCCAGGTCTTCAAGGGGTACGAGGAGTTCCAGCCGCTGCTCTTTGTGACGTTTTTCTATCTGCTGCGCACCGTGATCGTCGGCCTGGGCAGCGGGGCCGACAGCCGCTACTTCGGCGCCCGCAATGAACGCGAGTGCGGCATCCTGAGCTTCTTCTGGACATGGCTGATGATGTTCCGCTGGCCGATGATGATCAGCTTCGCCGCCCTCGGCCTGTTCCTGGTGCACCGGCAATTCCCCGACCAGCGGGTGCTGACGGAGGCCACGACGACGATCAAGCAGCACTTCGCCGCCCAGACCTCGGGCGGCCGGCCCGAAGCCCTCACAGACCCCGCGACGCTCCAGGCCGCCATCCGGCCGGAGATGTGGGAGGAACGCACCGCGGACATCATCAACGGCAAACACCCGGCCCTGGCGGAAAAGCTCAGGGTCATTCTCGGCGAGCAGTGGAATACGAAGCTCTACCTCGTCAGCTATCACGGCACGGTGAACCCGGAGCGCATCCTCCCGGCGGTGCTGCTGTTCGAGATCAGCCCGGGGCTGCGCGGGTTGTTCATCGTGGCCCTGCTGGCGGCAGCGATGTCCACCTTCTCGCCCACGGTGAACCTCGCGACGGCCCAGTTTACGCGCGACCTCTATCAGGGGTTCGTCCGCCGAAGCGCCGGGACGAAGGAACTCATCTACGCCAGCTACGCCTTCGGCATCTTCATCACCGTCTGCAGCTTCCTGATGGCCTACACGGTCCGGAGCATCAACGACATCTGGGACTGGATCATCATGGGCCTGCTGTCCGGCATCACGCTGCCCACCATGTTCCGCCTGTACTGGTGGCGCTTCAACGCAGGCGGCGTGGTGATCGGGACGGCGGTGGGCCTCGTAGCCGCCCTCGTGCAGCGGGCGCTCTATCCCGACCTCGGCCCCATCGAGAAGTTCTGCATCGTCACGGCGATCGCCCTGGCCGGCACCATCCTCGGCACGTACCTGACGCCGCCGACGGACCGGAGAATACTCGAAAACTTCTATCGCACGACCCGACCGTTCGGATTCTGGGGCCCGCTCCGCAACGCCGTCTCGCCCGAGGCGCTCGGCGCGATAAGAAAGGAACACTTCCACGACATCGTCAGTCTGCCCTTTGCGCTGCTCTGGCAGGTCACCCTGTTCCTCTGGCCGATGCAGATGATCATCGGCGCATGGCGCGACTTCGCGATCACGTTCCCGGTGTTCGCCGCCAGCCTGATTGCGCTGTATTTCCTCTGGTACCGCCACCTGCCCCCGGCGGCGCCGCCGACGGAAGAGCCGTCCGCCCATAGGCGGGCACCGAGCGTCGCGAGTTTTCCCCACGCATCCGGGGCCCCCGCCGGGTGACGCGATCTCGCGGGCGAGGGATGTGCCCGTCCCCCATTCCCGTCAATCGCGAAAGATTTCGTACGTCCGTGCGTCGAACTGCGACGGCCGGCGCAATTCCACCGTGATGACGCCGTCCGAGTCGCAGCGGTACACCTCGCACACCGCTTCGTTCGCGAAGCGGTCCGTGGCGACGATCTCCGCGCGCGAGAGCGACGCCGTCAGCGGCAGTTGCGGATCGTACGGAAAGAGAATGTCCGACCAGGTGCGGACGTCGCCGTCCGGCAGGCCGTCCGGCCCGATCGACGTACACTCCAGGTACCGCAGGTGACCCACGTTGTGATGCGGATGGTACCACGCCACCTTCTCCAGCGCCGGTTCGCCCTTGCGAGGAATCGGCGTGCCGGCGGGGAAGATCGTGTCGAAGGTCTCCGCCCGGCCGTGATCGCGCAGCCGGATCAGCCCGAAGTGCCTTGCGAAGACATCGCGGTAGCTGACGCGCTCCGTGGCGCAGATCGCCGCGCCCATCGCAACGGAGGTAAACGGCTTGTCGGTGAGAATGACGCGCCCCTTGGGAAACGCCTCCGATACCATCTCCGCCACGAGCGGCAGCTTCGACGAGCCGCCCACGAGATAGAGCGTCAGGCCCGCATCCGCACGGATGCGCGGCTCCTTCGCCGCCGCCGCCTCGATCACGCGGCCGAGCGTCTCGATCGCCGGCCGCAGCAGCGGCCGGACACGCTCGTAGAACGCGCTCACGGGGATCATCACCGGCCGCCCCTCCAGACCGAAATCCTGCGGGTTCAGAAAGAGGCTCCGGGCCACGCCGGCGGAGATCGTCTCCTTCTGCGAACGGGCCTGGCGCAGAAGCGCGTGCCGCGTGAGCGGCCCGATCTCCTCGGCCTGGATCTGAAGCTTCCGCAGGAACAGATCCAGCAGCAGCCGGTCGAAGTCGTCGCCGCCCAGGTCCCCGATGCCGGCGGAGGCGAGCACATGAAAATCGTTGCCGTCGATCCACACGACGGAGGCGTCGAACGTGCCCCCGCCCAGGTCGAACACGGCCACCGCCGAGGGCCTTCGTTTCCGCTCCGAACCCCGCCCGGCCGTAAGACAATCGGCAAGCTCGATGGCCGAGGCCGTCGGCTCGTTTAATGTGTCGAGCACCTCGAAGCCCGCCTCACGGAAGCACCTGCGCGTAATATGCCGCTGCGCCCCGTTGGCGTTCGCCGGCCAGGTGATCACCGCCTCAAGCGGCTCGCCCGCGTCGAGCGTCTGAGACTGGCGAATCGACTCGGCGAGCGACTTCAGAAAACCCGTGAACAGATCGGCGAGGTCCAGCCCGGGCTGGTGGCCCGCGACGCCTTCGGCCGCTGCCACACGGCGGCCTTCCGAATAGCCGCGCAACTGCCGCTTCAGTGAGGGGATGAAAACATGGTCGCTGCTCGGCCCCGTCTGGCCGAAGCGACGATCGGCCTCCACGCCGAACCATCGCCGCCCACTCGCCTTGTCGATGAGGATCGCGGACGGATACACCTCCTGTACCACCGTGCCGGCTCGGGTCCGCGTGGCGTGAAGCACGACCGAGAACATGCCGCGGTCGTGGATCATGGCAACCGTGTTGGTCGTACCGAAATCAATGCCCAGGCGGGCCATGGTCTCACCTCCTGTTGACCTTGACCCGGGCGGGGACGATCACCTTGCCCCGCGAGGAACGGAAGCCCGGCTGGAGCGATTCGGCCACCGTCCCGTTCGCGAGGTCCGCGCGGTTCGTCTCTCCCACCGCCAGGTGAATCACCGGATCGAACGCCTCGCCGACGCGGGCGTCATAACGGCGGACCTCGGCGCTGGCGAGGATCTGATCGAGCGCGGCAAGCCCGCGCCGGCAGAACTCTTCCTCCGTGCCATCCGACGACCCCCGGCCGTTTGCCCGCTGGTCCATCTCGTTACGCAACGAGATCAGCGGCGGCAACATCTCGGCAAGCTTCTCGTCCACGACTTCCGCGATCAGCCGCTGGAAGGTGGCCGTTGCGCGATCAAGCGGGGCCGTGCGGATAACCGCCTCCCCCCGCCCGCGCTGGGCAACCGCCAATTCGGTGATCGTGGCCATGGCCGTGCTCATCTGTTTGTTCAGGGAATCGACGGCGGCGGCGATATCGGCCTCTGCCCGAGCCAGGACGTCCGCAGGCGTACCGGGGGCGTGAGAAATCGGCGCCGCGCCGCCGCGCTTCGCCTTGGCGGCGGACGAGGCCGCGGAAACCTTCGTATCTGCCCTGGCGGTTCGCCGGCTGGATTCGGAGCCCTTCGGGCGCGAGGACGCGATCTTCCGTGAAGACATAGGCTGGCTCCTTCCACGCCGCTGAATGCCCCACGGCCGACCGCGCAGCCGCGAAGCCGCTGACCCCGCGGCGAAAGGATCAACGATTGTATTATATGTCCTCCGGCTCCCGCGGAAAAGGCGTTGCGGCCGGCTTTTCATTCCGTCGCACTTCGTGCACAATCCGGGCGCGAGATTCGCGAACCGAAGACTCGGAGGAGGCCCCATGAAACACCTGACGGCGGCGGCAATCGCACTCTCAGCGACCTTCCTGACGGCATCGAAGGCTCAGGCAGCCGACCCGAAACCCCCGGCTCGTCCCCACATCCTCGTCATACTGGCGGACGACCTGGGGTGGAAGGACGTCGGCTATCACGGCAGCGAAATCCGCACCCCGGTCCTCGACAGACTCGCTGCCGCCGGCGTGCGACTCGAGCAGTTCTACGTCCAGCCGGTCTGCACACCCACGCGGGCGAGCCTCATGACCGGGCGGTATCCGATCCGCTACGGCCTGCAAGTCGGCGTGATCCGGCCGTGGTCGGAGTACGGGCTGTCGCTCGAGGAGCGGATGCTGCCACAAGCCCTCAAGGCCGCCGGCTACCGGACCGCAATCACCGGCAAGTGGCACCTCGGCTGCTACGAGAAGCCGTATCGGCCGCTGCAGCGCGGGTTCGACTGGCAATACGGCATGTACGGCGGGGCGATCGACTACTTCACGCACGAACGCGACGGCGGCCTCGACTGGCACCGCAACGAGAAGGCCCTCCGCGAAGAGGGCTACTCGACGAATCTGATCGCCCGCGAGGCCGTCCGCATCATCGAGGAGCACGACGTGAAGCAGCCGCTATTCCTGTATCTGGCGTTCAACTCGCCGCACGCCCCACTCCAGGCCCCGCCGGAATATCTCGAACGTTACGCATCCATCACGGACCGGAACCGGCGCACATACGCCGCCATGACCACCTGTATGGACGACGCCATCGGTCGCGTCCTGGAGGCCCTGGAGAAGCGCGGCATGCGAGAGAACACGCTGATCCTCTTCTCCAGCGACAACGGCGGGCCGCTGCCTCTCGGCGCAAACAACGGCCCGCTCCGCGCCGGCAAGGGAACGGTCTACGAAGGCGGCGTGCGGGTGCCGGCCTTCGCCGTCTGGCCCGGCCGAATCCGGCCCGGCACGGTCGTCAACGAAATGCTGCATATCGTCGACTGGCATCCGACGCTGCTTAAGCTCGCCGGGGCCTCCCTGGAAGCCCCGCTGCCGCTCGACGGACGCGATGCCTGGCCGACGATGGCCGAAGGTAAGCCCTCGCCGCGTACCGAAATCCTGCACAACGTGACGCCCGACAACGGGGCGATCCGTTGCGGCGACTGGAAGCTTGTCGTGAATGCGCCGCGCGCCGCCCGCGGCGCCGAGGATTCGCCGTCGCCGAGCATCGAGTTGTTCAACATCGCCAGGGATCCGTACGAGAAAACGAACCTCGCGAACGAAAACCCGGAAAAGGTCAAGGAACTCCATTCGCGTCTCGATGCCTACGCGAAGGCCGCCGTGCCTCCCAAGGGCCGAGGCGGATCGATGCCCCGAGACTTTAAGGTTCCGAAGGTCTGGGGCGAGGAGGAGTGACCAGGCCGGGGGAATCGGTTCCGCCGCCGATCAAGGCGACGCAACGGCCGGAACCGGCGAAGGCCGGGGCGTGTGAACGCGGGGGGCGACATACGGAATGCACCGGTGGTACGCCGGCGACGCCGGGCGGGTGTGCGCGTATCCGTAACTCAAGCCGCTGCGCTCCGGCGGCCAAGTGCCGCGCCGAACAGCCCCCTTGGCCGCTTCTTTCGCGGTCTGGTCGTGTGCAAGGGGGCGGCGTATAATCCGCGTCGGTCGGCAACCGTATCCGGCCGAGCGGGAGCGGCCGTCTTGCTGTGAGCGGATTCTTGCCTGCACGATTCAGAGTGCTGCCTTTTGCGATCAGCGTAGCCGCCCTCGCAGCGGCCGTGGCCATCGGCGCTGCGCTGGCCCCTCCGCGCACTGTGCCGGCCAAGCTCCCTGGCGCCCAAGCGCTCGCTTTGCCGCGCCCCGCCGGCGCCACCTACCACCCGGAGCACGAGACCGTGTTCGTCGTGGATCAGCACGGGGACATCGGCGAGTTCGATCTGACCGGCCGGCGGCGTCAACTGGCCTCCTTCGCCACGGGGCGTGACCTGGAAGGCGTAACCGTCGATCCGCGGACCGGCTGGCTGTACGTCACGGACGCGGGACCGCCACTCATCTACGAGATCGATATCGACCGCGACCCCGCTGAGGTCCGCCGCACCTTTGAGGTGCCGATGAGAGACGTGCTCGACGCCGCGTCGCGCGACGCCGTCGCCCCGGGCAAGGGCCTCACGGGCATCTGCTTCCTCCCTCCCGTCGGCAGCGAACGGACGGGGCATTTCATCCTGACGCACGGCGATGACTCGCTCGGCCTCATCGAGGTGGAACTCCCCCTGCGCGAGCGCGAGGGCATACCGGCGACCGCCGCGGAGCCGATCCGCGCCCGGTTCGTAAACCGGTACGACCTGGGCACGAACGATCTTTCCGATGTCACCTACGACGCGACGACGCGCAGCCTGCTCGTCCTGAGCGCCAAACGTCGCGAGTTGCTCTTCGTAAGTCTCGACGGCCGCATACTGGGGTTCCGCCAGTTCCCGCGCGTCGGCATGAACGGCCTCGCGCTGCTGCCGGATCGACGCCTGTTCGTCACGCTCGCCCGGGGCGGCCTGCAATGGCTCACGCCCGAGCAATGGGGCGACACGCTCCCCTCGTCGGCACGCCTCGCCGCGCCGTCGGCGGATCGCGTGGCGTCACGGCTGCCGAAGCCGTACTACGAAACCCAGCCGCAGGCCGTCGGCGATGAGTTGTTTCCCTACCGCCGCGCACGCTCGGACATCTGGCGATGGATTCCGAACGGCTGGATCGTCTTCGGATTCGGTGCGCAGTTCCTCTTCTTCATGCGATTCGCCGTACAGTGGTACGCCAGCGAGAAGCGCAAACGCGTCACCATACCCGTTGCGTTCTGGTACATCTCGATCGCGGGAAGCGTGGCGATCCTCATTTACACCGTCCGCGGATTCCGCGCGAAGGACAGCGTATTTGTCGCGGGACAGGTGCTGGCCTGTGCCATCTATGTGCGAAACCTGATGCTGGTCTACCGCCGCCGGAGAGAGGCCCTCGCGCACAGGGACGACCGCCGCGGCGTGGTCGCGGATAACGGCACTCTGCAAAACGGTTTGGCCGCCGAGGTACCCGAGGACTGATGCCTGAGCCCGATCCGATCGCCGATTCGCCGCTTTCCTCGTCCGGCTGGAAGCCGCGCGCCGTTCACCTGGTCCTCGCGACGCTCGTGGCGGGGGGGATGTTCCTGTTCCGCCTCGCCCAGGACCTGCCCCTGAGCGCGGCGGAGTGTCTCGTGGGCCAGACGACACGCGAGATGGATGCTACCGACAACTGGCTCGTCCCGCGATTCTCCGACGAGCCGCAGCCGGCAAGACCCCCGCTGGCGTATTGGATGGCCGCCTTGTCGTGGCGGCTCCTCGGTCGGCTGGACGCCCTGAGCCTGCGGCTGCCTTCCGCCGTGGCCGGGTTCGGCTGTCTCCTCGCTCTGGGATCGCTGGCCCGGACCCTGTTCGGCCGGCGCGTTGCATTCGCCACGATGATCCTCTTCGCCAGCGCCGCCGGCACGCTCCACTACACACACGTCGCTACGGTGGACGCACAGCTCATGTTCTGGTGCCTGCTGAGCGTCCTGGCGTTCGAACACGGTCTCCGCTCGCAGAGCCGCCCGGGCCGCCGCGCGTGGCTTGCGACGTTCTACGCGTGCCTGGGCGTCGCGATGCTCGCCCGCATGCCGCTGCCGTTGCTGCTCGTGCCGCCGGGGCTGCTCGCGTATCTGTTTGTGACCCGCCGCATCGGCGAAGTCCCGCGGCTGTTCCTGCTGCCCGGTCTGGTCATTTTCACGGCCGTCTTCGGGTGGTGGATCATCGCGATCGGGCGGACGCCGTCCGTGGGCTTCGATTCGCTCCGGCTGACGTGGGAGCA
>CAZMVY010000069.1:0-19179 GCA_964569765.1 uncultured Planctomycetales bacterium
GGGCATTGCCCAGGCCGACTACATCACCGTGTATCTGCGCGGACGCTCCACCAAAACGCCGGACAAGAACAAGACCGCTTACGTGTGGATCGACGACATCGAGATTGCGCCTGGCGCCCCCGTCGATATCGGGCCGCAGGCGCTCAGTTCCACCAGCATCCGGTGGCGATGGGCGGACCTCGCGATCGAGACCCATTACCGCGTTCGGGACGGCAGCGGTGCGGACCTGTCCGGCCTGCTCCCGGCGGACACGACGCAATGGCTCGAAACCGCCGGCATCCTGCCGAACACGCAGTACACCCGCCGAATCCACGCCATCAATGACTGCGGCGAGTCTGACCCCTCGACCGGGCAAACCGCCTACTCGCTGATCGAAGAGCCCGAAGACGTGCTCATCGGGGCGGTCACCACAACCAGCATCGTCGCAAGCCCGGTCGGGACGTTCTCCAACCTTGCCGTCGCCGGGTCCGGCGTGCTTGTTGCCAACACCACCGCCGGTACCGACTCCGGCTGGCAGACCGGGATTGTCCCCTGGACATCCGCCGGCCTCCGCCCCAACACGCCGTACGATTTCGTCGCCCGTGCACGGAACGGCGACGGCGTGGAGACGGTCGATTGCCCGGCGGTCACGGTCTGGACGCTCTCGGTGCCGCCGGAGGCCAACAGCATCACGCCCGACAAGCCAACGCCACGGGTCAATGAGGATGTCGTGTGGACGGCGGTCGGCGGATTCGGCGCCGGCACGATTCAGTACTACCGCTACCTCTGGGACCAGAACCCCGTCTGTACCTGGACGGGCACGGAACCGCAGTGGTCGGCCGAGACGCTGACAACCACGCCGACGGCGCCCGGCACATGGTACCTGCACGTTCAGGGCTGCAACGGCGAGGGGGTCGCCAACGGGACATACGATTATATGGTCACCGCGACGGCGGGCACGCCGGCCGACCTCGACGACGACGGTGATGTGGACATCAGCGACTTCGGAATCTTCCAATACTGTTTCAACGGACCCAACCGGGCACCGCGCGACTCGAGTTGCGACCGGGCGGACTTCGACGGCGATGCCGACGTAGACTTGGCGGACTTCTCGGTCTTCCAGAACTGTTTCAGCGGACCCAATCGAGAGCCAAGGTGCCCATAAGACCGGGCACGGACGAACACGGAAAGCGAGGATTTCCATGACCCACCGCCGTTCTCACAGAACGATCCGGGCGCTGGTGATGGCGCTGACGGCGGGCGTTTCCTGCGGCGTCGCGGATGCAGCGGTCACGCTGCTTGGCGTCCAATACCAGCAGGACAACCCTTATACGGAGTACCAGTGCATCTGGCATGACCGGAATTACCCCACCGACTGCGGCGCGGTCGTCGGCGGGTCGAACGTCCACGTCTACCTCCGCAACGACGGCGCATCGTCGGTGACGATCAACGACGTGACCCTGGCCGGGTACAGCCTCAAGACGGTCATCAAGAGGAGCGCGACCTACCACAACGCCAACAGCATCTACTTCTATTGGGACAATCCGCCCCAGGCGATCATCGATGCCGGCGAGCCGGTCTGGTACAAGGGCGACCCGACCACGATCCCTCCTGGCGGCGTGGCGCAGGCCGTGGTGCGGCTGCGGTACGTACCGGTAACGCGGCCGGTCAGCATCGGCGTGGTCACGTCCGCCGGCACGGTGTCCGCATCGGTTCCGGTGGATTCGGCGGCACCGCAGTTGGCAAGTGTGGGCTTCTCGCAGGATCGGACGAAGGTCTATCTGCACTGGCGCCGCAGCGGCGGTGCAGCGCCCACGACGATCAGGATGGACGGCAATGACGTGACGGCGAACACGACGACCGTCGGTGATCCGTCCGTTAACTTTGCCGAATCCGTGCTGACGTTGGGTACGGCCCTACCGCAGGGTTCGTACCATGTGTACCAGGGCGTCTACGCCGACGGCAAGACGGCCACGGCCTCACTGCGGACATGGGGCCACGAGTTCATTCACGCCACGTGGTACACCTTCCCGATCGCCGACGGCGACTACGACGGGGCCAGGGCCTGGATCGACGAAGCCACGAACCACGGCATCAACGCGGTCGAGAACCAGATGCCCAGCGCTCTCGCGCACTACCTCGACACCTCCGGGGGAGCGGCGTACGCCCGCGCCCGCGGTTTCGGCACCATCTCGTGGAGCGCGCCCGTCGGCTTCGAGCCCTGGATGTGGTTCCTCGACGACGAGCCGGACGCCGAGGAAGACAACCTCGACTGCGGCACGGGCCTGAAGCTGCCCTGCGGCAGCGGGCACGATACCGGCGTCCTG
The DNA here is from genome assembly GCA_964569765.1 of uncultured Planctomycetales bacterium. Classification (GTDB taxonomy): domain Bacteria; phylum Planctomycetota; class Phycisphaerae; order UBA1845; family PWPN01; genus CAZMVY01. The sequence goes on from CAZMVY010000069.1 coordinate 2,307, forward strand.
GCGATGCTCAACATCGAGAAGGGCGAGGACTGGCGAAGGTATGTATCCACCATCCCGACCTCGGTGAACATGGACGGCACACTCAAGCCGGACAACTACTACTCCTACGGACAGGCGGTCGACTGCCTGCAGGTCGATCCCTATTATCAGGCGCGACTGCGGGACAGCTACTACGACTACCCTCAGCGGATCCCCCTCTACGCGAAGGCCACGTACATCTACGCGGTCTCGCTGGCGACGACGACGGCCGCCGAGCCCAACCCGTCCCACGTGATCCTGTACTCGTGCAAGCAGACCGATGCCAGCGGAGGCTGGCCATACCCGACGCGGGAATCGAAGCGGATCGAGTTCTACTACGCCCTCGCCGCGGGTGCCAAGGGGATCAGTTACTGGTGGTTCAAGACGCCCAACGGCCTGGGCACCAAGGAGCCCGACGCCCTCGCCATGTGGTACGAAGTCGGCCTGCTCGGCAACGAAGTCAAGACCATCTCTCCTCTTCTGGTTACGAGCCATCCCGTCGCCATGACGCTAACGCCGAGCGCCGGCGTGTGGGCAAGGGCGCTCGCATCGGGTACCGACACGATCATCCTGCTGGCGGTCAACGACGACTACTACAATGATCCCGCCGGCTGCCATTACACCCCCAAGACCAATGCGAGCGTCGTGGCGGCGCTGCCGACCTGGATGCAGTCGTCGCCTACGGCCTTCGAGATCCGCCCGAGCGGGCTGTACGACGTCGCCACATCGCTGAGCGGGGGCAACCTGACGGTGAGTCTGGGCACGTTGAACCTCACCCGGATGATCGTCATCACGACGAATCCCCAGTTGCGGGCGACGATTCAGCAGCGCTACGAGGAGAAGGTTCGGCCCGGCATCTGCGCCTTCGCGCCGGAGTACTGCGTGCCGCAGAACAACCCCCCGAGCATTCTCCAGCACCCGGTCGATCAGACCGTGGATCCCGGCGGCTCCGCAGCGTTCACGGTCGTCGCCGCCGGCAGCAGTCCGCTGAGCTATCAATGGCAGAAGAACCAGGTCAACCTCAGCAACGGGGGCCACTATTCCGGTTGCACCACGGCGACGCTGACCGTTTCGTCGGCCGACAGCGGCGACGCGGCGAGCTATCGCTGCGTGGTGACGAACCCCTACGGCACGGCCACGTCGAACGCGGCCACGCTGACACTGGCCGCCCCCGGCCCGCCGGCCATCACCCAGCAGCCGTCGAGCCAATCGGTGGTTCCCGGCGGCACGGCGGTGTTCACGGTGGCGGCCTCCGGCACGCCACCGCTGTCGTACCAGTGGCAGAAAAACCAGGTGAACCTGAGCAACGGGGGCCATTACTCCGGCTGCACGACGGCGACGCTGACGGTCTCCGCCGCCGACAGCGGCGACGCGGGCAACTATCGCTGCATCGTCACGAATGGTTACGGCTCGGCCACTTCGAGCGAAGCGTCCCTGACGGTGACGTCGTGCTCGACCCCCATGCTGATCAACGGGGGCTTCGAAGGCGGCAACACAGGCGGCGTCGCTGCGGGCTGGACGGCCTACTCGCGACCCACCGTTCCTTCCTTCATCGCGTACACGATCCAGACCGCCTCGCCGGCCGAGGGCCTGCAATACCAGCAGATCCAAAGCTCCTATGTTGCCTCCGGCGGCGCCGGCGTCTACCAGGTGGTGACGGGATGCACGCCCGGCGCCACCTATACGATTGCGGGCTGGTTCCGGACGAATTCGGCCAGCGGACGGGCGACGGTCAAGTGCGCTCCCGACGGAAGCACCTCATACAACAGCGCGATCGACCTGAACCCGGCGGCGAGCACCACGAGCAGTGCCTGGGTGAGTTTCAGCGGCACGGTGGTCGCGTCAGCCTCGTCGATCACGATCTTCCTGGACGGCCAGACGCACGTCGTGGTCACCGGGGACGGCAAGGCGGCGGCGTTCGACGGGATCACGGTGACCTGTGTCGGCCCGGCGGCGCCGACGATCACGCAACAGCCCGCCGCTCAGTCGGTCTGTCCGGGCGGGACGGCAACCTTCACGGTCGCGGCCGCGGGCGACGGACCGCTCCAGTACCAGTGGCAGAAGAACGGCGCGAACGTGAGCAATGGCGGGCATTACTCCGGAGCGACCACCGCGACGCTGACGATCACGGGCACCGACGGAACGGACGCGGCCGCCTATCGGTGCGTGGTGTCGAACGCCGGCGGGAACGCCACCTCGAACGCGGCGACCCTGACGATCCGGGCCCCCACACAGATCACACAGCAGCCGACGGCACAGCAGGTCTGCCCCGGCGGAGCGGTCGTTTTCACGGTCGCCGCCACGGGCGACGGCTCCCCGGCGTACCAGTGGCAGAAGGAAGAAACCAACCTCAGCAATGGCGGGCATTATTCCGGTGTCAACACGGCGACGCTTACCGTTACCGGCGCGAACGGCACCGACGTCGGCAACTACCGGTGCGTGGTGACCGCCGGTTGCGGCGGTATTGCCTCCAGCGCGGCCCTGCTCACCCTGAAAACCCCCACGCTCATCACGGTGCAGCCGGTCCCGCAGGAGGTTCCCCTGCACGGAACGGCCGTGTTCACCGTGACGGCAACAGGCGAAGGCGTGATCGGCTACCAGTGGCGTAAGAACGGCGTAGACCTGAGCAACACAGGCCACTACTCGGGCGTCACGACGGACACGCTAACGATCTCGAACGCCGACGCCGAAGACGCGGCCGGCTACCGGTGCGCGGTGACGGCGGGCTGCGGCAGCGCCATATCCGACGAAGCGACGCTCACCGTGACCGAGCCCACGTTCGCCGCCGCCGATCTTGACCGTGACGGCGATGTGGACCTGGACGACTTCGCCGTGTTCCAGCTTTGCTTTGCCGGTCCCAATCGGGCCTTCCGATCGGAGTGCGACGTGGTGGACTTCGACCGCGACGGCGACGTGGACCTGAGTGATTTCGCCGTGTTTCAGGCGTGTTTCGGGGGGCCGAACCGGCCGAGCGCGTGCCCATGAGCGCGCCACGCCAACCGGGCGATCGCCGCGCGCGGATCCGAGGGGTACCCACGCGCCCCGGGGAATGCAAGAGGGTAAGGCACCTGCCGCAGCGCAATGGACAGGTGCGATTCGGAAGCGGAGACAGGTACGAGGAGGAATCCGATGTCGTCTGACCGGTCCCGTCCGCTCAGGACAGTACTGGGAATCGCGCTGGCCGTCGGAACCTGCGGCACAGCCGCCGACGCGGCCGTCACGCTGCTCGGCGTGCAGTACCAGCAGGATAATCCGTATGCGGAATACAATTGCTGGTACCACTACGGCAGCTACCCGACGTCGTGCGGGACCGTGGTCACGGGCTGCAACGTTCACGTGTTCCTGAAGAATACCGGCGGGTCATCCGTGACGATCAATGACGTGACCCTCGCCGGGTACAGCCTCAAGACGATCCTTAAGCGGAATACGAACTTCCACGACGCGAACAGCATCTTCTTTTACTGGGACAATCCGCCGCAGGACATTTTGGACGCGGGCGAGCCGGTCTGGTACAGGGCGGACCCGAATCCCATCCCGGCCGGCGGCGTCGCGCGGGTCGTGGTACGACTGCGATCGGTTCCGGTCACGCGGCCGGTCAGCATCGGTGTCGTCACCTCGGCCGGGACGATCAATACGACCGTCCCCGTCAACGCCGACGCCCCTGTGCTGGCCAGCGTCGGATTCTCGGCGGATCGGACGAAGGTGTACCTGCACTGGCGACGCAGCGGCGGCGCGGCCCCGGTCGCGATCTATATGGATGGCACCGACGTAACCGCCAGCGCTACCACGGTCGGCGACGTAAATGTCAACTTCGCCGCGACCGTCCTGCAATTCGCCACGCCGCTGGCGAACATGTCGTATCACGTCTACCAGGGCGTGTACGCCGACGGCAAGACGGCGACGGGCTCGCTGCGCACCTGGGTGAACCGCTTCATCTACGGTACGTGGGGCGTCCACGAGATCCCGGACAACGATGCGGCCGCCGCCCGCGCGTGGATCGACGACTGCAACCGTCGCGGCGTCAACGCCTACGTGATGAACACCTCCGGCGGGTTGCAGGACTTCATGAGCACATCTGCGGGCCGCGACTACGCGGAGGCGCACGATTACGGCTACGTCAAGGACAGCAACACCTGGGGCACCAATCCGCGGATGTGGTTCATCGACGACGAGCCCGACATCGAGGAGGGCAACATTGAGTGCGGCACGGGCCTGCGCATTCCATGCGGCGGGGGCCATACAACCGGCATCCTGGGTCTGCACCTGCTCGAATACGGCGAGAGCCTGCGGGCGATCAATCCGGCCGCGCCGACCACCATCAATCTGGACGGCAACTTCAAGCCCGACGGCTGGTATGCCTACGGGCAACTCGCCGACGTCATGATGATGGATTCGTACTACGAGCAGGAGATGGCCGTCAACCACTGGTATCATCCGGAGCGGGATCCTCTGTACACGAAACCCACCTCGATATACGCCGCCGCGATTGCCACGACGACGGCCGCCGAACCGAATCCAATGCACATGATCCTGTACTCGTGCGAATACAAGGATCTCAGTCTCGGCTATATCTGGCCGTTCCCGACGCCGGCCTCGAAACGGATCCAGGCGTACTACGCCCTGGCCGGCGGCGCCAAGGGCATGGCGTACTGGTGGTACAAGAAGGGGTATCCCTTCAACGGTCTCGATGCGGGTACGGCGGCGGCCACGGCACTGTGGAAGGAAATCGGTCTGATCGGCAACGAGATCAAGACGGCCCAGCCGCTCCTGGTCACCGGCCACCCGGTGACGACCGCCCTGACCACCAGCCCGGGCGTCTGGGCCCGGACGCTCGCGGTCGGCGTCGATTCCATGATCCTCATCGCGGTGAACGACCAGTTCTACAACGACGCGACCGGCACGCACCTCACGCCGGTCACGAACGCAAACGTCACGATCGCCCTGCCTTCATGGCTCGCGTCGTCCCCCGTTGCATTCGCCGTCTCCCCATACGGGATCAGCGACGTCGGCACCCTGCTCACCGGCAACGAGCTGCTCGTGTGCCTGGGCACGCTGAACGCGACCCGCCTGGTCGTCATCACGACGAACCCGAGCCTGAAGTCCGACATCGAGAGCCGGTACCTGAGTATGGTCCGGCCGGGTATCTGCGCGTTTGCCGCAGAGTACTGCACGCCACTGAACACGGTTCCCACGATCACGATGCAACCGGACAACATTACGGTGCAGACCGGAAACCTGGCTTGCTTTGCGGTCTCAGTCGCGGGCACCGGCCCGTTCAGCTACCAATGGCAGAAGAACGGCACCAACCTGAGCAACGGCGGCGGCATCTCGGGAGCCAATACGCCTGCGCTTCAGATCGCCGGCGCCGGTTCCGGCGACGCCGGGAGCTATCGGTGCGTGGTGAGCAACTCGTACGGAAGCGTCACCTCGAACGCCGCGACGCTGACGGTCACCGGGCAGGCGTGCGGCAATCTCACGAATGCAAGCTTCGAGGACGGAAGCACGAACGGGGTCGGCCTCGGCTGGGTCGGCTATCAGCGGGCGCCCAATCCGACGACGGTCTGGTCCATCCAGACCGCTTCTCCGCCGCCCGGCAGCGGCTCCCAGTACCAACAGATACTCAACACAAGCTCCGCGGGCGGCGCCGGTGTCCGGCAGGATATCACCGGATGTATCCCCGGCGTGACGTACACGATCTCGGGTTGGATGCGGACCAACTCCGCCAGCGCGACCTGCACCGTCAAGTGCAGTCCAACCGCCTCGACCGACTGGTCCACGGCAATCGACCTGAATCCGCCCCAGACGACGACCAGCAGCACGTGGGTAGCCTTCAGCGGCACGGTGACCGCCACCGGAAGCGCGATGACCATCTGGCTGGACGGGCAGACCGGCGGAACGGGGCTGAACAAGGCCGCCTGCTTTGATGCCGTCACGGTCACCTGCAGTGCGCCCGCCGGCCCGGCCGTCACACAGCAACCCGTCGCACAGTCCATCTGTCCGGGCGGGACGGCAACGTTTACGGTCGCCGCCGCGGGGGATCCGCCGCTCAACTACCAGTGGCAGAAGAACGGCGCCAAACTAACCGACGGCGGGCACTACTCCGGCGAGACGACCCCCGCGCTGACCGTATGGAACGCCGGCCGCACGGACGCGGGCGCCTATCGCTGCGTGGTATCGAACGCAAGCGGCAGCACGATCTCGAACACGGCGGCGCTGACCCTGAAGGCGGCCACGCAGATCACACAACACCCGGCGGCGCAAAGCGTCTGCTCGCTTGCGACCGCTACGTTCCACGTCGCCGCGAACGGCGACGGCGCGCTGGTCTATCAATGGCAGAAGAACGGCGCGAATCTCAGCAACGGCGGGCACTACTCGGGCGTGACGACGGCCGCGCTGACGATCTCGAACGCCGACGCCGGCGACGCGGCCGGATACCGATGCGTGGTGACGGCCGGGTGCGGCAGTGCGACATCGGACGAGGCGACGCTGACCGTCGTATCCTGCAACCAGCTCTGTCTCCAGAACACGGGCTTCGAGGACGGGTTCACAAACGGCGCGGGCACCAACTGGACCCGCTTCGTGAAGGCCGGAACCGAGGGTGCGTACCTCAGCTTCTCGGATGAGACGGCGGAAAGACACGCCGGCTTGCATTCGCAGGAAGTGTATTCCCACGACGTCAACTATGACGGCGGCGTGTATCAGCAGTTCAGCGCCACACCCGGTGCAACGTATACGGCTTCGGCGTGGTTCAAATGCTACTGCCCGGAGGCCCCGACGCAACAGGTCGGAGAGGGCTGGCTTGGCATCGACCCGACGGGCGGGATCGACCCGAACGGCGCTACGGTCTGGTGGGGATCGGCGCCCAGCCTGACGTGGGCTCAGAAGTCGTATACCTTCTCCGCGCAGAGCAGTTGGGTCACGCTCTTCCTCCGCGGCCGCTCCACCAAGACGCCGGATAAGGGCCGGTCCGCCTATGTCTGGATCGATGATGTCCAGGTCGTCCCCGCGCCGCCGACCGACGGCACACCCACGGCCCTCGGCGTTGCCTCCATCCGATGGTCGTGGACGGACCTGGCCATTGAGACCGGCTACCGGGTGAAGAATCCGTCGGGAACGGACCTCTCGGGGCTCCTCCCCGCGGACACAACGCAGTGGAACGAGACGAACGGCCTCGCGCCGAATACGCCGTACACCCGGCAGGTGTACGCCGTCACGCCGTGCGGGGAATCCGGGCCCTCGGTCGGAATGACCCGATACACGCTCATCGAGACTCCCACCGGCGTGGCCCTCGGGGCGGTCTCGACGACCAGCATCACCGTAAGCCCGCTCGGGACCTTCTCGAACCTGACGACCGGCAGTTCCGGCCTGCTCACCCTGAACACGACGGCCGGCACAACTTCCGGCTGGGCGCAAAGCCAGTCGCCGTGGGTCTGCACCGCCCTGACAGCGAATACACCATACCGCTTCGTCGCCCGCGCCCGGAACGGCGACGGCGTGGAAACACCCGACTCCCCTGCCGTGTGGAAGTGGACCCTGTCGATTCCGCCCGGGCCCGCCAGCATCACGCCGAGCGACCCCGCGCCGTGTACGAACTCGCCGGTGGTATGGACACCGTCCGTCGGCTTCGGCGCGGGATCGGTTCAGTCGTACCGATGGGCGTGGGATCAGAACCCGACGCGCGTGTGGACGGGCGAAGAACCCGCGTGGTCGAGCGGGACGATCGAGACGATCGCCTCGGCACCCGGTACATGGTATCTGCACGTCCAAGGCTGCAACGGCGAAAACATCGCCAACGGCACGTACGATTACGCCGTGATCGCCCGGGCCGGCACGGTGATCACGCAGGAGCCGGTGCCGCAGCAGGTTTCGGCGGGCGGAACGGCCGTCTTCACGGTCGCGGCCACGGGCGACGGTACGCTCTCATATCGATGGCAGAAGAACGGCGTGTTTCTCAGCGACGACGGCCACTGCACCGGTACAGCCACGCCGACGCTTACCGTCACGAGCGTCACCGTCGGCGACGCAGCCGGTTACAGTTGTGTGGTCGGCGGCGGCTGCGGAGAGGCCGCGTCGAACACTGCCACCCTGACCGTGCTGGCGGCCACGGCAGACTTCGACGGCGACGGGGACGTGGACCTGAGCGATTTCGCCATGTTCCAGGGATGTTTTAACGGTCCGAACCAGGCGCCGCAGGGACCGAGTTGTCCGCCGGCCGACTTTGACGGCGATGCCGACGTGGATCTCGCCGACTTCGCCGTCTTTCAGAGCTGCTTCGGCGGACCCAATCGGCCTCCGCGATGCGGGTAGTCGATCCGCGCGACGGCGGTGACGAAGAAGGTTATCCGCCATCCGGCCGCGTCGCGGCGTCGGCCAGGGTCAAGCGCCAGACATCGTTGACTACCGGCCACGTATTGCCGGCCACCACCCAGAGGCTGCCGTCGAAGACGTACGGCGTCACCTCGTGGCGGGGCGCGAAGCGCACCGGCGAGTCGAACCGGCGCCACTCGCGGCCGTCGGTCGTCGTCCAGACATCGCCGAGGTTGGTGCTGTTTACGTTGTCGTGCCCGCCGATCAGCCAGAGCCGGCCGGCGTACGGCGTAGCGACGGCCCACTCCCGCGGCGGCCACGGCGCGTGCTCAAGCACACGGGTCCACGTCGAACCGTCCGCCGAGCACCACACATCGTTCAGGGTCGTGGCGTCCTTGTATCCCCGCTCCGGCGGATTGTTGGGACGATCAATCCGACCGCCCATCACCCACAGCTTCCCGCCGTACGCCGCCACCGCCGTCGCGCTTCGCTTGTCATAGCCCGCCCGTGCCGTCGCGCAGGTCCAATTCGTCCCGTCTTCCGTGGACCAGACATCCTCGCCGCTGCCGAGCTGCCAGATGCGGTCCTGAAATACGACCGCCTCGCCGTACCCTCGGGCGCCGAACGGCGTCTCGTCGAGCACCTTGTTCCATTGCACGCCGTCCGTTGAGTTCCAGACGCTGCCCCTGATCGCCCACACCTTGTCGCGAAACACCACCATCTCGCTGTACGGATCGTAGGGCGTGGCCTCGCTCACGCACATCCATTGCCTTCCGTCAGGGCTGCACCACAGATCCCGTGTCAGTTCCTCGTCCGACTTGCGCGACGCCGCCGGCCGCCACCCGTTGCTCAGCCACATCCTGCCGCGAAAGACGAAGCCCTCCGCCGTGTCCCGCGGTGTGAAGGGACCATGCGGCGTCACGCAGACCCACTCGCCCGCCGAAGAATGACGCCCAGAGCCGGGCTCCGGCTCGGTGGCGCCTTCTGTGGCCCGCGCCGCGTCGTACGCCGCGAACCCGACCGTGTCGCGCGGCTCGGTGTAGCCCGGCCCTCCCGCCGCCACGTACCCGAAGCTGGCGCCGCTCTCATCCGGGCTCACCCAGAAGGAGTAGAGCTTCGCCTTCGTAAGGTAAAACCGCAGCCGCACAGGCTTGCCGGCAACGGGACCGAGGTCGCGAGCGTGCATCCACTGCACCGGGTGGATCGTACTGTCCGTCGTTACCGGCTGGCAGACCCTGCGGCCGTACGCGTCGATCGGCCTGCCGTCGCGATCGAGCACCTCGACGCGCAACGCACCGCCGCGCGCGTCCGCGTTCACGAAGAGGTATTTGCCCGCAAACGTCAGCGGCCGCGTGGTCAGCGTGCCCTCGCGGTCGCCTGCGTCCATCGAGGCAAAGCCGTCGCGACGCAGGAGTGCCAGGCCGGTGCAGGCCGGCTCGCCCGACCGCCCGCGCCCGCTGACGTAAAAGTACAGCCGGTCGCCCATCACCAGACAACCGCTCGCGCAGGACTGCACGTTGGCCCAGTTCCACGCGCCAGCGGTCTCGTTCACGCCGGCGAACGGGCGGCGGCACGGCCGGTCCCAGTGGAAGCCGTCCCGCGTGTAGCCGACGAGCACCTCGTTGCGCTTCTCCGCGTCATCCGCCGACTTGCCCTGCCAGATCGAAAACAACCCGATCAGAAGGCTCTCGTACGGCACCACGTCAAGGTTGTAGAGCTGCGGGCCGGCCTCCTTGTCCTTGCCCGCCGGGTGCGGGTTTTTCGGGTCCAGCCGGTCCGCCGTCAGCCAGAGCACCGCATCCTTGCCGATGTTCCGCAGTCCCTCCACCAGGTCCGTACATTCCGCGTAGCGGCGCGACCGCCCCCACGGCTCGATGAGGCTGCGGATGCTGTAGACCCATCGCTCGCGGAACGGATTGTAGAAGATCGTGGTGCGGTCGCCGATCCCGCCGCCGACGATGAGCGGCTTGCCCCAGTGGATGCCGTCCGCCGAGTAGTAGATCGCCGGTTTGAATCCGTCGCCCTCCGGCCGCGGAATGGTCGTGAACATCTTGTAGCGCTTCGAAGCGTCCTTCTCGTTGAGGTCGAGCCAGACGGTATCCGAGTCGCGCTCCTGGTCCAGCAGGATGTTCGTGCCCGGCACCACATCCAGGAGCGGCTTTTCCCATCGCACGCCGTCCCGGCTCGTGGCGTAGCACGTCCGCTTCAGGTTGCTGCCCATGTACCACATCTTGAAGCGCTTCTCGGCCGGGTCGTACCCCCCGCCGCCGCCGAAGACCATCGCCGTCGCCTTGCGGGGCTTGCCCTTCATGCCGTCGCTCTCCCACGGCTTGTCGGGCTTGAGCACGGGGCACGCCGGATGCCAGGTCGCAGAATGATAGGTCCGCGTGAGGTCGGTCTTTTCGACGAGGAAGTCATCAACGAACAACTGCCGCCCGACGTCGATCGGGACCACGTCGGGGCGTTTCTCCAGGTAGGGCACCGGCATCGGTTCACGGCTCAGTTCCCGGATACGCGGCGGCCACTCATCGGGAAGAACGATCCCGTTGTAAAGCCTCGCACCCGCATCGGCCACGGCCGGCGCGAGCAGGGCAACCAGCGGGAGGACTGCGATTCGGACGATCTGACGAATGCGTCGAAGCATTTCGGATGCGCCATCCTTTCCACCTTCCGCCCTGTTCGCAAACACGCATGTCCCCGCGGAAGGGCGTCAATCCGCCAGGCATCCGGACACCGTACCGCCTGCCCCTCCCGATGCCAAGAGCAGCGTGCGCAGAGGCGGCCCGCCGCCGCGACTTCCGGTGCGTGCGGGGGCACATGCGAAACAACCGCGAGAGGCTTCGCCACCGCCCCGGGTGCGGCCACGGCCGCACCGCGCTTCCACACGCCCCTCAATCGTAATGCGCAATCACAAAGAGCCTGAACGGAGTATCCGCGCAGCGCATACGTTCCAGGCGTCTCCGGCCCGTGGAAAGCTGCGGGATATGCAGTCCGTAGTCCGGCTGCGGCCCGGCCCCCAGAAACCCCACGATCAGCGGGTCCTTCGGACGGGCGTAGTGCGCGCGCGCTTCCTTCTGCGATCGCAGGAGTCGCTTCCCCGCAAACAGCGGTTCCAGGTAGCGGATCGCCCGCCAGTAGTGGCGCGTCTCCGATGCCGCGGCCAGGGCGGCCGGCGGAATCGGCACGCTGACGTCGCCGGGCTCCGATACCCGGAAGCACACGGATCCATAGAGACCCCGGCTGTTGAGGCGCAGCGTAATGGCGCGCAGGTTGCCCGTGATCTGCCTCGTGGGCTCCAGCACGTCGGCGATGGCCGACTCGGGCCAGCCGACGGTCTTCGCGAAGTCGCACGTCAACCGGTGGACGATCCGATCCAGAACATGCGCCTGCTGCAGGCGAAGATCGAGTGCCTCGGCGGCTTCCAGCGCCAGGCGCTCCTCGGGCAGCAGAAGCCCGTCGAGTGCGGCGCGAAACCCCTTTGCGGTTTGTGCGTGCAGAGCCTGCACGATCTCCGCCAGCCGCTCTTCGGCGAGCGGCGGAGCCGGCCGCTCGAGCGTCGCCGTCGCAGGCGTCGCGTCAGATGGAGCGACCGGTCCTTGCGCGGGCGGCGCGGACGCTTTCGGTGACGGCGCGGGGTCGCGCCGCAGATGGAGCACGGCCGCCGTGGTGACAGCGATGGGTTCTTCCGAAAAGAGCGGGAGCTGATGCATGAGACGACCCTCCGTGGTTCAGGAAGTCACAAGGTCGTCGCTGCGGCCACCGTTCCGTACGACGCGGGCTGGGAGTGTAACGCCGCGACGAGCAATTTCAAGGGCTTTCCCGGGCGTTCGTGCATATTTTCCGCCACCCGGCGGGAGCACGGTGCATGCGGCAGGAACGCGAGCTGTTAAAGAACGGAAAGCGTATTGTTGATGCCCCGGCGAGGACGCCCGACCGGGGATCGCAAGCTCCGCCTGCGTATGAGGAAAGACGCCGTTCAGGAACCGGCGGCGAGAAGTTCCCTGGCCCACTCGTAGTCGGCGTCTGCATCGAGGGCCTTCCGATAGTGCAGGACAGCCTCGCCCTTGTGTCCCTGGGCCTCCAGCACCTGACCGAGCAGGCAATGCGCGAGCGGGTCGCCGGGCTCGAGCCGAAGCGACGTCTCCAGCGCGCGACGGGCGCAGGCGTAGTCCTTCTGCCGCTGACTGACATAGCCGAGCGTCAGCCACGCGGCCGCATCCCGGGGCGACAGCGACGTCGCCTTCTCGGACGCGTGCCGGGCCGTAATCAGGTCTCCCGATGCCATCGCCGCACGGGCGAGCCAGGACCACGGCTCGGCGTCGCCCGGGAAGGCGCGAGTCGCATCGCGGAATACTTCGCGGGCCTCCGAGGGATTGTCCCTCGCCAGATAGGCCCGCCCCAGAGCGAGGCGGACCGACCACGGCGCGTCGCGTTTCTGAGACAACACGGGCGCCAGCACCTTGATGGCTTCCTCGTCGCGCCGGGCGCGCGCCAACGCCACCCCCAGTTCGAGCCGGAACACCGGGTCGTCGGGCGCGAGCAGCACGGCTTCGCGGTAGGCGTCGCTGGCCGCTTCGTACTGCCCGAGGATCGTGTGAATATCGCCCGCCAGTGCGCGAAGCGTCGCGTTCCGCTCGAAGTCCGTCCGGCGTGCCCGGATCAGATCGAGCGCCTCGTTCAGGCGCCCGAGTGCCGTGAGCGTCTCGGCCTGGGCTACGACGTACGCCGCACAGTGGGGCGCCCGCTCCGCCGCCTCCCGGTAATACGCCAGGGCCGCATCGAGGTCGCCGTACCGCTGCGAAATCACGCCGGAAAGATAGCTGATCTCCGGCGTAACACCCCCGTATTGCACCGCCGCATCCAGGGATTCCTTTGCCGCGACGAGTTCGCCCTTCTCCAGATTCAGCTTGGCCGCCAGGATGTGCGCCGGCGCAGAGGTCGGATCCAGTCCGATGGCGTCCTTGAGCTGCAACTCCGATTCACGAACCCGCCCCGCGTTGAACTGATCCTGGGCCAGTTGCAGCTTGATCCGTCCCCGGACCCTGTCCCAGCGGCCCTGCGCCTCCTTGTGCGGATTCTTCGGAAAGAGAACGGCGCAGCCGCACACCTGCGTCGCGAGCAACACGGCCAGCACGGCACCCGCGATGGCGGACCGGCCGCTGCGAATCGCCCGACGTCCGGCGGTCGGCACCCCGCATCCCGCCGCCGGTACCCTCCTCGGCGCGAGCGATTCGTCTGGGCGAAGCCCCGCAGGCGCAAACGCGAGCCGCCCGGGGCGTACGCCCTGCGTCCCGGGTCCGAACAGGCTCGAAGCCCCGCCCGGGCGACGGAGCGGCGGCGCCGTGTCGCGTCGCCCGTGAGACTGCCCCGCCGGAGACGGCAATGCCCGCCGCGACCGCATCATGACTGTGCCTCCCTCTGAGTCCGACGATCCGCGGCCCCGCCCGGCTCGGCTTCTTCGGGCAGTTCGAAGCCGCTGGGGCCGTTGAGATGCTCGGGCACGACAAACGGCGGACCGCGCCGCCCGTGCAACGGCGCATGGATCCCCTTCTCCCGCTGGATCTCGCGGATGACGAAATCGCGCATCGTGCTTCCGTCGTCGTCCCAGGCGCGCTTGTTGGTCAGCTTCTCCACGAGTTCGATGGCCGCCAGAAACGTCGGGTTGAGGTAGGCCGCGATCCGCGCATCCCAGAGCGCTCGCCCCTCGTCGCCGCGTTCGAGGTGCTCAATCGCCCAGTGGTAATGCGCCTGCGCGAGCCGCTCGCGGCCGAACTGCTGCAGGCCCTGGCGCATCCCGACGCGGTAGCGCTCCACGTCTTCGGCGAGCTTTCGGCTCGCCTCCACGAAGGCGTCGTCGTCCTTCACGATGTGCACGGTCAGGAGGATGATGACCTCCTCTCGCTGCGTGGTGTCGCGCGAGTTGCGGAAGAGCGCGCCGGCCACGGGCACACTGCCCAGATACGGCATCTGGGCCTTCGTCGCCGTGGTGACCTCGCGGAACAGCCCGCCGATCAGAACGGTGTAGCCGTCGCGCACGCCGATGTCCGTCATGACTTCGGTGGCCTGCTCGAAGGGCAGATTCGACGCCGTGAGGCCGCCGGTGCTGTCCTTCGGGTGAATCGACATACGGATGTAGTCGTCGTCGCCCACGTACGCGCGAAAGACCAGCAACGTGCCCGTGTCGAGAAACTTGACGGTCTCCGTCGTGGTGGTCTCGGTCACGGTCGGGGTGCGGTAGCCGTCGCGGCGGCCGACGAGGATGCCGGCGGGCTGTCCGCTGATCGCGAGGACCTTCGGATTGGCAATCACCGTGGTATCGGTCACCTGTTCCAGCGCGCGAAGAAAGACGGCGACCGAATCCTTGACGATGCCGAAGGTGAAACCGCCCTGCGGAACCGCTCCGTTGAAGTCGGTCCGGAAGGTCATGCTCGTGTTGCGCATCTGCGGCTGGGGCAGGTCGCCGGTCTGAATCGACGTGACGCCCGGCGACGTCGAGTCGAGCATCTGAAAGTTCACGCCGCCGAGGATGTTGAAATCGATACCCAGGGCGTTGTCCTCGTTGAGCTGAGCCCGGAGAATCGTTGCCTCGACCAGGACCTGTTTGGGGCGCTTATCGATCTGCGCCAGGACCGCCTCGACCTCACGGAGCTTCTCCTCCGGCGCATAGACGAGCAGCGACGCCTGATAGCCCCGGGCCGTGCTGTTCACGGTGATGTCGATGGTCTTGTTGTCGGAACTCGACTGGCTTCCGTTGGTGCCGCTGGACGTCTGCTGTTCGGACTTCGTTACCCGGATCGCGTCTGCGCCCACGATGGGCGTCAGAGCATCGATGGCCTCCTGCGGATCGACGTAGCGCAGCGGAAAAACCTTCGGAACGAAGACGAACGGATAACTATTCTTATTGGTGTTACCCGTCCCGCCTCGCTCGAGGTCCTCGTTTCGCAGCACGAGCGTGCATTCACGCCGCGGAACGGCGGTGCAGCCGTTCGCGGCCAGGATGGCGTCGAGCGCTTCGTCGACCGTGACATCGTACAGGTCGGCCGTCACGACTCCGGTGACCTGCGGGCTCGCGATGATGTTCCGCCGGGCCTGCTGGCCGAGCAGTTGAAGCACCGTCCGAAGATCCTCGTTGGTCACATGCATCTCGACCGTGCCACGGGCCGAAACGCGGATGTCGGGGTCGGTCCCGCCCGGCGGGTCGCCGGCAGGATCGGCGAACCGGACCGCGGGAGCGGTCGTCGTCGCCCGCATGCCGACGCCGAGCGCCCCAAGCAGCCGTTGAACCACCGGACGGCTCGTCGCCGCCGGAGACCTTTCGGTTGAGCAGCGATCGCCGGGCGGCGAGCCGCCGGGCGCCCGTGTCGAAGCGCCCGACAAGGCCGCTGCGACCACACCGAACACAATCCACCATCGCGTACGAAGCATCAGCCGATCCCTGGCAGAGTCAGCCATCGCTTTCGAGATACCGCTCCCGGCGGCGGGCCATCGGCTCTCCACGACAGCCTGCCGCACCCGCCCCGGCCCTCCGTGTGCCCGGCGCCGAGGCAAGGATCGCATCGCCCTCGCTGGACGGCCGCCCTTTCAGACGCCGCCGTCTGCCGGACGAGGCTCGCTTATCGGTATCGGCGTGGATTCTGCGGACCTTAAGCACTGCACACCGGGCGATCGCGTTGGTCTGCCGCGTTATCGGAACAGCGGCTTTCGGCCAGACGATTCGTCCGCCGGAGGCGGCAGACGGACGCGGGCGGGGGCCGGCCGACTCATCGGGCGGCCGGCGGTCTCGCGGGTGCCGGCGCGGGAGACGGAGGAGCGGGCCTCCGCACGCCCTCCTCGCCGACGATTCGGACCCGCAGCACCTGCGTCCGAAGAAGATCCTTGATGTCGTCGATCTTCGCCTGCGTGCGAATCAGCGCGTCGATCATCTCTTTGCGCTGCAATCCGCTGTCCGGGATCTGCGCGTTGGCCGCGGGCAGCCCCGGCGAAATCAGCACAGCCAGCTCGATGGCAATTGCCCCGAGCAGGGCCGCAATGATGGTCAACAGCGTCGGCAGGCGCCGCTCACTCCAGGATCCGTGCATGGTCGGGCTCCTCCTGACGGTATCGAGGGTTACCGGACACGAGCGGGGCAGGACCGCCCGCAATGTCCTGGGCCTTGAAGCGGCCGGCCGGGCCGACGCACGACGCGCCTTCGCCGCGCCGCTTTTCGCCCGCAAACGATTATCGGAGGTAACCAACCCGCTCTTGAGCAATCGACCATCAAGTCCAAACGCAACCCGATCGATAAGAGCGTGTGGCAATGGACCCCGTGCTTGGCGTCTGTGACAGCGCCTCGCCGTCTGCGCGCGCAGCACGCGGGAGCCCCTGGAGCAATCCGATGACATGGCGTCCGTGGGAAAGCAAGCCGGGCCGCCAGGACGGCATTCCAAGCTGGGTCGGCCTGAGTCTGACGGGGCTGTATCTTGGACTCGTTCTGTCCCTGGGCGCCGTGTACATGTGGTGCTACCACGCACAGGCGCGCTCGGCGGAACGAGAGGACCTGCAGCGATGG
>CAZMVY010000070.1:0-9945 GCA_964569765.1 uncultured Planctomycetales bacterium
CTTCACCTTACGCCGTCGTGCATCCGGCAATCGTCGGTCAGCAGCCGGGCTGCGGCGGCCGGTTGGGGCCGTTGAAACACGCCTGGAACGCCGAGAAGTCCGCCAGGTCGACGTCGCCGTCGTCGTCATCATCGAAGCAGGCGCACACCTGCGTCGGCGGCGGCGGCCCCTTCCACGGCCGGTTCGGGCCGTTGAAACACGACTGGAAGACCGAGAAGTCCGCCAGGTCCACGTCGCCGTCCGGCTCTGCGTCCTGCTGCGGCCGATGGCACGACTTCCCGGTGAGGGCGAACGCCAGATCCATCGAGCTCGGTGCCATCGGGTGCCCGCCTCCGTAACGCAGTTCCCGCCAGGTCGGGATTCCGCTGCTGGTATCCAGCCAGCAGGCCCCGTCGTTCCATCGCTCGCGGGAGCTCTTCCAGCCCATGGTGAAGCTGCTGATGTCCGCGCGGTACTGCACGCCGAGCCAGTAGATCGTGCCCTTGGTCTGCCGGAACGCCTCCGCATCGTTGATGTAGAAGTCGTACTGGTAGATTTGCGTGTCGGCCGGGTAGATCCAGTGGTTCTGCACCGAGTCGAACCACCACTCGGCCAGGTCATTCGGGCTTGTCCCGAGTTGTTCGTGGCCGTCAGAAATGACTTGGACCAGAACAGGGAGCCAGGATGGCTGTATGGGTTTCCGGGGCCCTGGGGCACGTCGGAGTAGATGGAGAGCGTGATGGTGAGGCTGTTGAGGCCGCCCGGCGGCAGGATGTCACGCAGGAAGGACGTCCAGATGTGGATGTCCTTGATCTGCCCGGTCTGCGTGCATTGGAAGTCGTCCGCCAACTGTACCTGCAGGTCGGCGACGTCCACGCCGGTTGCGCTCGTATCCGGCCGTTGCAGCCACTTTGCCGAGACGATGTTGATCTGGTAGTCCTCGACCTCGCCGTCTGGGGCGGCGCCTGTGTAGGACAGACCCTGCACCGTGCTCAGGCGGAAGCGGGCAAAGGTCTTGCCCAGTGCCGTAAACGCCGGCGGCGTGAAGGTCAGGTTGTTGACGCCATTGATCACGATGTAGTCCGTGAAGATCTGCTCCCCGGCGTCGGCCCAATCCCCGTCGCCGTTGAAGTCGATCCAGGCGTTCAGGTAGGCGATTGCGCCGGCAGGCAACGTGGTCGTCACGGTAATCGTGTTGGGCACGCCCGCGAAGAACGCCGTGTTGAACGTCACGCCGTCCTCATCGGCCAGGTTGTTCGTGTCGTCACCGGTGGCCGTGGCGTTCGGCAGCCCGTCAGCCTCCGTGTCGATCAGATTGCCAAGCGAGATGCCGGGAATCGCCGTGTGGCGCGCGCCGTTGTTCGCCAACAACGTCGGATAGGGCGCCGGCGCGTCGCCGAAGTCGTCCGGATCGGGCACCGGGCCCGGTATGCCGGTAATGGCGAACGCCAGATCCATCGAGGCCGGCGCCAAGGGGTGTCTGTCGCCGTACCGGAGCTCCCTCCAGATAGGCGTGTCGGGGCTCGTATCGAGCCAGCAGGCGTCGTCGTTCCAGTGGTAAAGGGAACTCTTCCAGCCCATCGTGAAGTTGGCGCCCTCTAACTGGTACTTCATGCCAAGCCAGTAGATGGTGCCCTCGCGCTGGCGGAAAGCCTCCGCCTCGTTGATGAGGAAGTCGTACTGATACACCTGGGTATCGCCCGGGAACTGCCAGGAGTTCGTGGCCGGATCGTGCCACCACTCGCCCTGCGGGACCATGGTGCACAGGCCCGCGCTGTAGGTGCCGGGCAGGAACGTCTTCGACCAGAGCAGGTATCCCGGATGGCTCCAGTCGTTCGGGTCGCCCGGATTCGGGTCGGGCACGTCGGAGTAGATATACAGCGTGATCGTCAGGCTGTTCAGGATCTGCGGAGCGATATCGGCCGCGAACGACGTCCAGATGTGGATGTCGGTGATCGGACCGCTCTGTGTACATTGGAAATCGTCCGCAAGCTGGACCCAGCCGTTGTCCACGTCCACGCCGGTCGCCGTCAGGTCGGGCCTCTGGATCCACTTCACAGGAACGACCTGGATCAGGTAATCTTCGACCTCGCCATCCGGGGCCGCTCCGGCGTACGACAGGCCCCGCGCCGTGCTCAGGCGGAACCGGGCGAACGTCTGTCCGACCGCCGTGATCGCCCCCGGCGTGAAGGTTACGGCCTGAATGCCGGGCGGCAGCAGGAGGTCCGTGATTACCTGCTCGCCCGGATTGCTCCAGTCGCCGTTACCGTTGAGGTCGATCCACGCGCTCAGGTAGCCGCCGGTGCCGGACGGGTCGTTCACCGTGACCGTGATCGTGTTCGGCACGCCGCCGAAGAGCGCCGTGTGGAACCTTACGCCATCCTCGTCGGGCAGGCCGGCCAGATCGTCGCCGGTGGCCGTCGCATCCGGCTGACCGTTCGGCTCACCGTCGATCAGGTGGCCGAGTATGAGGCCGGATCCGATTGCATGCCGTGCGCCGTTACTTGCCAGCAGCGTGGGGTACGTCGGATCGGGCGCATCGCCGAAATCGTACTCCGGTTCCTCGATCCTGACCTGGTAGTCCTCGACTTCGCCGCCCTGCACGGGACCGGTGAACGGTACGCCGCCCGGATTCGTATGGAGGCGGAACCGGGCGAACGTGACGAGGTTCGGCGTCGCCGTGTTCGGTATCCCGAAGGTCAGATTCTGGACACCCGGGACGAGCGGTTGGGCGACAAAGATCTGGTCGCCAGGGGTTGCCCAACTACCGTCGCCGTTGAAGTCGATCCACGCACTCAGGTACATGCCGACAACCGCCCCTGCCGCCGTAACGCTGATGGTTGCCGGCTGGCCGGGTTGCAGCGGCGTGACGAACGCCACACCGTCCTCGTCAGGCTGATTCATGATATCGTCGCCCGTGGCGTTCGCATTGGGCTGCCCATCCGCCTCCGCGTCGATCAGATTGCCCAGCATGAATCCCGGCACGATTGCGTGCCTCGCCCCGTTGCTGGCCAGGAGCGTCGGGTACGTCGGGTCCGGCGCGTCGCCGAAATCCTCCATGGGCGGCGCCGGCTCGATGTAGACCTGGTAGTCTTCCACCTCGCCGTTCGGCGCCGGGCCGACGTAACTCAGACCGCCAACCGAGCTATACCGGAACCGGGCAAACGTGGGCCCGGTGACCGAGCCGACGGGGACGTTGAAGATCAGCACGTTCAGCCCCGCCCCCAGGGGCGCACTGGCGAAGATCTGCTCGCCGGGATCGGCCCAATCGCCATCGGCACTGAAATCGATCCAGGCATCGAGCATCCCCGCCGCGCTGGCAATCACCTGTACCTGCGCAGGCTGACCGACTTGCAGCGGCGTGAGGAAGAGCACGCCATCCTCGTCGGGCAGATTGTTGTTGTCGTCGCCCAGAGCGGCCGGATCCGGTAAGCCGTCCGCTTCGGCATCAATTTGCATTCCAAGGAACATCCCGGCCACGATGACGTGGCTGGCCCCGTTGCTGGCGCGCAGCGTCGGATAAGTCGGGTCGGGCGCGTCGCCGAAGTCGAGTTCCTCGGGCTGTTCCGTTCGGACCAGGAGCAGGTAGTCCTCCGTTTCGCCGTCCTCGAATTGCCCCGAGCCGTCCCAGCCGAATCCGACCGGGCGCTCCGTGATCGAGATCCGCGCCCAGACGTATCCGGGCTTCGGCCCGATCAGGAAGCTTGGCGGCATCAGCGTGGAGAGCGGCCCGCCAAACGGGTTCGGGATCGGGAAATCGACGAGGACGTGCTCGGGAGCCGTGGCCACCGGGCACTGCGAGGCGCCGGCCCACATCCCGTTCTGGTCCCAGTCTATCAGCACGTTTACATACCCTGTCGTCTGGTTGGGCATGTGGTTGTGCACATCGACGTCGATGTTGGGACCCCACATGGCGGTCTGACAGGTCTGCCCCAACACTCCCCCGCCCGGGCTGTTCGGGCAGGGAACCTCGGCTCCGTCTTGGATTCTCCACGGCGGCGGGATCATGCGGCCCGCATCGCCGTCCGCGAAACACTCGTCCGCATCATACGGATTGAAACCGGGACACAACCCGGCGTTGCCGTCTCTTTCGAGGTCAAACGACGGACCCAACCACGCGCCGAAGTTGGTGTGTTGGATCCAACTGGCGGGCCCCACGGTCTTGCAGGTCGGGAACTGCCCCACGACACCTGCGGCCGGGTAAGCCAAGGCCCCTTCCGGCGCGTCGCCGAATTCCTGACCGTTCTGCACGACGCTCAGGTTGTGCCAGTAGTTCCAAAGCCCCGGGAACTGGAAGCCCGGCGGCGGGATCGGCAGAGGCCCGCCGACCCATTGCGCATTCTCATCCACGATGAACAAGGCGGACTGAACGATGTTGAAAGCCGGGTTGTTCATGAAGCCGCTGGCTGCGGGCGTGGTTGCCGCTACGCCCAGCACCGCTGGCTGAATCAGGATCGCCGTCGGCACGCCCCAGGGGATCGGATTGCCCGGCCCGCACTTCCACTGCCAGGAGCGAATCGCGCCGTTGATGTCTTGAATCCCGAAGGAGACATTGCGGACCTGGCCGGTGGCGCCCCACTGCGGGGCGGTTACGGTGACCATGATGAGCGCGTTCGACAGGTCGGGATCGAGTCCGTACTCATACTTCCAGGCGCTGGCATATGCGCCGGGAGCAATAAGCGTTGACCCCCAGACCATGACAAGCCCGGCATCCTCGGGGTAGCCGCCGCCTCCGCCCCCGCCGCCGTAGACGTACAACTGGCCTTGCGGCGGATACGCCGGGATGAACGTGGTCGACGGGTACGGGTCCCCCTCCATGAAGAACATCGTCCACTGTGTCATGTAGTTGGACCACTCTGGCGGCATCATCGGCTCGATCATGCCGCTGCCGCCTCCGCCCCCTAGCGCGTTCTGCCATTCGGCCTCCGTATCCAGATTGAAATATGGGCTTGCCATCACCCCGGGCGCAAAGCCGAGGCCTACCACCGCCATCACACATAGCGTCACGCCCCGCCAGGAGACACCCCGCCCCTTCGGAGAACTCACTTCTTTGTGTCTCTCGAACATGATCCAGCCTCCTGTCCGTAGTATGTGCCGGGTCGAGCAGGCTTACCGGGAACCCTGGATTGCCTCCCGAACCGCCAAGAAACGGCGCGCACGCGCCCGCACGTTCGTGGAAATGTCCGATCCTATCGGCCTCTTTCTCCTGGCAAGGACGTGTCCGGTGGTCAGCCCCGCCACCCGCCAGAGGGAAAGCTGATATCGGTAATATACCCCATAGCGGGCCCGATAGCAAGGGAAAACAGACCGTATTGGAAAGAAATGGCGATGTGCTCCGCCCTTCTGAATGTTAAGAACGGGCTTTGCGCACCGTTTGCAGCCCGAAAAGCTTGCCTTGTAGGCCATTCGGATCAAAGCGATACAAGGTCACAAGGCCGCTTGACCTATATGCCTGTGAAATAGCTGGAAAGTCTGTACATGCAGGTCATCGGCGCAGCGACGCGTTATCCGCAGCGCAGCTTTTTTGAAGCCGAGGGGCTGCGGGGCCTGGTGCACGTCACATGGGTTGGTGTGGCGGCCGGCGTGTCAGGTTTCGTGAGGAGACCCGTTGCGGAAAACTGAGCAGGATGGCGGGCCGCGGTGAGGTCTCGTCAGCCGGGAAGGCGGTTGTCCGGCCTTCTCGGGTTTGTTTTGCTAGTATTGGCTAACTTTGGTGGCCGCCGGCCCGCCGCGACGTCTTCTTCGAACGTGCGCTTCCGTCTCAGGATATGGTGGTAGTGTTGTGCGAAGCGGTGGGCCTCGTCGCGAACCTGCTGAAGAAGCCGCAGGGCTTCGTCATTGCGGGCGAGCCGGAAGGGCCGATTGCGGGCTTGCATGTAGATTTCCTCTTCCCGCTTTGCGAGCGAAATGACCATCGGCGGACGCACGTCCATATCCGCGAAGGCCCCCAGGGCGGCATGCAACTGCCCCAGGCCCCCATCGATGAGGATCAGGTCCGGGTAGAGCTCGTCGCCCGCTGCCGCGAGCCGGTAACGCCGCAGGACCACCTCGCGGATCATCGCATAGTCGTCGATCCCTTCGACCGTCCGGATGCGGAATCGCCGGTAGCCGGCCTTGAAGGGCTTTCCGTCGATGAAGCAGACGAGGGAGCCGCACGACTCGCCGCCGTGGAGGTTGGCGATGTCGATACCCTCGATGCGGCGCGGGGGGCTTTCGAGGCCGAGCACTTCCGCCAGCCGCTCGAGCCCCTTGCGGGGATCGATGAAAAAGACCTCCGGCTGCACATCCACATCCGGATCGCCCGAGAGCGAGAGCGATTGGATGGCCTTGATGCGATCGCGGAGCCGGGCGGCTTCCTCGAAACGGAGCTCGGCGGCGGCCTGGTCCATCTCCTTCTTCATCTGCCGCAAGACGACGCTGCGCTTGGAGGCAAGGAAATTCCGCAGCCGCGCGATGTCCCGAGCGTAGTCCTGTCGGCTGATGAGCGCAGCGCAAGGTGCGGAGCACTGGTGGATTGAATACAGGAGACAGGGGCGAAAGTGGGCGCGGGTCTCGTCGTCGTCGCGGATCTCGAGTTCGCATGTGCGGAAGCGGAAGACCTTCTGGAGGGCGTTGACGGCGTCTCGGAGGCCGGCGGCGCTCGTGAACGGCCCGTACCGCTTGCTGCCTTTGATCCGCGGCTTGCGGGTGACGTAGACGCCGGGGAAGTCGTCGCTGGTGGTGATTTCCAGGTACGGGAACGACTTGTCGTCCCGGAGCCGTTCGTTGTAGGGGGGCTGAATGTCCTTGATGAGGCGGTTTTCCAGCAGCAGGGCGTCTACCTCGGTTTCGCAGTCGAGGAACTCGAGGTCGACCACGGCCGCCGCCATTCGCGCGATCTCCGGCCCGCGGGTGCGAAGGAGGTCGGCGGAGTCCTGAAAGTAGCTGCTTACGCGGCTGCGAAGGTCTTTGGCCTTGCCGATATAGAGCACCCGCCCGCGGGCGTCCTTGAAGAGATAGACGCCGGGGGTCTTGGGCAGATGACGGATCTTCTTGCGCAGATCGTCGATGGCCGAGGAGTCTGCCTCGTGGCTCATATCCCTATTGTATCCGGTCGGACCGAGCCTCGTAGTCCACGTGGGCGTCCCCGCCCGTATAATGTCGGCCTTATGGGTGGTCGCAACGAGCGGGTCGTGATCGTCGGGATTGATGAGGCGGGATACGGACCGCTGCTGGGGCCGCTCGTCGTCTGCGCGACGGCCTTCCGGGCCCCGGCCGCGCTGGCCGGCGCCGACTGGTGGCACGCCCTCCGCGGCGCCGTCGCCCCGAAGCCGCGTGTGCGCGAGCCGCGCCTGGTGATTACGGACAGCAAGGAGCTCTCGCGGCGCCCCGATGCGCTGCGGTGGCTCGAGCGGCCGGCGCTGACATTCCTCTCGCTGCCCGATGCGCAGGGGAACCCCCGCAAGTTCCCGCCGACGCTTCGCGGCCTGCTCGGACAGCTCGATCGCGCGGTCGTACCGGCCCTCGGCGAATACCCGTGGTATCGCGACGCCGATTTCCCGCTGCCGGCGGCCGTCACCGAGGCAGACGTCGTTACCCAGCGGTCCGCGGTGCATTTCTGTCTGGCGGAAGCGGGAATCGAGTTTCTCGGGGGCTATGCGGAGGTCCTGCTCGAGGGCCGCTTCAACCGGCTGGTGGCGGCGACCCGGAACAAGTCGGTCGCCCTGCTCGGACAGACGATCCGCCTGATCCAGCGCGGCTCGCAGGCGGGTGGGCCGGCGGCCTGCCATGTATACATCGACAAGCAGGGCGGGCGGCAGAGCTACGACCGCGCGCTCATGACCGCGTTTGAAGATGCCCACCTCGAGATCCTCGAGCAGACGGAGACGAGCAGCGCTTATCGGCTCGTGCGGGAGCCGGCCCCATGGGAAATCCGGTTCATTCAGGGCGGCGAGAAGCGGCATCTGGTCATCGCCCTGGCCAGCATCTATGCGAAGTACGTGCGCGAACTGTTCATGCGGGCCTTCAACGCCTTCTGGAGCGGGCTCGTCAAGGGCCTCGCGCCGACCGCGGGCTACTATGTGGACGGGCAACGGTTCTTGAAGGACATCGATCCGGTCGTCGAGCAGATGAAGCTGGATCGCAGCCTGCTCATCCGGGCGCGGTGATGCCGGCGTCGCGGAAGCCCGTCGGCGCGCGGCCGGCCCGGCGCGGCCGTGGCGGGCCTCAGGCTTGGAGGATTTCTACCCGGCTGTTCTGATCGAGGGCAAGCGTCGTGATCTCGCCGTCGCTCTTCCTGAGCCGCAGGCGTCCGAGCCAGTAGCGGCCGTCCTTGCCGTGGGCAAACCAGCTCCCGGTTGGTTCGGCGCCAAGACTCATCACCTCGCCCTCGACCGGCGCCTGCCAGATCTCTTCGCGGCCTGCGATGCGTTGCGTGACGCGGACCCGTGTGCCGGGTTCGATCCGTTTTCCCATGATGGCGACCGTCATCTCCGCTCACTCCTGCGCCGTTCCCTGCGGCTCGCGGGAAGGCTTGCCGGCCGACACCGGGATCGATACATCCAGCCACACTGCCGGGCGCGTCACGCGGATGCGAGCCTCCCGAATCGCCGCCGGGATCAGCACCACGTCGCCCCGCCGGACAGGCACGCGGCCGTGCCCGCCGTCGAAAACGATTTCCGCCTCGCCGTCCAGCATGATCCAGATGGCCGGTTCGGCGTAGGGGAGCACCTGCTCGGCGCCTTCGATCATGCGGACCTTCTCGATGATGAACTGCTCGCAGGCGGCCAGCCGGGTGACCGTCGTCCAGGCGTCGGCGGCGTGCGAGCGCTGCTGGGCGGGCGGCGGCGCGGGCCTGTCGAACTCGATGCACGCGAGCGCCTGCTCTGTGTGCAGCTCGCGCGGGCGCCCGGTCGCCGGGTCTACGCGGTTCCAGTCGAACAGACGGTAGGTCGTGTCGGAGGGCGTCTGGACCTCGGCCACGAGCACGCCCGCGCCCAGCGCATGCACGGTGCCGGCGGGAAGGTAGTAACAGTCGCCGGGCCGGACCGGCACCCGCCGCAGCAGCGGGGCCACCTCGCCGGAGCGGAGGGCGTCGGCGAGCTGTTCCCGCGTAACGCCGGGCCTGAGGCCGTGGTAGATCACCGCGTCATCGCCGGCCGCGACGATATACCACGCCTCGTTCTTCATCCTCACGTTCGGATCGGCGTCCGCGACCCGTGCGGGCGGGTGTACCTGCACGCTGAGGTCCTCGCGGGCATCCAGAAACTTGACCAGCAGCGGGAACCGGCCGTCGACGGGCCGGGCGTGCCCGAGCAGATCCGGTCCCCACTTCTTCACGAGCGTCTGGAGCGAGATGCCCCTGCAAGGCCCGTCGCGCACGATCGACTCGTGGCCCGGCAGGTCCGCCAGCTCCCAGGATTCGCCGATCATCCGGCCCTCGGGGAGCGGTTTGCCGAGCACTTCGGCGAGCCGCCGTCCGCCCCAGATCTTGGGTTTGAAGATCGGCTCGAAAACCAGGGGGTACACGTGCATAGAGTCTCGTCGGTGCCGTTATTCCATCGCTCCGCCAGTCGGTCAATCGGTTGCCCGGTCGGTCCGCCCCGCGGTCGCTCCCGCCCTTTATCGCTTCTTTACCAGGAACTTCTTGAGTCCCGCGAGCGTCCGCGTGTTGATCACCGCCTCTTTCGTTACCCAGCCGCGCTTCGCCGTCCGCACGCCGTAGTCCTTCTGGTCCAACTGTTCGGCGGAGTGGGCGTCCGTGTTGATCGCCAGCATCGCGCCGGCCTCCACGGCCTGACGGGCGTGCGTGTCCTTCAGGTCGAGGCGCTGCCAGGATGCGCTCAGCTCCAGCGCGGTGTGCGTCCGGACGGCGGCCTTGATGACCTCGTCGATGTCGAGGTCCATCGCCTCGCGCCGGCCCAGGAGCCGGCCGGTCGGATGACCGATGATCGTGACGTAGGGGTTTTCCATGGCCCGGATCGTGCG
>CAZMVY010000070.1:9955-19127 GCA_964569765.1 uncultured Planctomycetales bacterium
TGGTGGATGATGTGCACGCCGAGACGGTGCGGCGGGTGACCTTCGCGCGGGCCTGCCCCATGCCCATGTGGATGCTGGCGACGACGAGGTCGCACTCGGCCAGCACCTCGTCGGGGTAGTCGAGCGTCCCGTCAGAAAGGATGTCGCATTCGCAGCCGGCCAGGATCGTGATGCCCTTGAGCCGCCGGTTCAGCGCGCGGATTTCGCGAATCTGCCGGAGCAATCGCTCGGCGGGCATCCCGTTGGCGATGGCCTGGCTCCGGGAGTGGTCGCAGATCGCGATGTATTCGTAGCCGCGTTTCTTCGCGGCCGTGGCCATCTCCTCGATCGTGTGGCGGCCGTCGCTGTACGTCGAGTGCATGTGCAGGTCGCCGCGGATGTCCTCCAGAGCGATCAGTGCCGGGAGCGAGTCGGCCCGCTCCACCTCGCCCCGGTCCTCGCGGAGCTCGGGTTCGATGAACGGCAGGTCGAGCTTCCGGTAGATGCCGGCCTCGTCCCTGCCGGCGATCTGCCGGTCCCCGTCGAACAGCCCGTACTCGTTGAGCTTCCACTTTTTTCTGGCGGCCAGCTCGCGGAGGCGGATGTTGTGCTCCTTGCTGCCCGTGAAATACTGGAGGGCCGCCCCGAACGATTCGGCGGGGACCACCCGCAGATCCACCTGAAGGTCGCCGCCCGCGGGCGTCTCGACAAGGACCGTGCCCTTCGTATCGCCGGCAGCCCGCACGGCTTTGACCATCGCCAGCGTGGTGAACGTCCGGATCACGTCCTCGCCGCGGGGGCTGCTGCAGAGCAGGTCCACGTCGCCGATCGTTTCGCGGCCGCGACGAAGCGAACCGGCGATCTCGACGCGCGGGAGGTCGGCAGCGGTCTTGAGGGATTCGGCCAGGGTGCTGGCGACCGGCCAGGCAATTCCGAGCGGCGTGCGGCCGGCGCTGCGCTCCAGGAATTCGATGCCTTGGCGGATGTTCTCGACGCTCTTGGCGCCGAAGCCGGGCAGCTCCGCGAGCTTGCCGGAGTCGATGGCCTTCTTGAGGTCGTCGAGGCTTTCCACGTGGAGCCTTTTCCAGGCGGCCTGGATCTTCTTGGGGCCCAGACCGGGTATCTGCAGGAGCGCGGGCAGACCCTCGGGCACCGAGGCGAGCAATTCGGCGTGTTTGTCGATCCGGCCCTCTTTGACGTACTGGGCGATCTTCTGGGCCGTGCTCTTACCGATGCCCGGCACGGAGTCGAGCTTTCCGGCCGCCAGCAGGTCCGCAACATCCTCCGTCAGCCCTTCCACGGCGCGGGCCGCTTTGCGGTAGGCGTTGACGCGGAAGGGATCCTCGCCCTTGAGCTCCAGGAGGTCCGCAATCTGAGAGAAGATGTTCGCCAGCTCTCGATTCGCCATGTTCCGTCTGTTCGTCCGCGCCGTACCGGATGGCCCGTCGCCCATACTGGCGGCTTAATGGCCGCCTGCCCGGCCGTAAATTGACACTCGGATAACCGTTCCTCTATCATAGCCGCACGTTTCGGATAGCGGGAGAGAGGGAAAGGGAGCGGATTCCGAAAGCCGGGCCGGGCCGCCGGGGGCTTGGCATCCCTCGACACCGAGCGCAGGTTCGTGGTGGGTTCTCTATATGGGCAAGACGCTCGCCGAACTCGCATCCTGGTTGACCGCTCGCGGGCTGCCGAGCCGCGTGGACGGCGACGCGGCCGTGGCCATTGCTTCGGTCAACACGCTTGAGGACGCGGGCGCGGGCGAGATCAGCTTCCTTGCGAACCCCAAGTACGAGCGCATGGGCGGCCAGACGCGTGCATCGGCGGTCGTGGTGAAGGACGACTTCGTTCCGCCGCGGCCGATGAACCTGCTGCGCACGAAGGATCCCTACGCCGCGATTACGATGCTCATCGTGGAGATCCACGGGTACCGCCGGCATCCGCAATGGGGCATTCATCCGCGGGCGAACGTCGCGAAGACCGCCCGCATCGGCGAGGGGGCGAACATCGGTCCCGGGGCGTGCATCGACGAGGATGTCGAGATCGGCCGGCGGGTCACGATTTACCCCGGGTGCTACGTGGCACGGGGCTGCCGGCTGGGCGACGACGTGGTCCTCTACCCCAACGTGGTGCTCTACGACGGCACGATCCTGGGGCATCGCGTCGTGATCCATGCCGGGACGATCCTCGGCGAAGACGGCCTGGGCTATGCCCCGCTCAACGGCAAGTGGCTCAAGATTCCGCAGGTGGGCCGCGTGATCGTTGCTGACGATGTCGAGATCGGCGCGAACTGCACGATCGACCGGGCTACCCTCGGCCAGACGAGCATCGGGGCGGGCACGAAGTTCAGCAACCTGATCGCCATCGGTCACGGGACCAGGATCGGCGAGGATTGCATGTTCGTCGCGCAGGTCGGGTTGGCCGGGTCCGTCACGGTCGGGCGGCGGGTTACCATGGCCGGGCAGGCGGGCGTCGTCGGGCACGTGTCGATCGGCGACGGGGCCACGGTCGCCGCCAAGGCCGGCGTGACGCACGATGTGGATCCCGGGATCACGGTGCTTGGGGCGCCGGCCGTGCCGATCCAGAAATGCAAACGCCAGGTGGCCCTGATCCAGCACCTGCCCGAGCTGAAGCGGAAGGTCAAGAGCCTGGAAGAGGAACTCGCGGCGCTGCGAAAGCTGCTGTCGCAGCCGCAGTGCGGCGATCAGTAGACCCGGTTCGGGTTCGGGTATCGAACCGCAAGCCGCCCACGCCTGACACCCGACACCCGAAGCCCGAGGCACGGAATGTCAAGCGGTCGAATCGGTCTCATCGCCGGCGCGGGGCGTTTTCCGTTCCTCGTCGCGCAAGGGGCGCGGCAGGCGGGACACGAGGTGGTGGTCGTCGGACTCCGGGGGCTTGCCGACCCGTCCCTGCGGGAGCTGGCCGACCGCTTCTACTGGTCCGGCGTCGTCCGGCTCGGGCGGTGGATCCGGATCTTTCGCCGCGAGGGCGTCTCCCGCGCGATCATGGCCGGGTCCGTCCGGAAGCGCGAGATGTACGGCCGCTTCCGCCTGCTGCGATACCTGCCCGACTGGACGACGATCCGGCTCTGGTTCTTCGTGGCGGCGGACAAGCGGAACGACACGCTGCTCCGCGCCGCCGCCGCCGAAATGCAGCGAAAGGGCGTCACCTTGAGCAACAGTGTCGAGTTCTGCGCGGATCACCTCGCGCGCCCGGGCGTCATGACGCGATTGCAGCCCTCCGCCGCGCAACGCAAGGACGCGGAGTTCGGCTGGCGGATCGCCAAGGAGATCGGGCGTCTGGATATCGGTCAGGCCGTCGCCGTCAAAGAGCAGGAGGGCATCGCGGTCGAGGCGATCGAGGGAACCGACGACATGATCCGCCGCGCCGGAGCGTTGTGCCGTTCCGGCGGCTGGACGCTCGTGAAGGTCGCCAAGCCGGATCAGGACATGCGGTTCGACGTACCGACCGTCGGCGTCAACACGATCGAAAACCTGCATGCCAACGGTGCCCGGATGCTCGTCATCGAGGCCGGCAAGACGCTCATGGTCGATCGCGAGAAGGTAATCGCGGCGGCGGACCGGCTTGGGATCGTCGTCATGGGCTCGTAACGGCAGGCGGGCGTCCCGCCGGGCGAACCCGGCGTGCAGGATACGCACCCCCGGGGACCATCGCGCTGCCGGGCCGACCCATGCCCGCCGCGGGGATTCGGAGCCGCGGCAGCGCAGGAGATCGATTCATGCGAACCGGCGGTTCTGTTCTTCTCGTGTTGACTGTCCTGGCGACCGGCGCGTTCGGCGAACAGCCCGCCCGCATCGAAAAGAAGTTCATCGAGTTCGGCTGGGATGAGCCGGATTCGGCGTTCATGCGGAAACACTGGGAGCAGATGGAGCGGACGCCCTTCGATGGGTGCGTGTTCCACATCAACTACCGCAAGCCCGACGGCAAGAACGGCACGTTCACGTGGCAGTGCTGGGGCCGCGAGGCCTTCACCGAGCCGGACGTGCGGGGCGCAATCGAGGACCTGAAAGCAACGCCGTTCAAGCGGTTTCGGCACAACTTCCTGCGGTTCAACGTGACGCCGGGAAACGTGGACTGGTTCGACGACTTTGCCGCCGTGCTGGGCAATGCGCGGCTCGCGGCGCACGTGGCCAGGGAGGGCGGGTGTCCGGGGCTGCTGTTCGACATCGAGCAGTACAACGCCCCGCTCTTCACCTACGGCAAACAGCGGGATGCGAAGACGAAGTCGTGGGAGGCATATGCGGAACAGGCGCGGCGCCGCGGCCGCGAGGTGATGGCGGCGATGCAGGCGGGGTACCCGGGGCTTACGGTGTTCCTGACGTTCGGATACTGCCTGCCGTGGTCGGAGACGGACGGCCTCAAGCGGCCGCTGCGGGAGGTTTCGTACGGGCTGCTTGCGCCGTTTCTCGACGGGATGCTCTCGGCCGCCGAAGGAAAGACGCGCTTCATCGACGGCTGCGAGTCGGCCTACAGCTACTTCGAGGCGAAGAAGTTCGAGCGGGCGGCACGGCTGATGCGAGAGGATGTCCTCGCGATGGTCGCGGACCGCGAGCGATACCGGCGGTTCTTCTCGATCTCCTTCGGGTTGTGGCTCGATTACGACTGGCGCAAGGCGGGCTGGAACGCCGACGATCCCGACAAGAACGTGCATACGCCGGCGAAGTTCGAGGCGATCGCGAAGACGGCGCTGGAAACAGCGGACGAGTACGTGTGGATCTACAGCGAGACGCCGCGCTGGTGGACGCAGGAGGGCGGTCCGTCGAAACTCCCGGTCGCGTACGACCGGGCCCTGCGTGCGGCGAAGCGCACGGCAACGACGGCCTCTGCGCCGGCCAGGTAGGCCGAAGCGGGCGTCGCTCCCTTCCGCCGGCCCTTCGTGCCGCCGGGCGGCGTCCGGGCGGGTGATTGTCGCCGCGCGGGGGCCGCCGAAAGAGTTCCTCACGCGATGCCTTCCACGACCGCTTTGGGCAGGAACTCCTGGACGTCCTTCATTGCAAAGCGGCATGGTTCGAGACCGACGGCCGAGGCCGTTGCCACCGCCAGCGCATACCGGTAGGAGTCCCGGACGTTGTCGTGCAGGATCTGGCCGGCGATGAAACCGGCCAGAAGACTGTCGCCGCAGCCGACGGTATTGCGGACCCGCTCGGGTTCGAGCGGCACATGGCCCGCCAGCACGGAATCGGAGATGAAGCAGAATCCCCCGGCCTCGCCACGGCTGACGATCACGGTCTTGACGCGACGGGCGAGATCGCGCCCGGCGGCGAGCAGGTCCGCTTCCGTCGTGAGCGGCCGGCCGGCGATCTCGCTGAGCTCCGCGACGTTGGGCTTCATCAGCCACAGCGGCAACGAGGCGGCCGCCCGCAGCGGCTCCCCGGAGGTATCCACCGCGACGCGCGCCCCGGCCGAGATGCAGATCTCCAGCAGGTCTACGAACTGCTCCGGGCTGATCCCCTCCGGCACGGCCCCGGAGAAGACCACGATGCTGCCCTCGCGGCACATCAGGCTGAGCTTCTTGCCCAGGCGGATGCGGTGCGTGTCGCCGATCACGAAGCCGACGTCGCGAATGTGCGTCTCGATGTGCGCGACCGGGTCCACGATCGTGATGTTCTCGCGGGTGGGGGCGGGCAACGGAAGAAACTGCGCCTGCACCCGCGAGGGATCGAACGCCTTCTCGAAGAACTCCACCTCCTGCTCGCCGAGGAAGCCCGTCGCGATGTTCCGGACCCCCAGCGTGGCCAGCGCGCGGGAGACGTTCACCGCCTTGCCCGCCGGCGTCCGCGAAACCAGCCGGCCGCGCTGATGCTGGCCGATCGCGAAGCGCGGCACCTCCATGATCCGGTCGATCGCCGGATTCAGCGAAACGGTGATTACAAGAGGCGTCTGGGCCATTTATCGGTCGCGCTCCGCCACCTGCTCCTCGCGCCGGATGAGCAGCGCGAGGGCCTCGTCGGCGGCATCCGTTTCCCGGAGGGCGTCTAGGGGGTCCTTGTCGAGCATCCGGACCAGCCGCGCCAGCACCTGCAAGTGCTGGCGGTCCTCGTGGCTGCAGATCAGGAAGAACAGCTGTGTGAGCACCCCGTCGGGCGAGCCGAACGGCACGCCCTGGGGCACGCGGGCGAGGCAGATGAACGGCTCGGCGGAGACGTACGGCATCGGCTGGCGGGGGTGCGGGATGGCGACGCCGTTGGGCAGCGCCGTCGAGCACATCTCCTCGCGGGCGTTCACGGCGTCGAGCAGGCCGTCCTTGTCGTAGAGAAGGTCGGTCCGCTCGGCCAGGGCGACAAGCTCGCGCAGGATCGAGGAGCGGGAGCCGGCGCGGACGGACATGTCGATGCCGTCCACGCTCATCATCCCGGTGACAATGTGAGTGGTTCGTTCCTCGGGGTCGTCGGAGGCCATCGCCCGCTCAATCGCGAGCAGACGCTCCTCGCTCAGCGTCGGCATCTGCTCCTGAAGCCACTCCGTTACGCGGGCGCGGTTGAACCGCCACTTTCCCCCGACCTTCTCGCACGGCAGCTTGCCGCGCTCCGCCAGCCGGGCCACCTCGGCCAGGGGCATGCCGACGTGACGGGCGAAGTCCTCCAGACTCATATTGCGATAGGGCATAAATCCGGCGGTCGGCGCGGGTCTCGATGCCTCATCCCGACCCTTTCATTCTAATGTGGAAGCGCTTCCGGACGCCAGAGCGGGCGAGGCTCATCGATCCTTCGCCTCCCGGCCGGGCGCGATTGCGACGTACGGCCGGCCCAGCCAGCGCTTGATCAGAACGACTTCGCCCATGTCGTTGCCCTCGATCCGGTGGCCGAGCCACTGGAGCAGGTAGCCCGCTGCCAGCAGCAGCGCCGGCCGCCACCACAACGGCCACTGCCACCGGGAGAGCTGGATGCCCGCCAGAACCACCGCTGCGATCGTCAGCGGGATTCCCACCGCGTGCAGCGCTCGCGACGCGGGGTGCTGGTGCCGCTTGAGCCAGTTGCCAAGCCACCCGGGCATGCGGACAACGTACGGCTCTCGCGGCACGCTTTCAAGCGGGTGCGGCACCCGGTCGGCGCGGGGGCTGCGGCGGGCACGGACTTGCACTACTATCGTGCGGGGCCGCGTATGCAATTCGTCATCGACGGGAACAACCTGATGTACGCGTACGCGGAGGTGGCCGGACCTGCGATCGGGCGGCAACACCTCTGCGAGGTAGTCGCTCGCTGGGCCTGCCGATCACCGGCGGCTGTGGTGATCGTCTTCGATGGGCCACCTCCTCCGTCGGGCGTACGGCGGCAGATGCAGCACGACGCGCTCGAGATCCTTTTCAGCGGAAACCGCACGGCGGACGAGGTCATCGAGGAGCTCATCGAGCAGGCCGCCTCGCCCCCGAATGTCTGCATCGTGACGAGCGACCGCGCCGTCGCCGCCGCCGGGCGACACCGACGATGCCGCTGGATCCGGTCGCAGGATTTCGTGCGGATGCTGACCGCCCCACGGACCGCGCAGCACGTCGAGCCGCCCCGGCCGTCGGAGAAACCTGACGCCCAGGCCCCGGGCGACGTCGACGCATGGCTCCGGCAGTTCGGTCTCCCGACCGATGATTCGGACGACCCGAGCGACCTCATGAAGTGGTGGTAATCGGGCGCCCGGCAGCGTCATGCCGCCTTGCCGGTCCGCTTCCCGATCCCACATTCGGCGATCTTCAACTGCCCGATCCGGCGCCGTATGATGTCGCTTCGCCCGTCCGCGAGCGGGCAGGGTTTCAAGACGCGGAGGCCCCATGCGACCACCGGCAATCCTGGCAACGGTTTTTTGTATCGCGGCTGTTCGGCTCGATGCCGCCGCGCCGGCGACTGCGCCGGAAGGCACGCCCGCCCCGGAGGACTTCGCCATCCTCCCCTGGGGCGGCACGCGGCCCGACCCGGGTATCCTTCGCGAGATCCGTGAATGCGGATTCAACCTCGCCGGGTTCGTGCCGCCGGAGGGTCTGGACGCCGTTGCCGCGGCGGGACTCAAGTGCATCGTCTCCGGCAGTCACACGCACGTCGGCGACGACCCGGCGAAGCGGGATGACGACGAGATCGCCCGCCGCGTCAAGGAGCTTGTCGATCGGGCCGCCGGGCATCCGGCCGTCTTCGGCTACTACCTGCGCGACGAGCCGAGCGCGACCGTCTACTCGGGGCTCGCCCGGTGGGCCGCGGCGTACCGCAAGGCCGACCCCCGCGCCGTGCCCTACATCAACCTGTTCCCGAACTACGCGTCGCCGGGGCAGATGGGCGTGCGTACATACGAGGAGTATGTCGAGTCGTTCATCCAGATCGTCAAGCCGCCTTTCGTCAGCTACGACCACTACGCACTGATGGACGACGGGTCGCTGCGCCACGGGTACTTCCAGAACCTCGAAACGGTCCGGGCCGCCGCCCTGCGGCACAAACTGCCGTTCTGGAACATCGTGCTGTCGAATGCGCACTTCCGCTACGCCGAGCCCACGGAGGCCGGCCTGCGCTTCCAGGTCTACACAACGCTGGCCTACGGCGGGCGCGGCATCAGTTGGTTCACCTACTTCACGCCGAACAGTGGCAACTACCGCCTCGCGCCGATCGACCCGTTCGGCCACAAGACGCCGACGTGGGACATGCTTCGCCGCGTGAACCTGCAGATCCACAAGCTCGCGCCCGTGTACTGCAAGCTCGCGAGCGTGAACGTGTTTCATGTCCCGGACGTGCCGGCGGAGTGCCGGGGCGCCACAAGCAGCCGGCTCCTCGACGAGGTCTCCGGCGGCAGCTTCGTCGTCGGCGAGTTTGAGGGGCCCGACAAGCAGCCGTACGTGATGGTCGTCAACAAGAGCCTTCGCGACTCCGCTGCCTTCTCAATACGGTTCAAGTGGCCCGGCCGGATCATGCAGGTAAACGCGTACACCGGTTCGGTGCACCCGTGGGCGGGCGAGAACAACTGGCTTGCGCCCGGCCAGGGCATGTTGCTGTCCCTGCGGAAGTGAAGGCGGCCGTCGTACGCGAGAGGCGCGCGCCGTGGCGATAGTGCGGTTCTCGGTCAGACAGTTACGTATTGGGCGGGCGCATACACGGGATTCTGTCGCCCCTTCTATGAAGCCGGGTCCGTCAAGTCTTCATCCTTACTCCTTCTATGAAGCCGGGTCCGTCAAGTCTTCATCCTTACTCCTTGCGGGTTGAGG
>CAZMVY010000071.1:0-16057 GCA_964569765.1 uncultured Planctomycetales bacterium
CCCGCCGCAGCACGGCCTACTGCGCCCGGCCCGGCGCGGCCCGCAGCTCGCTCACCCCGCGCGGCACCAGCCCTCCCCCTCTCCCTGCGAGAGAGACCGGACGCGGGGTGAGGCTGTCCTCTTCTCCACCACTTGATAAGGAGGGGCCGGGGGAGTGGAAGGCGCCGGGATTCCTGCCCCACGAGACTCTTTCCATTCGGCCCGCCCGAGACCCGAACCCTGATGCCGGAAACCCGAGCACCCAGAAAACCGTCAGATCCCGCCGCCGCCCGACATCCACGCCGACAAAGCATGCGCGGCTCCGCATGATCGCGCGGAGCGACTCTCCCATCCTCTCTGTGCTCCAGGTGCTTCCTGTGGCGAGTCGAGCGGGAAGCGCCAACGTCGCATCCTCGCACGCCGCGATCTGCTCGCACGTCAGAAATGCCCCGACGTCGTCCAGGAATTCGCACAGAAACTCCTGCCGAAACAACGATTCGTCGTGGATCGACCGCCGGATCTCCTCCGCGTTCAGTCGCAACCCCTGCGCGATCGCATCGTGCAGCGTCACGGTCGAATGACGGAACGACGCGTTGTCCCGCAGCTCCGCAAACAGGTTGGCCGGCCCTTTCGGCGTGCTGGCCACGTCCAGTTCGCCCTCGCCACGCAATAGCGTCGGAAACACGGCCGCCCAGATCTCCCGGTCCTCCCGGTGCATCGCGAACTCGTCGAGGAAGACATCGCCGGTGAATCCTCGCGCCGTCTGCGGGTTCGCCGGAAGCCCGATGACGCGGACCCCGTTCGGCAACGTGAGCTGCAGGTGCCGCACTTCCATCCCCTCAAACGACGAATCGCACCGGTACGCGGCCGCAATCGCAAGGGCCTGACAGTGTTGCTGGGCCTTGAGCATCAGCTCCCGGCTTTGCCGCTCTCCGGCCGAAAGAAACACCTGGTTCCTCCGCCGCTTGAGCCCCCGGAGGATTCGCCGCAGCGACTTCGTGAAGCTCTTGCCGATCTGCCGCGACCAGCAGCACCAGTTGAACCGCGCCGGCGACTCGACGTCTTCTCGCTGGTACGGCAACAGCGGTATGATCGGCCGCGCCGTCGCCGGCGCCCGGGGAACCCCCGGCTCGGGATCGGGCACTCGGTTCTCAGGCTCCGGGTGGGCGACGGCATGCTGCTGGGATCCATCGTTCATCACCTCATGCATCGCGCCCCGCGCTTTGCCCCGGCTCGCGCCCGCGAAACGCCCGGCCGGCCCGCTCGGGCCGCGCACAGATCCGGCGGCTCTGCCCGCGGGTTTGCATTCTCGGTCATGGCCTGTATGATCCTGCCGCCGTGCCTGGGCCGGGATGCACGCCCGGCGCGGGTATCGGCACACTCGCCGCCTCGCCGCGGCGGTCGGTTGGACCGGTCGGGTCGCCGAACCGGTTTTGGCGGTTTTCGTCGGACACGGGATGCCCCCGAACGCACGGTAACCTGGATCCCCGGAAGGGACGTTGGAGGTGTATCGATGGCCAGCAAGGATGTCTTGGAGCGTGTAATCAAGGTGACGGCCCGGGTTCTGGATCTTGATCCGGACGCGGTCCGGCCGGAGTCGAACTTCGTGACCGACCTGGGCGCCGAATCGGTGCAGAGCGTGGAACTGGTCGCCGCCTTTGAGGAAGAATTCGGCATCGAGATGGAGGAGGATGCGGCACTGGCCGTCGAAACGGTGGGGGCCGCCGCCGACTTCATCGAGAAGCACCTGAAGTGATGTGAAATCCATCCAGAGCCAGCTCGAGGCGTGTTTTCGCGAGGCCTTCGCGGCGGCCCTGGGCGACGCGGGGCGCACGGCCGATCCGCTCATCCGGGCCGCGCAGGATCCCAGGTTCGGCGACTACCAGTCCAACGCGGCCATGGGGCTGGCCAAGACGCTCCGGCAGAAGCCGCGGGATGTCGCGCATCGGGTCGTCGAGGCGCTGGCGGCGCAGCCGGCCTTCACGGCCATGTGCGAGCCGCCCGAGATCGCCGGGCCGGGGTTCGTCAATCTTCGCCTCAAGCCGGCATTCCTGAGCGCCGCTCTTTCCGCCATCCCTCCGGCGCCGCCGGAGCCGGCGATCGACCGCCTCGGCATTGAACCCGTCGCCCGGCCGCAGACCGTCGTGGTGGACTACTCCGGGCCCAACGTCGCCAAGCAGATGCATGTCGGCCACCTGCGCAGCACGATCATCGGCGATGTGATCGCACGCGTACTGGCCTTCGAAGGGCACAGGCCCGTCCGACAGAACCACGTCGGCGACTGGGGCCTCCAGATGGGCCAGATGCTCCGGCGGATCAGCACGAACATGCCCTCTCTCATCGCCGGCGCGGCGGACGACGAGGCGGCCGTCGCCGCCGACATCGCCGAGCGGCTCGAAGAGATCGAACGGCAATACAAGGCGGCCCAGGCCGAGGAGAAGACGAATCCCACGCTGGCGGAGGAATCGCGCCGGTGGGTCGTGCGGCTGCAAAGCGGCGACGAGGAGGCGCAGCGGATCTGGCGATGCATCCGACGGGGCACACTGCTGGCCTGCCAGAGGATCTACGACCGCCTCGGCGTGCTGCTGACCGAGGAGGATGTCCGGGGCGAGAGCTTCTACAACGATCGACTCGCCGAGACGGTGGACGAACTGCGGCGGACACTGAACGGCGAGGCCGCAGCGGTAACGGTTCGCGAGGATCAGGGCGCCTTGTGCGTGTTCCATCGCAATGAGAAGGGCGAGCCCGCCTTCACGGGTTCCGACGGCAACCCGCTGCCGCTGATCATCCGGAAGAGCGACGGGGCCTATCTGTATGCGACGACCGACCTCGCGGCGATCCGATTCCGTGTCCGCGAGCTGCACGCCGACCGGATCATCTATGTGACGGGCGCTCCGCAGGCCTTGCACTTCGCGATGGTCTTCGCCACCGCGAGGGCCGCCGGATGGACGCGCCGGCCCGACGGCACGGACGTCCGCCTGGAACACGTCGCCTTCGGCTCGGTCCTGGGCGAGGACCGCAAGATCCTGCGAACCCGCTCCGGCGAGAACGTCAAACTCAAGGACCTCCTCGACGAGGCGGTTGCCCGGGCGGCGCAGCTCGTGCGGGCCGGTGAGGCCGACCCCGCCAAACGCCGCGGCTTCAGTGAAGAGGAGATCCGGCAGATCGCCGAGGCCGTCGGCATCGGCGCCGTCAAGTACGCGGACCTGGTCCAGAACCGCACGACCGACTACGTGTTCAGTTGGGACAAGATGCTCGCGATGGATGGCAACACGGCCCCGTACATGATGTACGCGTACGCGCGGATCCGGTCGATCTATGCCAGGGCGGCACAAAGCGACGAAGGACGAGGCGAAGACACCGTCTGCGCCGGGCAACCCGGCGCCGAACAGGACCCGCTCGATCTTTCCGAACCCGCGGAGCTCACGCTGGCCCGACGGATCCTCCAGTTTGCCGACACGCTCGAGGCCGTCGCCGAGGAACTCCGGCCGAACATCCTCACGAGCTACCTGTACGACCTCGCCGGTGCGTTCATGCGGTTCTACGAGAGCTGCCCCGTGCTCCGGGCGGCCACGCCGGCGATCCGCCGCTCGCGGCTGCGGCTGTGCGACCTGACCGCGCGCACGCTTCGCGCAGGTCTGACGCTTCTGGGCATCCGTGTACTGGAGCGGATGTGATTTGCCCCCGCACCGGACAACTGACAGAGTCAATGCCATGGCTGTTCGTGACGAGGATATTGCGGCGGCCGCGAATCTCCTGAAACAGGCAACGTATGTCTGCGTGCTGACCGGCGCGGGCGTCTCCGCCGAAAGCGGCGTGCCGACCTTCCGCGGCGGGGGCGGACTCTGGGAAGGCGAGCGGATCGAGGACGTGGCTACACCGCAGGGCTTCCGGACCGACCCGAAGCGGGTCTGGCGATTCTACAACGCCCGGCGGCGACAGCTCCGCGCGGTGCGACCGAATGCCGGCCATTATGCCCTCGCCGAGATCGAGCGCCTTGTCCCCCGCTTCACGCTGATCACCCAGAACGTCGACGGCCTGCACCAACTCGCCGGCAGCCGCAATGTCGTCGAGATCCACGGCAGCATCCGGATCGTCCGCTGCCTCACGTGCGGCGGCGAACGCGATGCCGCCGACGAAGACCTGCCCGAGTTGCCCCTGTGCGAGCGCTGCGGCGGGTTGCTGCGACCGGCCGTAGTGTGGTTCCACGAAATGCTGCCGCCGGACGCCATGGCCGCGGCCGACGAAGCGATCGAAGCGTGCGACGTCATGCTCGTGGCCGGCACGAGCGGCGTCGTTCAGCCCGCAGCTTCCTTCGCCACCTGGGCCTCGCGCCACGGAGCCGGGGTCATTGATGTGAATCCGGACCCGTCCGCGTTCACGCCGGTCCATACAGTCGGTCTCGCCGGTCCCTCGGGCGAGGTTCTGCCCGCGATCGTCCGGGCGATGAAGACGCAGAAAGCCTCGGGGCGCCCGGCCCCATCCGATAACCGGCAGGAGTGAGCCCATGATGTTCCCTGCACGATCACGTCTCGGGCCGACGACCGGCGGACCACGGCCGCGACCGCGCTTCGCAGGAGTTGTCATTCGGAAAGGGGGGGCCGCCGGCCAATGAAGCGCAACATCGAACTGAAGGCTCGTTATCCCGATCTCGGCGAGGCGCGACGGATTGCCAAGGAGATCGGTGCCACGCTGCACACGTCCGAACGGCAACGCGACACATACTTCCGCTGCCGGAGCGGACGGCTCAAGTTGCGGCAGCGATGGACGGATCGCGGCGAGTGCAGCGAGTTGATCGGGTATCACCGAACCGACGCCAACCAGCCACGGCCCAGCGAGTACTCGGTGGTGCCGATCGCGGACGCGGAGGCCCTGCGGGCGATCCTGGCGGCGGCCCTGGGCACGGCGGGGGAGGTGGACAAACGCCGCACGGTTTACCTCTACGAAAACGTGCGGATCCACCTCGACGACGTCCAGGGCCTCGGCACGTTCATCGAGTTCGAGGCCGTGCTCGACGGCTCGCGCAGCGAGGAGCAAAGCAACGCCACGCTCCGAAGGCTCGTCGAGGTATTCCGGATCGACCGCGACCGGATCGTGCCCGTGTCCTACTCCGACCTGCCGGCCTAGTCGCGGGCGTGTCGGGACCCTCTTGCGATGCAGGCCACTTCCGGCCCGCGGCCCGCCGTCGTGCGGAAGGCCGGTCGGCCCGCACCGGGAATTCCTGACACCCTTGCACCTCGGCGCGGTACACTACAGTCCGCGGATTCTGGAGTCGGAACCATGAGCGGGCATTCGACGTATCGAACGGCGGTGATGACCATGGCGATTCTCTCGATGACCACCGGCAGCCGCGCCGCGGCAGAGGAAGGCAAGGCCGTGCGGCCGGCGTACTGTGAAGGATCCTGGTATCCGGCGGGAGCGTCGGAACTGGCGGCGCTTGTGGACGATCTTCTTGCGAAGGCCCCGGCGCCGACGATCGAGGGCCGGCCCATCGCAATCGTCGCACCGCACGCGGGCTATCGCTTCAGCGCGCCCGTTGCCGCGGCAGCGTACCGCGCCCTGCACGGGCGGAACTGTCCACGCGTCATCGGGATCGCGTTCAGCCATCGTTACGCCGGCGCCTACCGGGGCGTGGACGTCCCGAAGGATCTGACCGCGTACCGTACGCCGCTCGGCGAAATCCCGATCGACCGCGCCGTGTGCGACGCACTGCTCGCCAAACCGCCTTTCTCCGCGCACCCCGGCGTGGATCGCGGCGAGCACTCGCTCGAGCTTCAGTTGCCGTTCCTGCAACGGACGCTCAAGGATTTCCGCCTCGTCCCGCTCTACGTCGGGCAGATGGCGCCCGGCGACTACGTAGCCGCCGCCGAGGCGCTGTTGCCGTGGATCGACGATCAGACGCTGCTCGTGGCCAGCAGCGACTTCACTCACTTCGGCCCCAACTACGACTATCAGCCGTTCAAGGAGGATGTCCCGAAGAAGCTCCGCGAGCTGGCCGACGACGCGGCCGCCGCAATCGGACGGTGCGATGTCGACGGCTTTCTCGAGCATCTCGACAAGACCGGCGACACAATCTGCGGACGCGGGCCGATCACGCTGATGATGCGAACCCTATCGATGAAAGGGGGGGCGGACGCCGTCCGGACGGCAATCGACATGTCGGGCAACCTGACGGGCGATTGGACCAACAGCGTGACGTATCAGTCGTTCGTCTTCACCCGCCGGGCAGGAACGCTCGGCCCCAGGGAACGCGAGGTGCTGCTCACGCTTGCGCGGCAGACCGTTGCCGCCGTGCTCAACGGACAACCGCCGCCGAAGCCGAACGCCGACGATCTGCCGCCAGCCGTACGAAAGGACGGCGCGTGTTTCGTGACGCTCCAGAACCGCGGCGAGCTCCGCGGTTGCATCGGAAACATGATCGCCCAGGGCCCCCTCTACCAGGGCGTCATCGACAACGCCATCAACGCCGCCACAAGAGACTACCGCTTTGCGGACAACCCCGTGACGAGCCGCGAACTGCCGCAGATTCACATCGAGATCAGCTACCTCACACCGATGAAACGCATCGCCAGTCCCCGCGAAATCGTCATCGGTCGGCATGGGCTGTACATCGTGCTGGGTATGCGCCGCGGCGTCCTGTTGCCCCAGGTGGCGTACGAACGCGGCTGGAGCCGCGATGAGTTTCTCGCCCAGGTTTGTCGGAAGGCGGGTCTGCCGCCCGACGCCTGGAAACAGCCTTCGGCCGAAATATACTCGTTCGAAGCCGAGGTATTCGGCGAACCGGAGCCGACGGCGACTCGGCCGGCGGCGCGGTAAACGGTCCGGTGGGTGGAGAATCGCAACATGCTTCAGCCGAGCACGCGGCGCGAGTTTCTCGGGCAGATCGGTGCAGTGCTGGGCGGCATCGCCGTCCCAGCGTCGGCGCCGGCGGAGGTCGCCGCGAGCCGGACGGCCCGCTCGAAACCCCGGGTAATCGTCGCACGCGATGAGACCCTCGCACGCGGCGCCATCACCGAACACGGCGAACTCCTGCGCAAGCTGCTCAATGCCGCGATGCAGAAGCTGACCGGATCCGCCGATGCGGCCGCCGCCTGGCGCAGGCTGTTCACGCCGGACGATCGCGTCGGCATCAAGGTCAACACACTGGGCCTCTCGACGCAGCCGGCCGTCGTCGACGCGATCGTCGCCGGGCTTCGATCCGCCGGCGTCCCGGCGGAGAACATCATCATCTGGGACCGCTTCGACGTGGAGCTGAACCGGGCGGGGTTCAGGCTCAACCGCTCTGCCGCCGGCGTGAAGTGCCACGGCACGGACGCCGAGCACTACGGCAGCGGCTACCTGCCGGACGTCGAGACGAGCGGCCGCATCGGCTCGTGCTTCTCGCGAATCCTCGCGGAAGACGTGAACGCCCTGATCAGCGTTCCCGTGCTGAAGGACCATAATCTGGCAGGCGTCTCGCTCGGGCTCAAGAACTGGTTCGGCGCGATCCACAACCCGAACAAATATCACGACCGCAACTGCGACCCGTACATCGTCGATGTCGCGTCGCACCGGTACATCCGGTCGCGCTGGCGGCTGACGGTCTGCGACGGCTCGCGGGCCCAGTACCACGCGGGTCCGCAACAGCATCCGGCCTACGCCTGGCCGTACGGCGGCCTGCTCGTCGGTACGGACGTGGTGGCGGTCGACGCCGTCGCCGCCGATCTGCTCGAAGCGGAACGTAAGGCCAGGGGCCTGCCGTCGCTCCGCGCCGAAAGGCGGCCGCCGGTGCACATCGCCACGGCCGCAGCACGCGGCTTCGGCGAGGCAGACCTGGCAAAGATCGATCGACTGGAGGTGTAGGGCCACTCTGGACTGCGGCCTCTTGGAGTGCGGCCTCTCCGAGGCCGCCCTGCAGCTTCCGAGGGGCTGCCCTCCGCAACGACGGGACGCTCGATGGACAATCTCGAAAACGTCTTCCGCCATCCCACCCGCCGCGACGTGCTCCGTTGGAGCCTCGCGTGTGGCGCCGCCGGCGCGCTGGGCCGGGCCCCGGCCGCCTCCGCCCAGGATACCGCCGGCGTGAACGAGCTGGCCGGGCCGAAACTCAAGGGCCTCGCCCGGCACGAGGCGCTCTTCTGGGACAGACTCCCCGACAACCGGGTGAAGTGCCGCCTCTGCCCGCGCGAGTGCGAGGTGGCCGACGTGGAGCGCGGCTACTGCGGCGTCCGGGAGAACCAGGGCGGACGATATCAGACGCTTGTGTACGGCGCGCTATGCTCGGCCAACGTGGACCCGATCGAGAAGAAGCCGCTTTTCCACTACCAGCCCGGCACGGCCGCCTTTTCCATCGCGACGGCCGGCTGCAACATCGAGTGCAAGTTCTGCCAGAACTGGCAACTCAGCCCGTTCCGCCCGGAGCAGGGCGAAAGTGGCCTCGTGCCCCCGGAGCAACTGGTTGCTGCGTGCCGGGCGCGCGGCGTGCCGACCCTCGCCTACACCTACTCCGAACCGGTTGTCTTCTACGAGTACATGCACGACGCCGCCGAGGCCGGACGTCGGCAGGGCATCGGCAGCGTGATGATCTCGAACGGGTACATCCAGGAAAAACCCCTGCGGCAGCTCTGCCGGCACCTCACCGGCGTCAAGATCGATTTCAAGGGCTTCAGCGAAAGGTTCTACGCCGAACAGTGCCACGGAGAGCTCAAGCCCGTGATGGCCACCCTGGAAACGTTGCGAGACATCGGCATCTGGTTCGAGCTGGTGATCCTGGTCATCCCGACGCTCAACGACTCGCCCGACGAAACCCGACAGATGGCCCGGTGGGTCGTGAAACACCTCGGCCCCGACGTGCCCATGCACTTCACGCGGTTCCATCCGACCTACCGCATGACGAACCTCCCGGCA
The DNA here is from genome assembly GCA_964569765.1 of uncultured Planctomycetales bacterium. Lineage (GTDB taxonomy): Bacteria > Planctomycetota > Phycisphaerae > UBA1845 > PWPN01 > CAZMVY01. Next base: position 8,866 of record CAZMVY010000071.1, read on the forward strand.
ACGCCCGTGGCCACACTCGATCAGTGCCGCACGATCGCCATGAACGAGGGCGTCCATTACGTCTACGCCGGAAACGTCCCCCTGCATCCGGGCGAAAACACCTACTGCCACGGCTGCCGCGAGGAACTGATCCGGCGCGTCGGCTTCCGGGTCGCCTCGAACCGGATCCGCGACGGCAAGTGCCCGAAGTGCGGCGCGCGGATTCCCGGCGTCTGGTCGCAGGAGCAGGCGCTCGCATTTCGGCCGCAGGAGCCGCCGTCCACGCAGACCGCGCCGACGCAATCCGGTTGATCGCGGTTCCCGGTCGCCGGCAGGCCGGCGCAAGACCACGAAGAGATGATTCGGCCCGTTACAGGAAACACAACAATGATCGGAAGATACACAGCGGTACTGCTGGTCGTAACGGCAGGCTTCCGCATCAGCACCGGGGCGGAGACCGTCCGGACCCTCCTCACCATCGAACCGACGAAAGCATACCCGCGGAACTCCGAAGGCGATCTCGTCGAGCTCACGGACGGGCGGCTGTGCCTGGCCTACACGCGGTTCACGGGGGGCACGGCGGACGACGCGAAAGCCGACATCGTCGCACGAACCTCGGCCGACGCGGGCCGGACGTGGAGCGACGATCGTATCCTGGTGCGAAACGAAGGCAAAGAACACACCATGTCGGCCAGCCTGCTGCGGCTCAAGAGCGGCGAACTCCTGCTGTTTTATCTCCGCAAGAACGGCTGGAACGACTGCAACCTCTACGTCCGCCGGTCCGCCGATGAATTCGCCACGCTGAGCGAGCCGGTCCGCGTGACTGTAGCCGAGGGCTACCACGTCGTGAACAACGCCCGCGTGATTCAGCTCTCGACCGGGCGGATCGTTGTGCCCGCTGCGTTTCATCCCTGCCCGGACGGCACGCCGAAGACGTGGTCCCCCAGGGCCGTACCGCGGGTCTTCTTCTCAGATGACGACGGACGCACCTGGCGAGCCGATGCCACCGTCGTCTCGCCCCCGCCGCAGCGCAAGGCCACGCTCCAGGAGCCCGGCGTGCTGGAACTCAGGGACCGCCGCCTGCTGATGTGGATGCGCACGAAAGAGGGCACCCAGTACGAAATGTTCTCCGCCGATCAGGGCACGCACTGGTCCGAACCCCGGCCCGGTCCGCTCGCCTCCCCGTGCAGTCCCGCCACCATCCGCCGGATCCCCTGGAGCGGCGATCTCCTGTGTGTCTGGAACGATCACTCCGGCTGGCACGCCTTCCCGCCGGGAAAGCGCACGCCGCTCTGTGTCGCAATCAGCCGGGACGACGGCAAGACGTGGGGCAGGAGCCGTGTCATCGAAGGCGACCCGAACGGCTGGTACTGCTACACGTCGATCACCTTCGTGAAGGATCAGGCGATCCTGTCGTACTGCGCGGGCGACTCGAAGACCGGCGGTCTGAACCGACTCAAGATCGTGGCCCTGCCGCGGACCTGGCTGGATATGCCGTAGCGCGGTCGTGCGCACCGACAGCCTGCCTGTGGTAGACTGCCGGCTTTGCTCCGCCGGGTTCGTGTGTTCTGTTCACGAAGCCGCCAATCGAGGGGCAGGAGGAGTGCAACTCCATGTGCCTATGTGCTCCGGTACGGCGTTCGGGCGCGGTGTTCGTGTTGTGTCTGCTGTTCTCCGGCGTTCCGGCCAGTGGCGTCGACGTCGCCGGCATCGCGCGGTTCGCGCCGACCGGTGAGGACGCCGGGCTTGCCGATGGGCTGACCGCAGAGCTCAAGGCTGCCGGTTACCTCGTCCGGGAACTCGATGCGGCGGCCCTCTGCGACCCGACGGAGTTGAGCGCCCGGAAGTACCGGATGCTCGTTCTGCCGGATGCCTCCGCGCTGCCGGCGAAAAGCGTTCCGTCCGTGTCGGCCTATCTGAAAGCCGGCGGAGACATCCTCGCGTTGAACGCGCCCCTTTGGCAGACGCCGCTGATCCACGTTGCCGGCCGATGGGTCGGCCGCGACGAGTACCAGCGCCGCCGCGCGGGCGAATTGCCGCCGCGCGTACTCTTCGAATTCCGGCCGGAGGAAATGCCAAAGTGGCATCGTTCGAGCAACTCGCCCGAAACCCCCGCAACCTATGAGGCCGTGAGGGCCGCTCCGCCACCGGCGGACTGGGCCTTGCACGTCGTGGTTTCCAACCTCGACGGGTGGGACACCTTCATGTCACCGGAGACATCGGGCGCGTTCGCACCGGGCCACGTGCTGACCGTCCTGTCGGCCCGGGGCGGACCGGAAACGCCGCAACTCGCCGTCGAGTGGACCGAACGGGACGGATCGCGATGGATCGCGGTCATCCCCCTCTTCCCCGAGTGGCGACAATACGTGCTCGCGCCTGACGACTTCCTCTACTGGGAAAGCATCCCGACGCGCGGACGCCGAGGCGACTGTTTCAAACCCGAGAACGCCGTGAAGCTTTCCGTGGGCGTAGCCCACTCGCATACCGGTCGCCTGAGCGGGCGGCGCGAGTACTGGGTCGCCGCAATCGGTACGGCCCCGAGTACGCCGGAGTATGAGGAGCTGGCCTCCGCTCTCTCCCCGCCGCCGTTGGAGATCCTCTCGCCGCGCTACAAGTTCTTCGACTGTCACGCGGTGAAGGATCTGCGGACGCGCTCCGATCAGGCTATCCTCGCCTCCGCAGCGTTCCCCGTGCCGCCGGAGATTCGCTCGCCGCACCCGCGGGCCTCGGGCGCGGGCTTCGAGAAGGGCCGCGCATGGCGGTTCGCCCCGCTGATCGAGGCGCGGACGGCCGACGGCGAATGGCGCGGCGCGCCCGCAGCGCTGCTGGTGCATGCGGACGGCGCATACAAGGGCGGCATCTGGGCGTCGTTCGGCGTCGGCGATGCGGAATGGTACCGGTCGCCCGGTGTCCGGAAAGCGATCGGGCAAATCATTCGCCGGATGCGGCACGGCGTGTTCCTCGTCGATGGGGGAACGAACTTCTACACCTACTTCGACGGGCAGGACGTTCGGCTCGGCGTCCGCGCGGTCCATCTCGGTGGGGGTCGGCGCGAGGGACTGATCGCGCGCGTCGTGCTGACCGACGCCGCGTCCGGACGCGAGGTCGTCTCGCGCCAGTGGCCCCTCGCGCTGAGCCCGGACCAGGAGGCCACGGTCGCCGACACGTGGAAGCCGTCGGAGTGGCCCGAGCAGGGTTTCCGCGTGTCGGCAGAGATCCGCGACGGGGGCGAAGTGATCGATCGCGTCGTTCACGAAGCGCACGTCTGGCGACCCCGCCCGACCAGGAACTTCGTCGCGATTCGCGATGGCGACTTTCTGCTCGACGGCCACCGGTGGCGGGCACACGGCGTGAACTACATGCCGTCCTCGGGCGTCGCGACGGAGGATGCGGCGTACTTCGAGTACTGGCTTAACGCGCGGTCGTACGACCCCGAGGTCATCGAACGGGACCTGCGACACATCCGGGACCTCGGGCTCAATGCGGTGAGCCTCTTCATCGACCACGTTTCGCTCCGCGCACAGAACTTCCTCGACCTGCTCCGACGGCTGGACCGGCACGGCCTGAAGGCGAACGTGGCCCTGCGGCCGAGCTGGCCGCTCGACTTCCGGTTCGGACCGGTCCGCGAACTCATCGAGTACTATCGGCTTCCCGAGCACGATGCGGTCTTCGCGTTCGATCTGGCCTGGGAACCGATGTTCGGTCCGCATGAGCAACGCACCGGCTGGGACGCCGAATGGGAGGCGTGGGTCGTCGAGCGCTATGGCAGCATCGCCGCCGCCGAGGCGGACTGGGCCTTCCCCGTGCCGCGGACGCACGCGGGCAAGGTGACCAACCCCTCCGCCGCGCAGATCGACACCGACGGACCATGGCGACGGATGACGGCGGCCTATCGCCGTTTCCTCGACACGCTGCTCTACCGGAGCTACAGCGCCGCCCGCGCCCTCGTGCGCAGCGTGGACCCCAACCACTTCGTCAGCTTTCGCATGGCCGAGGCCGGCAACCCGACGTTCCGCTGGCAGGGGCGCATCCCGTATGACTTCCCCTACCTCGCCGCGGCGGTCGACTTCCTCGCGCCCGAGGCCTACGGGCGGATCGGCGACTGGCGACAGGTGAAGCCCGCCTGGTTCGAGTTCGAATACGCACGCTGGGCCGCGCCGGACAAGCCGATGCTCTGGGCCGAGATCGGCGTGAGCGTCTGGGACCTCGGCCGTATGCAGCCTATGCCCGAACTGCTCGAGTTCCAGAAACGCTTCTTTGCCGACTTCTATCGCATGCTCATCGGCAGCGGGGCGGACGGCGTCTTCTTCTGGTTCTACCCGGGCGGGTTCCGTTGCGGCGAGAACAGCGACTACGGGATCATCAATCCCGACGGCTCCGATCGCCCCGTGACCACGGTCATTCGCGAAAATGCCCGGAAGTTTCTCGACGGCCCCGACGCACGCCCGATTGACCACTGGATCGAGATCGACCGCGACAGACACCCCGACGGCAGCGCCGGCAGCTCCGCCGCCGCCAACGCCGAGTGCTGGACCGCAAAGCCTGCCGGCCGCACCCCGGGGCTCCGCACCGCCGGCACCGGAACCACCTCAGCGAACTGCCCCCTGCTCGCCGTCGGGAATACGCCATGCAACGGCACGAACCCGCCGAAGTATCTCGACGGGGCGTTCGATCTCATCGAGGTTCGGGACACAGGGGGCAACTGGATCCCCGTGCCCGCCGGCGGAAGCGCGAAGGTCGATCCAAACACGCCGGCGGTCGCACGCATTACGTTGACCAACCTCGGCGAGGCAACGTGGCTTGCGCCCGATAGCCCATCGGCCGGCACGAATGGCCCGGGGGGCGTATACATCGTCGTTAACGGCCGGGCCACCGCACGCACGCCGCTCCCGGCGGCGGTGCCGCACCTCGGCTCCATTCAGATCACCGGCGTCGTTCTGGCATCGTCCAGCCCCAGGGAGCCGACGACCGTCACCATGACCCTGGCCGCCGAGGGCCGCACGCCGTTCGGTCCGAAAGTGCGCCTGACGCTCCTTCCGCAGTGACCCGGGCAAACGGCACTACGACACGGCGGGGATGATCTCGCGTGGGATCGGCCCGAGATCGGACGCCTGAACGTTGTCGGCCACCTGTTCCGGCGTCTTGGCACCCGGAATGACCGTGTGGCACGCCGGGTGCGAGAGGCAGAACCGCAGGCTCACCTGGGCCATGCTCTGGTCGCGAAAACGCGCGTAGAGCGGTTTCATTTGCTCGAGCTGATCGAGGTACTTTGCGAGCTTTTCGGGCGACAGGTTGAAGCGGCGGTGGTCGTCCTCGCCGAACGTGCTCGTCCGCGTGAACTTGCCCGAGAGCAGGCCGAAGAGGATCGGGATCCGCACGATCACGCCGATGCCGTACTGCTGCGCCTTGGGGAAAAGGACCTTCTCTGCCTCGCGCTCAAGGAGATTGTAGCGAACCTGGATGCAGTCGATCAGGTCGTGCCACTTGTCGAGGAAGTGCGCCTGCTCGGTCTCCTTGAAGGACTGGACGCTCCAGCCGGCGTGGCGAATCTTGCCCTGGCGCTTCAATACGGCGAGGGCGTCCCACGGATCGTCGCGTTCGAGCTTGTCGGTGTCGTGACTGTGGAGCTGGAGGATGTCAAGCGTTTCAACGCCGAGCCGCTTCAGGCTTTTCTCGGCGGCGCCGATCAGGTAGTCGCGGTCAGCGTTCTGCTGGATCGCGCCGTAGCCCTTGTCCGCGCCCGGAGGGGCGTTGTAGAAGTCGTTGCCGGCCTTCGTCGCGATGATGACGCCGTCGCGGCCGCGCTCGCGCATCACGCCGGCAATCAGCTCCTCGGAGTGACCGAAGCCGTAGACGTCGGCCGTGTCGATGAACGTGACACCGTGATCGAGCGCTGCCCGCAACGCGCGGCGCGAGACCTCGTCGTCGGTCGGGCCCCAGTTCGTCCCGCCGATCGCCCACGCCCCGAAGCCGACGGTCGAAACCTTCGGCCCGCGTGCGCCGAGGTGCGTATACTTCATCGGGTCCTCCTGGCTCGGACGCCGCCTCGGAAAGGCCGCACTCCACACGGCATTGCCTACGCCCTCCAGACGATATGTCCCGCCTTGATCGTGAGCCGCACGTCCAGGTCGGGATCGAGCACGACCAGATCCGCGTCCTTGCCGACGGCCAGGATCCCTCGGCGGTACTTCCATGCGAGGATGCGGGCGGCATTGAGGCTCGCCATCTGCGCGGCCTGCTCCAGGCTCGCCCCGCCGTGCTGAATGATCGTCCGCAGCGCGCGGTCCATCGTGAGCGTGCTGCCGGCGAGCGTCTCCGGCGATCGGGCCAGGTACGCCCGCCCGTCGCGGACGATCACCTGCTGGCCGGAGAAGTCATACGTCCCGTCGGGCTGGCCGGCGGCGCGGATCGCGTCGGTCACGAGCAGGATCTTGTCGTGTTTCTTGACTTTCAGAAGCAACTGAAGCATCGCCGGGTGCACGTGGACCGCGTCCGCGATGACTTCGACGAAGAGTTCATCGCGCAGGAGCGTGCCGGTGAGGATGCCCGGCTTGCGGTGGTGCATGCCGGACATCGCGTTGAAGATGTGTGTCACGCCGTCGAGGCCGTTGTCGATCGCCTCGGAGATCAGCTCGTAGCGGGCGTTCGAGTGCCCGATCGACAGGTGCAGCGGTCGGTGCCGGGCCTTGCCCACCGCCGTCCTTGAGGACTCCACCATGGCCGCCGCCCGAAGGACCTCCATCGCGCCGGGCATCTCCGGGGCGATTGTCATAATCATGACCCACGGCCCGCCCACGGCCATCAGCTCGACAAAGGCCTCCTCGCTGGGCGGCCACATGTACTCGGGACGGATGGCCCCGTGCATCTGCGGGTTGAGGAACGGCCCTTCGAGGTGGATGCCTTCCAGAATCCGCGACGCCGGCGCGGCCTCGCAGTACTCGCGAAGCCGGCGGATGCACGCGTACATCTCTTCGCGGGGCTGCGCATAGATCGCCGCCACGATCGACGTCGTCCCGTGGCTGGCGTGGAACGCGCAAATCTCGTCGAACCCGCGCGGCTCGTCATCGGCGAAGTCGTAGCCCCGCCCGCCGTGGATGTGCACGTCGATGAATCCCGGCAGCACGTATTGCCCGCCAAGATCGATCCGCTCGGCCTCCTCCGGCACGCAGACATCGCGGCTCCGACCCATCTGCGAGATCCGGCCGTCGTTCAG
>CAZMVY010000071.1:16157-19116 GCA_964569765.1 uncultured Planctomycetales bacterium
TCGTAACGTTCGTTTCGTTCTGGGCCATCGCCGCGGAGGCCGCCATGTCCGCCGGAACCGACATGTCAATGACCGTAACCCGACTGCGATGCGAGTACCTGACCGACCCGGTCGGCATCGACGTCCCCCAGCCGCGCCTGTCGTGGATCCCGCGGGCGGACCGGCGGGGCGAGCGGCAGACCGCCTATCGGATCCTCGTCGCCGCCAGCGCAGAGAAGCTCGCGCAGGACGACGGCGATCTCTGGGACACCGGCGAGGTGGCGTCCGACCGGTCGATCCAGGTGCCGTACGAGGGCAAGCCCATGCGTTCCGGCCTCCGGGCGTACTGGAAGGTCCGCGTCTGGGATCGCGACGGGCGCGCGTCGCCGTGGAGCCCCGTCGCCTTCTGGGAGATGGGGCTACTCGCGCCGGACGACTGGAAGGCCAGGTGGATCTCGGCCGTCCCCTCGCAGGCAAAGCAGGCCCGCGCCCCCGCCGTGCCTGGTCCGCTCTTCCGCAAGGCGTTCACGCTGAACCAGCCGCTCCGGTCGGCACGGGCGTATGTCTGCGGCGTGGGGTACTGCGAGTTTCACCTGAACGGGCAGAAGGTGGGCGACCACGTCCTGGACCCGGCATTCACGCGGTATGACCGGCGAGTGCTGTACGTGACATACGATGTCACGTCGCTCCTCAAGCCAGGCGCCAACGCCGCCGGCCTCATGCTCGGCAACGGCTGGTACAACATGTTCCTGCGATGCACGTGGGACTTCGACAAGGCCCCGTGGCGCAACGCCCCGGCCGTGATCGCGCAGATTCGCGTTGAGTACGCCGACGGAACATCGGAGGTGATCGGTACGGACGAGACGTGGAAGGTCCGCGCGGGGCCGATCGTCTTCGACTGCATCCGCAGCGGCGAGACGTACGACGCCCGCCTCGAACGGACGGACTGGGACCGCCCGGAGTGCGACGAACGCGAATGGACGGCGGCGCACGTCGTGGACGGACCGAAGGGGGTGCTGTCCGCGCAGGAGATGCCGCCGATCCGGGTTACTGAGACGATCACGCCGGTCAAGAGCACGCGGGTCAGGCCGGGCGTGACCGTCTTCGACATGGGGCAGAACTTCGCGGGCTGGGCGCGGCTGAATGTCAGCGGGCCGGCGGGCGCGAAGGTGGTGCTGAAATACGGCGAGCGCCTCAATCCGGACGGCACCGTCTCCCAGAAGGAGATTGCCGCCCACGCCAAGGAGGGCGCCTTCCAGACCGACACGTACGTCCTCAAAGGGCAGGGCGTGGAGGAGTGGGAGCCGCGCTTCGTCTACCACGGCTTCCAGTACGTCGAGGTGTCCGGCCTCGCGGACGGCGTCACACTGCATGCGCTCCGCGGGCGCGTCGTTCACACGGCGTTCGAGCCGGCCGGGCGCTTCGAGTGCTCGAACGAGCTGTTGAACAAGATCCAGCGGGCGACGCTGTGGTCGTATCGCAGTAACTACCACGGCTACCCGACCGACTGCCCGCACCGCGAAAAAAACGGCTGGACCGGCGACGGCCACTTTGCGGCGCAGCAGGCGATGTACAACTGGGACAACGCGGCCGCCTACACGAAGTGGATGGAGGACTTCCGGGACGAGCAGCGCGACAGCGGCGAACTGCCGGGAATCGTGCCGACGAGCGGATGGGGCTACAAGTGGGGCAACGGCCCGGCGTGGGACAGCGCGTATTTCGTCATCCCGTGGCACCTGTACACATTCTACGGCGACACGCGCATCCTCGAACATCACTACGACCGGATGAAGCGCTACGTGGACTACCTCACCAGCAAGGCCGACAAGGGCATCGTCTCGATCGGCCTGGGCGACTGGGTGCCGGCGACGGAGCGAACGCCCGAGGCGGTGACGTCCACCGGGTACTACTACTATGACGCCGCCCTCCTGTCGAAGATCGCCGGCCTGCTTGGCCGCCGGGACGATGCCCTGAAGTACGCGGACCTCGCCGCGGGGATCCGCAGGGCGTTCAACGAGCAGTTCTTCGACCCCAAGACCGGGCAGTATGCCGGGGGCACGCAGACGGCGCTGAGCTGCGCCCTGTTTCAGGGGCTCGTGGAGCCGGCGGACGTGCCGCGCGTCGTCGCCAATCTCGTGGCCAACGTCGAGCGCCGCGGCGGGCACCTGGACACGGGCGTCCTGGGGGCGCTCTACATCCTGACGGTCCTCACCGACAACGGCCGGGCAGACGTAGCCTGGCGAATCGCGACGCAGACGACGTATCCAAGCTGGGGCCTGTGGATGGAGCGCGGAGCGAACACGCTGTGGGAGGACTGGAAGGGCGAGGCCTCGCTGAATCACATTTTCTTCGGCGACATCAGTGCGTGGTTCTACAAGGCGCTGGCGGGGATCAACGTCGATCCGGAGCAGCCCGGCTTCCGCCACATCATCATCCGCCCGCACATTCTCGGCGACCTCACCTACGCGAGGGGCGAATACGAGTCGATCCGTGGGCGGATCGTCAGCGGCTGGGCGATCCGCGACGGCGTGCTGTCTTTGGATGTGACCATCCCGGTCAACAGCACGGCGACCGTCTACGTCCCCGCCGCCGAGAAGGAAAAGGTTACGGAGGGCGGCAAGCCCGCCGAGACCTCGGAAGGCGTGCGGTTCCTGCGCACCGAGGAGGGCTGCGCGGTCTATGACGTGCAGTCGGGGGATTACCGATTTGCCGTCAGGCGGTGACCGCGGCGAGCGCGCCGGTCAGGCCGATTCGGGAAGCTCAAAGCGGTAGCCGATCTCGCGGATGGTCCGGATGAACGCGGGACGCTGCGGGTCGGGCTCGATCTTGTTGCGCAGCGTATTGATGCACCGATCGACGCTGCGCGTGGTCACGAACACGTCGTAGCCCCAGACGGAGCGGAGGATGTCGTCGCGGCTGAGGGCGCGGCCGACGCGACTGACCATGTACGCGAGAAGGTCGAACTCCTTGGGCGTCAGCG
>CAZMVY010000072.1:0-19055 GCA_964569765.1 uncultured Planctomycetales bacterium
ACCATCTCGCCGCCGCCGATCTCCGGGAGCCGCCCGCCGGCCACCGTGTGCCCGACGACCCAGCCCAACGCCCCGCCGAAGATCACATCGGAAAGCCAGTGGTCCTTGTCGTCCAGGCGCTCGATCGCAACGAACGTCGTGAGGCCGTACAGCGGTGCCGCCGCCAGCGGCCCGTAGGCCTGATGCATGACCGCCGCAACCGTCATTGTGCTGGAAACGTGACCCGAAGGCCAGCCGAAGTATCTGCCGCTGGGATCCTTCTGCCAGGCCGCCACCTGCAACGTCAGGCAACTGAGATCGTTGATAATCAGGGCGGAAACGAGTGTGCGGGCCACCTCGTACTCTTTCGTCATCTGGAGCTGTTGCGAGGCGATGTACATCGTGCCGGCCACGGCCCAGTGAATGCCCGGGTTACCGAGGATCTCGAACGTGCTCCGGGCATCCTTCGTCATGATGTGGTGGTGGTCGAAGTGCCGGGCGATCCGATGATCGGCCTCCGGATGAAGGGCGATCGACGCCGCACCGGCCAGCCCGAGGATGATCAGGTTCGGGGTGTTCGTGTAGACGCGCTTCGTATCGCGCCACAATTCCCGCGGCGTGCGCTTGCCGTCACGGACCAGCGTTTCAAAGAAGCCCGGCAGCGGCCCGCGGGCCTCCGCCGGTTGCGTCGCGGGTGTTCCGGAAGCGGCGTCCGTCTCTTCGGACGTCTCGGGCATCGTCGCGGCGAAGATCACGTCCGGCCCTTCCTCCGGCGAAACCGGCACGGCCTGCGGCAACCCCGGCGGCTGAGCCGCAAGCAGGAACGGTTGCTCCCCGCCGCGCCGATCGACGGCCGCCGTCTCCGGCAGCGGGGAAGGAATGTCCGCACCCGCCCCTGCCGGACAGAACGGGGAGGACACAGGCGCTCTGCCCGCCGGCCGCACGACCAAGGCTTGGCCGGAGCCCTCAGCGACGACATCAGGGGCGGCGCAAAGCCGCTCTGCGGCTACCGCTGCCGCTTCGCGCGCCCAATGGCCGTCCGGCAATGCCTGCCGGGCACCCTGGCAGCCACCAAGCAGCCCGAAGAGCACAAGACACAAGGCCCCCGCACATAATCGAACGGTGCGTTGGATCGGCATGGCTTCTTCTCTGACCTCACTGGCTCAGAAGGACCGCATTGGGATCCTCCGAGCGAATCCGGTACTTCTCCACAAGCTTGCGAAGCTTGGCCTGCTGCGGGTTGAGTTCGAGCGAACGGTGCCAATGGTCGACGGCCGCCTGATAATCATCCAGACGTGCCTTGTCCACAAGGTAGCGGCTCATCTTGACCACCCCGAGGCCCGCGTGTGCCTCGGCAAACTTCGGATCAATCGCCAGCGCCCGCTCGTAGGCCGCGATCGCCTCTTCGTACCGTTTTTCGCGGAAAAGGCAATAGCCCAGTTGAGAGTGCGCGAGGGCCATTTCCGGATCGATCTTTACAGCCAGTTCGAGGGCGCTTCGCGCATTCGCAAAGCGCTCCTGCTTCATCAGCGTCGTCGCGAGGTTCACAAGCACCATCGGCTGATTGCCGTCCCGTTCCAGCGACTCGTTGTACTCGTGGATGGCCTCATAGAAGCGGCCCTGCGCATCATACGCCGCCCCGAGGTTGCTGTGCGCAAAGGCACTGTCCGGCCGCAGTTCGATCGCCCTGCTGTATAATGCAATCGCCTGATCCAGCTCGCCCTCCTGCTGGTAACAGACGCCCAGATTCAGATGCGCGTCAAAGTTGTTCGGATCGAGCTCGCACGCGTGCACATACGCCCGGATCGCATCCCGGAGCTGCCGCAGGTGGTAGTACATCTGCGCAAGCTGGAACGTGTCGCTGAAGATGAAGTGTTTGAGCTTCAGCGCCTCGGCAACGCTCCGTGCCGCCGGCTCATACTCGCCCCTTCGCCTGTACGCAACGCCCAGCGACGAATGCGCCACAGCCAGCCGCGGGTTGATCTGAACGGCCTGCTGAAACTCCGCCAGTGCAGCATCCAGGTTGTCCGCCTCCAGCAAGCGCGTACCCCGGTCCACCCGCTGCTGGGCCGCGCGATCCGCCAAAGACGCACATCCGCACGCCGTCAAGAGGATCACACAGCCCCCGAGCCACCCGAACCGCCGCACCATCCGCTGCATCCCCATGTGACTCCATCTACAACCCGGTTCAACGCCGGAGACTCCGCTCAAGCAGAGCATCTCCACAAATCGCTATCGGACGCCCCGCTGAACGAGTATCACTGACGGATATCCGTCAGGGAGAGGCGTTCAGAGCGAAGCGCGATGGCCGTGAGTCAGCCAACAACCAGGAGGTTCGCGGGCGAGGCCTCAGGCTCTTGCATGCACTCCGAGAGTGCAACTCTCGCCGACGCGACCCGCCCCGGGGCTCCTGCGACCGCAGATTCCGGCACGCTGCACAAGGCTCGGCGGTACTACCGGCCGTTTATCTGCCTTGGTTTTCGCTCCAGCCTACCCTAGAATACCATCGTCGCTTGCAGGTAGTTCGGTTGATCTTTTTCGGACGCGCGGGTCTTATGCGAGCCTTGGTCGCCATACCCATCTTCAACGAGGCCAAGCACTTGCGCGGCGTTCTGACGGAAGTCCGCAAGCACATCCGCGACATTTTGCTCATTGATGACGGCTCGACCGACGACACGCCCCGGCTCCTGGCATCGGAAACGGGCACTTTCCGCATCCGGCACCCGAGCAACCAAGGCTACGGACAGAGCCTCATCGACGCGTTCGGATTCGCCATCCGTCACAAGTACGACTGGCTCATCAGCATGGACTGCGACGAACAACACGAACCCAGTCACATCCCCGAGTTTCTAGCCGCCGCCCGCGAGGACAATGCCGACATCATCAGCGGGTCGCGCTACCTGCGGCATTTCGACGGCGACAACCACCCCCCGCACGACCGCAAGACTATCAACATGTGCATCACGAGATTGCTCAACTGCGCCATGGGCATGAACATCACGGATGCGTTTTGCGGCTTCAAGGCGTACCGCGTGGCCTCGCTGACCCGCCTGCATCTGACGGTCCCGGGGTACGCGATGCCGTTGCAGTTCTGGGTCCAGGCCGTCCGCGCCGGGCTGCGTATCCGGGAACTCCCCATCCGACTGATTTACAAGGACCCGGGGCGTCACTTCGGCGGCAACCTGGATGACCCGCGGGCGCGGTTGCAACACTATCTCGAGGTGCTCGCCACAGAGCTCGCCGCCAAGCCGGCGGACACCCTGGCCGAGGAAACTACGGAAGGCAACTGCTGCACCAGCCGACAATGCTGAACTTCCAAGCGCTTCGCACCCCCGCTCATGATGGCGCGATCCTGATCGAACCCGCCGCGCAAGAGCTTCGCGCCCTCGCGGAAGAGAACCGCACCCGCTTTGCCTCGTACCCCGGCGGTATCGCCGGCACCGACTGGGCGACCCTGCGGCGGCAAACGCGCGCGGCGATCGGTGCGGACGAACGCACGCCCGTAATCATGACGGGGCATCAGCCGGAGTTCATCCACCCCGGCGTATGGGCAAAGTACGTCGTCGCCGATCGGCTGGCTCGCGCTCTGGGAGGGACCGCCGTGAACCTCGTCGTGGACAACGACGTCCCCAAGACGCCCACCCTCGCCATCCCGGTCGTCACGGCCGAAGGAATCGTCGTGCATCAAGTCCCCTTCGTCGAGAAGGGTGCCGGGCTCCCGTATGAGTTTCTGCCAGGCCTCGACGCCCGGACGAGCCGGCAGATCCGCGAGCGAATCGCGGGGCTGCTGGCCGACGCGTATGACGCATCCGCCATGCCCGCCTTTCTTGATGGGTTCTGCAGGGCGTACGACGGTGGTCTGGCGGGGCAGATGGCCGCCGGAAGAGCGGCCGTCGAACAGATCTTCGACGTGCACCTCCGCGATGTCCGCGCCGGCCGCGTCTGGGGCGGGCCCGTGCCGGCTGACTGGATCCGCCGCGCTCGCGCGTTCGCCGCAAGCTACAACCAGGCGCTCGCCGAATACCGGCGCGAAGAGGGCATTCGAGATGCGAATCGGCCCATTCCCGACCTGCATATCGCCGGCCCCCGCGTGGAACTGCCTCTCTGGGTCTATGCCCCCGGTTCGCCGCGGCAACGCCTCTACGTCGAGCAGGCCGCGGGGCGGATTCACTGCTTCGCGGGGACCGAACCGGCCGGCACGATCGCGCCGGATGAACTCGACGACGGCGAGCAACTCGCCCGGCTCCTCCATGCCGCCGGCGGCCGGGTCATTCGCCCGCGGGCACTCGCCTTGACGCTGTGGGCCAGGCTGCTTGCGTGCGACCTGTTCATCCACGGCATCGGCGGAGCCAAGTACGACCGCATCACCGACAGGATCATCCGCTCCTATTACGGCATCGAGCCGCCCGCGATGGCGTGTGTGTCCGCGACACTCCGGCTGCCGTTGCCACGCAGCCCGGTAAGCCGGGCGGACCTCTTTGCCGCCCGTCGCCGGGTGCGGGACGTTCAATACCAGCCCGAGCGCTGGGCAACGGACATCCCGGAGGCGCTCCCCCTGCTCGCGGAACGACTGCACGCCATCGAGGAATCCGAAAGGCTCCGGCGGGACGCCGACGGACGACGGGATCATTCCGCCCGCCGCGCAGTCTTCGAACGGCTCCGCGGAATCAACGCGCAACTGCTCGCGCTGCGCCCGTCCGTGGTGGACGAAGCCCGCGCCGAAGTGGAACGAATCGAACATATGGCCCGACAAGATCGTATCGCAACCGGTCGGGAATACTTCTTCGCCCTCTTTCCGCGGGCGAGACTGGCGCAGCTCTGCGAGACCCTCCCGGCAGCGCGGGACTTCTGAAGCCGAGGGGCGGACCTCCTCGGGCGGCCGGCGCGACTTCCGATACCCGGCGCCCGAATGCGCCGCATTGCGGACCGACCAGATCGGAGGCAGCGGCCGGGGTGTGCGCCAGGGGCGCATAATGGTATAGTGCCGACGACGAACGGCGCAAGGACCGAAACGCAGGCGTCAAAGACAAGGAGGACGCGGCATGGCCGACAAACCCGGCGAGAAGCCGAAGATCCACGTGGACTCGGATTGGAAGGAAGAGGCCCGCAAGGAAAAGGAACGCCTCATTGAGGAAACGGAAGAGGCGGGTTCGGCGGGTCCGCTCCCGGAACCGACATTCGCCGAGCTGATCAACATGATCCTGATGCAGGCAATGATCGGTCTGGGCGGTATGCGAACACCGGACGGACGGGTCATCGCACCCGATCTGGAAGTCGCCAAGCACCACATCGACCTCCTGGCGCTGCTTCAGGAGAAAACGAAGGGAAACCTCACGGACGACGAACGGCGGCTGCTCGACGCCGCGCTGTACGAAATGCGGATGCGTTTCGTGCAGGCGACGACCACCCCGCCCCCGGAGGCGGCACCCACCGCGTAAGCGGGCCGTGTCGGATCGCGGGTCCCACGACCATGCCACGCATGAACGACACGGGGGCCGGGTACAAATGCTGTTCCCGATTCGAACCGACAGTCCGGTCAAACGCACACCCTGGGTAAACTACGGGCTGATCGGTGCGAACGTGCTGGTCTTCCTCGCGTCGTACTCGCTGCACGGCCAGAGCCGGGCGATCGGAGACTACTCCGACCCACTGGCGGCGTGGACGCGTCACTACTTCCTCGACGGCGCGGAACCGCAGCTCTATCAGTTCTTCACCTACCAGTTCCTGCACGGCGGTAGTGTCCACCTCATCGGAAACATGATCTTCCTGTGGGTCTTCGGCAACAGCGTCAACGCCAAGATGGGCCACCTGCCGTACCTGCTCTTCTACCTCGGCGGCGGCATCTTTGCCGGCGCCGGATATTGCCTCTTCACCAACAACCCCGTGCTGGGAGCGTCCGGCGCAATCGCGGCGGTCACAACCGCGTACCTCGCGCTCTTCCCCCGGAGCAATATCGAATTCATCTACTGGTGGCTCCTGGTGGGCGTGTTCGAGCTGCCCAGCGTGCTGATCATCCTCGCGAAGATGATCCTGTGGGACAACATCATCGCACCCCGCTTCGGCGACTCGGGAGAATCCGCTCAGGTAGCGTACGGCGCCCACCTGGCCGGCTACCTCTACGGGTTCCTGGCGGCCGTCATCCTGCTGTGGATGCGGGCGCTGCCGCGCGACCAGTTCGACATCATCGCGCTCTGGCACCGCTGGTATCACCGCCAGAGCGTCAGCAGCGCGCTGCGAGACCCGACCGCCCGGGCAATTGCACAGTACGGACGTGTGGCCCGGCCCGTTTCCGCCTCGGGTGCGGCGGTGCAGGAAGTCCCGACGGACCACGTGGCCGACCTGCGCGGCCGGATCGCCCAGGCGCTGGCGAGACGCGACCGCGTAACCGCCGCGGAACTGTATCAGGAACTGCTCCAGGCGGATCCCTCGCAGGCACTGGCGAGGGATCAGCAGCTCGAGGTGGCCTATCAGCTCTACGCGATGGGGCGCATGCCCCAGGCCGCCGCCGCCTATGAACGATACGTACAGACCTACCCCGGCACATCGGATGCCGACCAGGTGCGGCTGCTGCTGGGCATCATCTTCGCACGGGATCTTCAACAGTTCGAGCGCGCCAGGCAGTATTTGCGCGAGGTTCGCAACCGGCTCACCGACGCCCGGCGACGTCAGCAATGCGAGGAATGGCTTGCCGTGACGGACCAGGCGCTCGGGAACCGGCCCGGCGAGCTGTAACGGCCGTCCCGGCGATCCGGCCACGGCGACGCTCGCCCCTTACGACCCCTCGTCATCCGACGCATCTTCCGCCCGGCCCGGCTCATCGACCTCCTCGGGGAGCTTATGCAGGCTCCACAGATCCTCGACGGGCGTCGGGGGCGACGGCGGTCGCATCAACCGGGCGCGGTACGCCCGGCTCCACGCAAGAAACGCATACCCGAGAATCACGAAGAGGAACATCAGCCCCGTCGCCGCGATCACGACCCGCAGCGGGGCGCGGATACGCGACCGAAGCTCCGCCTTCCGGGCCTCGGTCAATTGCGTCGTCGGGGAGGGCAGCCGCTTGCGTTCCCACGAAACGTACGCGACCGCCGCCAGCACCACAAGCATCATGCCCGCAAACAAGAGAAGGATCGCGGCGCGCCGACGGTCCCCATCACTGCCGCCCATCGCGCACCCCTTGTCACCAGAGCCCCGCGCGGGGGTTTTCCTCGCCGCCGCCGGCCCGCTGAAACCGCTCGATCAGGTCGCGCTGCTCCGGCGTGAGTTTCCGGGGCGGCACAATCCGCACGACGGCGTACAGGTCGCCGCGCACACCCGTCTTGGGATCCACTACGCCCTTGCCGCGAAGCCTCAGTTTCGTCCCGCTGGCCGTGCCGGGCGGCACCGTGATCCGCGTCGGGCCGTCCATGGTCGGAATCTCGACCTTGGCCCCGAGCGTCGCCTCGGCAATCGTCAACGGCACGTCGAGGTAGAGGTCGTTGTCCTGCCGCGCGAAGTATGGATGCGGCTGCACATGACAGACGATGTAGAGATCGCCCGCCGCGGAACCGTCAGGAGCGGGCCGCCCCTTGCCCCGGAGCCGTATCCGCTGCCCCTCGCGGATGCCCGGAGGGATGCGCACCTTGAGCTTCTCCGGCGAGCCCATGGCGCCATTGCGGTTGATGTCGAGTTCGAGCGTCGCTCCATGCACGGCCTGATCGAACGTGAGCTGCAGGTGATGTTCGAGGTCCTGAACCTCGTTCTCCGGATCGATCCGCGTGGCCCGCGCCCGTTGGCCCGGGCGCCGCCGGCCGAAGATCTGGTCGAAGATCCCGCCCCCGCCGCCGACATCCCGCTCACCGCCGGCGCGAAACGCGCCGAACAGATCTTCGATATCTTCGATCGGAATGTCGCCGTCGCTCGACCAAGTGTACACACGCGCCCCGCCCGGACCCGGTCGCCACGACCCGCCCGCGCCGCCCGGGCCTGCCCCGGCGCCGACAAAGCCGAACTGGTCATACTGCGCACGCTTGTTCTTGTCGCTGAGGACCTCGTAGGCCTGCTGAACCTCCTTGAACTTCTCCGTGGCCTTGGGATCGCCGGGGTTGCGGTCCGGATGGTACTGCTTGGCCAGCTTGCGATAAGCGCGCTTGATGTCCTGCTCGCTCGCGCTGCGGCTTACGCCCAGAACCTCGTAGTAGTCTCGTTGTGCCATTTCGAACATCAATTTTAGTCAGCCCCGCCGGTGTTGGAAAGCAGACAATGCTCCAGGGCGTGAAAACCCGTCCGACGCCCCACGAATCCGATGCGCGAACTGCCGCCGGCGTGCCCCGGGGGGGCACGGGGAACCCGCCGCGACGGCGAACCCCGTTGCCCTGCCGCCGGGGGCCTTTACAATGAAACACGTCGCCGCCGGCCTGCCGACGCCGCTGCAACCGCAGGAGCATCCCATGCCCCCCGAGAAGGCCCTCACACGCGAACAGATCCGACGGATCGATCGCCTCGCGATCGAGCAGTACGGTGTGCCGGGGATCGTGCTGATGGAGAACGCCGGGCGCAACGCCGCGCGTGTAATCCGCCGCGAGGTTCTGCCGGCACCGACGGGCGGGTCCGTCGTCATCGTCTGCGGCAGCGGGAACAACGGCGGCGACGGGTTCGTCATTGCCCGGCACCTGGCCAACTGCGCGATCGGCGTGGCACTGTACGTGGCGACCGATCCCGCCAGGCTCTCCGGCGACGCGGCGGTCAACTACGGAATCGTCGAACGAATGGAGCTGCCCATCGTGGACGTCCGCGCGCCGGATTCGCTCGCGGCCGCCATCCCGAAGTGGCGGGCCTGCGATGTGATCGTGGACGCCCTGCTCGGCACCGGGTTTACCGGACAGGTCCGCGCTCCACTCAATGCGGTCATCGACGCAATCAACAGCGTTCGCGCCTCCGCTGCCTCACAGGAGACCGGGGCGAGCCGGTCGGCGCGGCGGCCGGTGGTCGTGGCGATCGATGTTCCGAGCGGCCTTGACGCCGACACGGGCCGGCCGAGCAACGCGACCATCGAGGCCGATCTGACGATCACCATGGCAGCCCGAAAGGTCGGCTTCGACGCCCCCGGCGCGGATCGCTACACGGGACGTATCGTGCTGGTGGATATCGGCGCTCCGCGGGCGCTGCTCGAACCGCCCGGCGAATGAATCGCCGCCGTCGGAGCCCGCCGCAAACGCGGGATTCGCCCGGGCGGCTGCCATCGTCACCTTTTGTAGAGATCGACCAGTTGGCTGGTCGTGACGACCGCCGAGTTCGACGCGAGCACCTTGTCGAGGAAGTCGACGAAGGGCTGCCAATACGTGTACTGCGTCCTGTCGCCGGTGATCATGCCATGGAGCAGGACGACCAGCGGCTGTCTGGTCCGGAGCGCTTCAGTCAGGGCCGAATCCAGCGCCTGCGCCCATTGCTCAGCCGTCATCTTGTCGGCTTGGACGCACGACATGTCGCACAGGTAGATCCGCTTGCCGTTGAACTCGACGGTGCTGATCGGCACGGCGTAGAAATCATAACCGGTGCCGTGGACAGGGTACGGCGCGACATCCTGCTCGTGTCCGGAAATCATCGGCTCGATGCCGGCCTTAAACCCGCTGTTCCACGCAATGCCCAATTCGGCGAGAATCCGGAAGGTGTCCTCGTTCTGGCTGAAGAACTGCGGGCGGAAGCCGACGACGGAAACGTACGTCCCGCACGGCGCGCATCCCTGAACGACCTTCAGGGCATTTGTCAGCAGCGTCTTCTGATCCTCGTACGTCATGGTGGCAAGCTGCTCGCCGGTCTTGTACCCGTGCAGCGCGATCTCGTAGCCCTTTCTCGCCAGCGCGGAAACCGTCAGGGCGTTGGCGTTGGCAAACTCCCCGGAAACGAACACGGTGGTGTGCATGTCCCGCGCCTGCAATTCCGCGATCATGTCATTGAGGCCCTGGGCGTTCTGACCTTCGGCATCGACCTGGATGTTCACGTACACGCCCGACGCCGATGCGCCCGGGGACGGGAGCGCGGGAATCGGCTCCGGACAGCCCCAGAGGAACACGCCCAGAATCGCAAACACCGTCGCACTCAGACCGCTGCGCATCGTGATTTCCTTTTGCAACATCTGCACCGAACCCCCTGGATTACGGATTGCCGGGTTCGGGCAAGTCTCCTCGCGGCGGACGGGCCTGTCAAGTTCGAACCGCTTTCAACGCGGGCATGGGACCTGAAGGTCAAGAGTAAACCGCAGGAATACGGACCCGGTTGACAGCATGCCGAGGCGGGGCCTACCATGCATCATTTGAGATGCCGGCATTATGAATCCTGAATGCGCACCGAATCAGTCTGTCCCGGATTCCGGGTCCGATCATGCGCTTTTCGCGGCCCGGTTCATCACCAGGCAGCAGGCCGAGCGCTACCGCGACCGATACCGCAAGGGCCGGCACGTGCGAATCGACCGGATCGAGCGGGCCATCCTGCGTGAACTGCTCGGCGGTCTCGGCCGCTTCGAGGTGGCGCTCGATATCCCAAGTGGCACGGGACGGCTCTCACCTTTATTCGGAGAGGTCTCGAACAAGCTGATCCTGGCAGATTCGTCGCCCGTCATGCTGGAAATGGCCCGCGAGGAGGTCTCACACCCCTGCGTGGAGTACCTCGAAACGGACATCCAGCGCATGAGCCTGCCTGACCACAGCGTCGATATCATCTTCTGCCACCGGCTGCTGCACCACATTCACAACGCGGATACCCGGGCACGAATCTTCGCGGAACTGAGCCGCGTCACCCGGCGATATGCGATCCTGTCCTACTACTCGCCGGGGCTGCGAACGCGTTGGCGATGGCTCGCCCGACGGCTCCTGGGGCGCGCCGCACTTCGGGACCGGCCGGCACCGTTGAGGCAATTCATGGCCGAGGCTGCCGCCGCTGGGCTTCGTCCGATACGGCAAAAGACGCTGCGACGGTTCCCGTTCGCCGCGGTCTTCGTGTTGTTTGAGAAAGGCTGAGACTGCCGCGAACGCCATCCGCCCGCGCCGCCGACCGACGTCGTTTTCTCGCACGCCGCGGGGCGATTTCGTCGGGAGGCTCTACGAAGCGGTGTTACGATGAGCGCGAACACGCCGCCTGATACATCCAAAGCCGCGCCCTCGGGGGACTCCGGCACCGACCGCCAGGGGGAAAAAGGCCCTCTCCCGCGAAGGAAGCGCCGCCGCTGGCCCCGATGGGTCGGGCTTGTGCTTCTCGGACTGGTCGCCGTTGTCGCAGCCGCCCCGTGGCTTGCGTCCACCGCCGCAGCGACCCGGATGATCGTCTCCGCCGTCAATGACCGGCTGGTGGGAAAGGGCGGGCTCCAGAAGCTCTCACTATCCTGGTCCGGGCCTCTTCTGCTGACCGGCATCCAGGTGACGGACGCGGAAGGTCGCAAGGTGCTCAACGCCGACGCGGTGTCCTGCACGGCCGGCCTGTGGCATCTGATCCGGTCGCCGACCCGTTTCCGGCAGATCACGATCTATGCCGCCAGGGCAAATCTATTCGTCGACGAACACAACGACATTTCACTCGTACAGGCGCTGCGGTTTCGCAATGCCGTTCCCACGAACCGGCCGACCGCCCTTCCGCCGCTGAGCGGCCGAATCGTCGTGAACGGTGCCGTCGTGCACCTGGCACCCGCCGGCAGGCCCGCGTACGACGTGTCCGGCATCGATCTGAACACCGACCTCGATACCCTCTGCCATATTACCGGCGCGATCAGCGCGAAGCTCCCGGCCGACGCAGGTCTCGTGGGAGAATGGACGATCGACGGGCTCGTAGCCGACGGCCAACTCCGGCCGTTGGACGCAGCCGGCAAGCTCACCATTCGGACCACCGGCGGCGTCGACCTCGGTGGCCTTCTGCCGGTGTTCCTCAGCGGGTTGCAGGCGAGCGGAAAGGCCGACGTGAATCTCGAAGCGGCGGTAGCCTCGGGCCAGGCCACGGCGAACCTGCAAACGCATCTATCCGGTCTGCAGGTCGCGCGCGTGGGGACCCTGGAGGTGAAGCCGACGGACCTCACCCTCGTCGGTCAGTGCCGTGCGACGCGAGCCCTCGTATCCGCCGACGCCGGGCTCTCCGGGCAGGCCGGCCGCGCGGAGGTGCATCTGCGCTACACCCCGTCGGGCCAACCGTTACCGCTGTCGACCGAGCGGATCGTAACGGCCGCACTGACGGGTGAATCGATCGCGCTGCCCGACTTCGAGGTCAAGGCGCAGTCATCCCTTGATCTGGCGGCACTGGCGCAGTCGATTCCCGGCGTGCTGCGAATCCGCCCCGGCGTGACGATCACGAGCGGCTCGCTGGCCATCGATAACCTGGCGATCGGAGGCGGCCGGCAGCCGGCGCTCCGTGGCTCGATCGCTTTGAAGCAACTGACCACGACGAAGCCCGGCGGGACCACCCAGTGGGAACCGATAGCGGTCAAGATCGATGCACAGATAGAGGAGAAGACGGGCCTGATTCTCCGAGAGGCGGAGTTCGGCTCCGGCTTCGCGCACCTGGCGGCCTCCGGCACGGCCTCCACGCTGCATGCGGACTTCAAAACCGATCTGGCCGGGCTGCACCGGCAGGTCAGCGAGATCTTCGATATTGCTCTGCCGGATGTGTCGGGGCAGTTGTCCGCGGCGATCGACACCAGACGGGCCGCCACGGATCGCGTGACCACCGCCTGCGATGCCACCGGGACAAACCTCGTGTACCGTACCCGCGACGGCGAAGCACACATCGCGCGGGCCGCCCTCCGGCACACGGGAGAACTGGCCCTCGCAGACACGAAGCCCCTGAAGTATTCGGCGCAGGGCCTCGATGTCGATCTGGACAGAAAGGCGGTCGCCTCCGGCACCGGCTGGTTCGACATGGCCGGGAACACGTTCCACGCCGAACTCGACGTCAAGAAGGCCGATTTCGCTTATCTCGGATCGAAAGCGGCGGCGCTCGGCGTGCGGGAACTCGCCCGTTACGGCGGCACAGGTCGTGTTCAGGTAAGAGTAAACCGCGAATCCGGTACGGGGCCGATCGTGGCCGAAGGTCGTGCCGTGGTGCAGAACGCCGCCGCAGATGGCACGCCGCTTACCGACAAGGACATCGCACTCCAGTGGTCGGCCCTGCGCTTTCTGCCGGCATCCGCGGAGGTCACCGTGGCAACGGCCGAGCTCCAGAGCACGCCGGTACGGGCCACGATCAAGGACGCCCGCCTGCCACTCGGCACGACGTTCCCGGCGGCGGGCATGCTCAACGCCGACGCCGACCTGCCACAATGCCTGGCCGTCGCCGGCCGCATCGCCCGCTGGAAGGAGACGCCGAAGATCACAGGACGGCTTACGACGTCGATGTCGTGCGCGTCCGACGCGGACTCCGTCAGCATCACGGGCGATGGTCGCGTGGATGCCTTCGAAATCGGCGGCGGCAAGGAGGTCGTCCGCCAGAAGCAGGTAACCTGGTCGTACGACACGGCCATCGATGCCAAGCGGAAGCGTGTCACCCTTCGCCGCATGCAGCTCGCGTCCGAGCTGCTGAGCGCACAGGTCAACGGCACAGTGTCCGACTACTCGAACGCGTGCGTACTCGATCTGTCGGGCTTCTACGAAGGCTCGTGGGACACGCTCACCTCGCTGATGCACGAACTCGCTCCGGCCACGAAAGATACTCTGTCGCTGACGGGCAAGACGGCCGGCGCATTCAGGATCGCCGGACCGGCGCGGCAAGCCGGCGCTGTCCCCGAGTACCGGGGCGTGACATCCGCAGTGAAGGTAAGCTGGGCCTCAGCGGAGGCCTATGGCGCATCGCTCGGAGCGGCCGCGCTCTCGCCGGCGATGCGGGATGGGACGATCGAGATACCGCTCACCGCGATCCCCGCGTCCGGCGGGCAGGCACGTCTCGGCGGGACGATCGACCTGCGCACGGCCGAGCCGACGTACGGGCTGCCGGGCGAGGTCGCGGTACTGAAAGATGTGCGCATCACCCCGCAGCTCGGCCGGCATCTCCTCGGCCGCGTGAATCCGATCTTCGCCCACCTCGCCGCCATCGAGGGCACGGTGTCGCTGTCGCTGAAGGACGTCACGCTGCCGCTCGGCGAAGAAATCAAGCGCCGTGGCGCCGGGCAGGGACATCTGGACCTGGCGAACCTGAAGATCCGTCCGGGCGGCTTTTCCGCCCTTCTGCTCGAGCTGGGCGGCCTCGGCGACCAGGAGATGCAGACCGTCACGGTAGACGGCGTCGACTTCGTGATGAAAGACGGCCGCGTGGCGTACCAGAACATGCGAATGAGGTTCCCCACTGATTTCGACCTGATTTTCCGCGGGGCGGTCGGCTTCGACGACACGATGGAGCTGTGGGTCTCCGTGCCGGTGAAGCCTGCGCTCCTGGCGAAGTTCGGCGTCCGCGGTCCTCTCCAGCAATATGCGAATTCCCTCTCCGGCACCCGGATCGAAATCCCTATTCGCGGTACGCGACTTCAGCCAAAGCTGGACCTCTCGCGCGTGGATATCAAGCCGCTTGTCGAGAAGGCAATGCGCGAGGCCGTCAGGGGCCAGGCCGGCAAACTCCTCGACACCCTCGGCAAGCCGTCGCCCGACGCCCAGCCGCCCGCCCAGCAGACGCCCCCTGCGCCGGGGCCGAAACCGAAGAATCTGCTGGAAGAGCTGTTGCCCGAGAAAAACCGAAAGGCCCCGCCAAAGAAGGCCACGCGATGAGCACTCCCCGCCAATCCGCTCTCCGGCGACGCATTGAGCATTTCTTCTCCGTCCCGGGCGAAGAACTGGGCCGCGGGGCCCGCTTTGTCCGGTTTCAGCCCCGCCTCTGGCGGCTCTGCGCCAAGCGCCTCTGGGTGGACAACCTCACGGCGATGGCTTCCGCACTCTCGTTTCGCACAATCTTCGCGATGGTGCCGGCGCTCGTGCTGGCGTTTCTCGTGCTGAAGTCTCTGAACGTCCTCGAAGACGGGAAGAAGAGCCTCCGGAAGGTTCTGGAGACATCGGGCTTCGGCCAGATCGCGCTGGTCGGCGAGGATTCCGCGACCACCGGGGTAAGCCGTTCCGACGCGCCGGGCCGGTCGCCGCGGATCATTAACGTCGCCGACCAGATCGAGGCCGCCGTGGACAGCGTGGAATCCAAGCTCACGGTGGGGCGTCTCGGACCGATCGGAGTCGTGCTGCTTATCTGGACGGCCCTGACGCTGCTGACGGCCATGGAGAACTCCCTCAACCGCATCTTCGGCGCCCCCCGGGGCCGCTCCACCGTGCGACGCATGCTGCTCTACTGGTCCGCCATGACGCTCGCCCCGCTCGTGCTGGTCGCCGCTGCGTTCCTGGGCCGCCAGGCAACGCACATGCTCGAACATACGACTGTCATCTCGCAGGTGCTCGGCGGTATCGGCTGGGCCGGCGCCCTCCTCGGCGGCGTCGCTCTGGTCGCCGCCGTGTACAAGCTGCTCCCGAATGCTCAGGTCCCGTTTCGCGCAGCGGTCAGCGGCGCCGTCGTGGCCGTTCCACTGTGGCTGGTGGCGAAGTGGGGCTTCTCGCTCTACGTGCGGCGGTTCGTGGCCACGGGCAACCTGTACGGCACGCTCGGCGTGCTTCCGTTGTTCCTGATCTGGCTCGACTACTCCTGGCTGATCTTCCTGTTCGGGGCGGAGCTCGCGCACACCGCCACGAATCTCGACCGCCTCGAATTCGCCGGAGACGCACAACGCCTTGCGGTGCGCCCGCCCGACCTGCTGGTGGCGGCCCTGGCCGTCAACCAGCAATACCGCGACGGACGCGGCCCCGTACGCCTCGACGACGTCAAAGAAAGGCTGCGGCTTTCCGCGGAGTGCGTTCGCCTGCTCCTGGATCGCCTGAGTACGCTCGGTATGCTTTGTCCCGTCGAAGCCGGGTCGACGACCGCGTACCTGCCCGCACGCCCGCCGGACAAAGTGCGTGTGCTGGATCTGCTCGATATCACGCCAGCCGAAACCCACGAGGCGGGTACTCGTTATGACGCACCCCTCGCGGCGGCCGTGGATCGGGCCCGCCGTGTACTGCAATCGGCCGCGGGAACAATGACGCTCGCCGCCCTCATCGGGGACGCGGACCACCAGAAGGCACAGCCCGCAAACCCGCCCGCGACGCCGACAGCTTCGGATGATGGCAACAAGCCTGCACCGTCCGAAACAACGACGTACACCCCGCCGTCGCCAGGGGCTTGACAGGCATTCGCCCACCACGTACGAGTCACACAGCCGCACGCTCCGCAAGGCCCGCAGCGAGTACGGACGCAACCCCCGGAGCCGGCGCGAACTCGACGAAGAGGGGCCGCGGGACGGCAAATAGGCGCCTGGCCGCGCCGCCCCACGTGGAATCGCACGATCGGCCTCGTCCGTTCGCAGGCGCCGGCACCTCCACGACCGCCTGCGCGTCTGAGCGGCGTAACTGTCGTCAAGTCAGGAGTCATCACGTACAGAGGAGACCACACATGGGCATGTTCAAGGAATTCAAAGAGTTCGCCATGAAGGGAAACGTCCTCGACATGGCGATCGGCATCATTATGGGTGCGGCCTTCGGCAAGGTCGTCTCGTCGCTGGTCAACGACGTAATCATGCCGCCCATCGGAAAACTGATGGGCAACGTGGATTTCTCCGGCCTGTTCATCAATCTGAGCCGCGACAAAGGACCCTTCGATTCGCTTGCCGCGGCGAAGGTGGCCGGAGCGGCCACGCTCAACTACGGCGTCTTCATCAACACGGTCCTTGACTTTGTCATCGTGGCCTTTGCCATTTTCCTGTTGATCAAGGGGGTCAACATCGCACGGCGAAGGGACGAAGCAAAACCCGCTCCGCCCTCTGAGCCATCGGCGCAGGAAAGGCTCCTGGCGGAAATCCGCGACTTGCTCAAGACAGCCCACTGAGGAGCCCTTCCATCGCAGTGTGCCAGCCGGCGGCGTCGGCACGTTGGCTGCCCCTGACGCAATTGGCAGCACTCGCCCGCGCCGGTGCCGCCCCCACCGGGCACCCCAGGGAAGCTGCGCACACGTTGAAGTCTGTGCCCCCACCGCCGACCATCGCACGCCGGCATTTCCGCAGCCGTCCTGGGCCCATCACCCGATCCACGTCGGCCGGCATGCGACCCGGACGACGGCAGCGGTCGGCGATTTGCGACATCTGAAAGCACGGTCCCACGCCCGCGAAAACGGGCCTCGCTCTGCTGCGTTTGCCCGATGGGCCTCGCTGTGGGCGCCCCCGCAGAAACGCTCAGACAGGTGACGGGTTTCTGCCGATAAGTCACGTGGCCCATGTTGGGCCGACGGGTTCGGGCGAACGAACGACCCTGCCCGTGTGTCAAGAAGTGGTTGTGCGAGTGCATGCGGCGTCGCACAGCCGGTGTCAGGGTCCGCAGGTTGGAGACTATCAGTTATGTGTCCATTCTCACTGGCAGGCATTATTCTGGCGATCCTTGCGGCTGTCTTCGGGCTCGGCGGCGGCGCTCCGCAAGGCTGACGCCAGTCCGTACGATGTCGCGAAGAACGAGGCCTGTCGGGAAGGCTGAACCGTCGCCGGATACTCGCTTGCGGCAACCAACGAACGGCGGCAATTGCGCGGGTTGACGGTTCTTGCCTTCCCGGCAGGCTCTCCCTTTTTAGAACACACCTCGCCCAGATGCAGGATTCCGGGAGCCGAATGGCCATCGGCGGCCATCCGTCCGGCCCCGCGCCGGTCAACGGGCGGACCCCTCGCGGCCCTCCAGGGAAGGCCCGATCCTCAGGACGGGTAACATCTGCGCCCCGGTCAGACCGGCGATACGGACGGTCTTTCGAGGCTGCGTATGCCCGGCGATGATCTCAATGTCACTTCGTTTGATACGGAGAACCCTGGCGAGAACTTCGACGACGGCGTGATTCGCCTTGCCCTTTTCCGGCGGAGCGGTCACGGCGATCTTGAGTGCATCGCCCAGCACGCCCATGACGCGATCCCGCGACGATCCGGGGACAACCTTGACGGCAAGTTCGACGCCGCCGGGCGTATCGCGAAAGGCCAGCGCGCTCATGAAGTCGGATCCCACATATGGCTATCGGTCATCCCAAGGCGGTGCCGGGCCGGTGCGGTATTCGCCTTCGGCAACGCGTCAGGCGGCCCGGGCGGGCCGCCCCATAATCGCCGCGCCCAGGTTCAGTACCCTGCCGACCCGCCGCGCATCACCAGTATACAGCGAGAAACGTCAACTGTTGGAGAGGCGGTCGGAACCCGACCGGTTACGGGGAAACGAACCGGGAGAGACGGCAACGCGGCGTGCCGCGCTCAGACTTCGACGCTGAGCGTCGTCTCGGAGTCTTCGGACTGCCCCCGCGGCGGAATCCGGTCCGGCACCTTCGGCGCCGATCGAACCGCGCCGGCCTGCTCCTCTTTGAGCTTGTCCATCAGCATGACCCAGGTCTCGCGCTGATGACGGAGGATCTTCAGGGCATCATCGGCGGCGGCCACATCGCGATTGATGCTCGCCTCCACGAGCTTGCGATAGATGAAGTTGTAGAGCGCGGCCATCTGGGCACACAGCGACGGATTCACCTCGGGCCGCAGCCCACTCTGCATCTCGAGGACGATCTTCTGCGCCGGGCTGAACCGCTGGTAGACGGTCTCATAATCCTTGGCCAGAATGGCGTCCCGTCCCTGCGTGGCAAAGCGAATCGCCCCGTCGTACAGCATGAGCTGAAGCTGCTCAGGGGTGGCCGTCATCACCGCATCGTGCAAATAAGCATCCGAACCCGAAGTATGCATGGCGCGGGTGTTATCGGCTGCCGAAGGGGGTGACTTTCGTTTCGTTTTCACCGGTTGCTCGAGGAAGAAGACCCGGCCAACCAGTTTATCGAAACCAGGCCGGACAAGGCCGTCTGCTGCTGCTGCAACATCGCCAGGGACTGCTCCATCGCCTGGAATTGCGCCTCCAACCGCTGCTGCTTCTTGGCAAGCAATGCGTTCATGTCGGCGATTCGATCGTTGAAGAGTTCCACGCGGTCCGCAACCTGCTGTTCCTGCCGCGAGAGCAGGCCGGTCTGTTAGGCGGTCAGGTCGTCGAGCACCTGCTGAATGC
>CAZMVY010000073.1:0-16903 GCA_964569765.1 uncultured Planctomycetales bacterium
TCAAACAGCTCCTTCTGGTCCTTCTCGAGCACTCGGCTCTCGAACGTGCCGTCGGCCGTCTCGGTTGCGATGCGATCGCCGGCCTTCACCTGGTCGGCCGCGCGAATGATGGTGCCCTTCTTTGCGTGCCGCGTGATGGAGAACCCGCGTGCCAGCACGCTCTTGTGGCTGACGGATTCGAGGCGGGCCGCGAGGCCTTCGGTGCCCTGGCGTGCCAGCGCCAGCCGGTGCCGGATGTCGTGCGCCAGCCGGCGGTGAAGCTGCTCAATGGTCGCCGTATCACGCTCGATGACCCGGCGGGGCGAGGCGGTCTGGAGGCCCGCGATCGCGAGGGAGAGTCGCCGCTCGCACCGCAGGCTCGCGTGCTCCAGGGCCGATCGCAACCGGTACGCCGCGTCGAGCAGGCGGTGATGCTGCTTCCGGAGATAGGCCTCGGGTCGGATCGACGACAGGACGACTTCGCAACGGTGCAACTCGCGGCTGGTCGCCGCCATTTTGCGCGTGATCGCGAGGTCCAGGCGGCCGGCCACCTCGTCCACCTGCTGGGCGCGACGCGCGAGGCGGCCGATCGGGTCGCGGAACCACTCGTGCCGAGCGAGCGTCTCCAGGCGCGAGGCCGAGACCTCGAGCGCGTGACGGGCGTGCCGGTGCAGCACGCGGCCGTAGTCCGCGAGCATCGCCAGGACCTCGTCGAGCACGGGCACGACGATCTCCGCCGCAGCCGAGGGCGTGGGGGCGCGGACGTCCGCGACCAGGTCGCTGATGGTCACGTCCACTTCGTGGCCGACCGCGCTGACGACCGGGATGCGGCTCGCGTAGATCGCGCGGGCGACGACCTCCTCGTTGAACGCCCAGAGGTCTTCGAGCGACCCGCCGCCGCGGCCGACGATCATGACGTCGATGCCCCCGAGTTTCGCGGAGTGCCTGTTGAGCGTGCCGATCGCCGTCGCGATCTCCGCCGCCGCGCCCTCGCCCTGCACGCGCACCGGGTACACGAAGATGTCCACGCACGGGAAGCGGCGCCGGAGGATCTTGAGGATGTCGCGGATCGCCGCGCCCGTCGGGCTCGTGACGACGGCGATACGGCGCGGCCAGCGCGGAAGCGGCTTCTTGTGGGCGGGGTCGAAGAGACCCTCGCGTTCGAGCTTCTCGCGGAGCTGGCGGAAGGCGAGTTCGAGCGCCCCGACACCGCGCGGCTCAAGCTTGCGGACGTAGAGCTGGTACTGGCCTCGCGGTTCGTAGACGTCCACGTTGCCGGTGGCGATGACGGCGAGGCCGTCCTGCGGGTCGAACTTTATCTTCGCGGCATCGGATCGCCACATAACGCCGCGGATCTCGCTGGCATCGTCCTTGAGGGTGAAGTACAGGTGGCCGCTGGACGGGCGCGACACATTGCTCAGTTCGCCGACGACGTGGAGCGTGGCCGGCAGGTGCTGCGTCAACACACCCTTGATGAGGTTCGTGAGCTGCGATACGGTCAGCGTCCCGCGGACGACCGGCTCGGCCGGCCCGCGCACCCGCTGCGGATCGAAGAGGGGAAACGATGCGGCCATGATGCTATTCTACACCGTCATGTGCGCCGTGGCGCGGGCGCGAAGGACCGCCCCGGGTGCCACCGAATCTCCGGGTGCCAGTGAATGTACGGGGGCCACCGCCGGGCCGGGTGCCATGCCCAAGCCCGCCGAAGGCGGGCGCGGGCATGCGTGGACCGGCCTGCTGGCGGTCATCGAGCAAGCCGCGTAAGCTGGCCCCATGGACGATCGGCGGACGGATCCCGTGCTTCATCGAAAGCGGTGCCGGCGATACAACGCATCGGGGGAGGCACACTCACTGACGTTCAGTTGCTTTCGCCGTCAAGCCTTCCTCAGTCGGGATCGTGCGCGGGCGTGGTTCTGCGACTCGCTCATGCAGGCCCGGGCCGCGTATCACTTCGACATCTGGAGCTACGTGATCATGCCGGAGCATGTTCACCTGCTGATCTTCCCCCGAGACGACGAGTATTCGATCAGTGACATGCTGAAGGATATCAAGCAACCGGTTACCCGGGCTGCGCTGAAGCATGTTCGACGCTATGCGCCGTCGTTCCTGCCCACTATGCTCGATGCACAGCCGAACGGCGAGCGGCACTACCGATTCTGGCAACGCGGCGGGGGCTATGACCGCAACATGATCCGACTCGCGACGGTTCACCAGGAGATCCGCTACATTCACGCAAATCCCGTTCGGCGAGGGCTTGTGGACGCACCAGAAGACTGGCCGTGGTCCAGTGCCCGGTACTTCGCCGGACGAGCCGACGTCCCGATTATCCCCGACGTGGGTAGCATCCCACGTCGTCGGCGACAATAAGTCGTAGCAGGTATTACTGGGCCAACCCCAGGACCGTGTTCACAGGCCGTTGGTGGGGGCATGCCCGCGCCCGCCTTCGGCGGGCTTGGGCATGGCACCCATGCGGGCTTGGGCATGGCACTCGTGCGGCGGATGGGCCACAGGGCAGAGTACTGACCGATGCCACCCGACACTGAAACGGGGCTATTCGGATTCGCCTGTGTCCTCGGGGGCGGGCTTGCCATCCACGCGGATCCGCTCGATGTGCGTCGCGCGGCCGGTGGCGGGATCCACGCTGACGAGGATGCCGCACATCCGCGGGTCGCCGACAGCCACGTCGAACGGCGTGGGCACGGCCGTGGTCAGGGCCTTCAGCACGCGGTCCTTCCGACGGCCGAGCACGCCGTCGTACGGCCCGGTCATGCCGAGATCGGTGATGTAGGCCGTGCCTCCCGGAAGGATACATTCATCGGCCGTGGGCACGTGCGTGTGCGTGCCGAAGACGAGGCTCACGCGACCATCGAGGTGCCAGCCGAGGGCGATCTTCTCGCTGGTCGCCTCGGCGTGCATCTCAACGGCGATGATCTTCACGTCGCGCTGGAGCTTCGCGAGGACGGCGTCCACCGTTCGGTACGGGCAGTCCACCGGCTGCCGCATGTAGAGCCGCCCGAGCAGGCTGATGACGGCCACCTTGTGGCCGCTCGCCGTCTCGTACACGAGGAAGTCGCGGCCGGGGGCGACGGGCGGCAGATTCGCCGGGCGGATCATGCGGTCGGTCTGCGACAGGAGCGGGATCAGGTCTTGGCGGCGGTAGATGTGGTCGCCGAGCGTAAGCACATCCACGCCGTAGCGCAGGAACTTCTCATAGAGTTGCGGCGTCAGGCCGGAGCCGCCCGCGGCGTTCTCTGCGTTGCAGATCACACAGCCGACGGCCCGCTCCCGGATGAAGCCGGGCAGGACCTGGGACATCACGTACCGGCCCGGCCGGCCGACGACGTCTCCGATGCAGAAAATATTCAACGGCATCCGACGGTCCTACAGGTTCCACGCCCGGGCGAAGGCCTCGAAGCTGCGATCGTAGGTCTTCTCCACTTCGGGGGGAAAACAGCACCCCGGCAACTGCTTGTGCGCCAGGTGATACTGGATACACTCGCAACACAGTCCCCGCCGGCTGCACGAGGCATAGGTGCAGGTGCAGTTCGCCGCGTTCGTCTTCTTCTTGCAGTCCATCACGTCGCCTCCTGAAGAAGCACAGGCGCCAGTTTCCACTGCTTCGGAGTTCGCGTCAAGACAGGCTCGAACGGCGGCCGCGAATTACCCCGTGCCGATCGGGCGTGTTGCGGAACGATTACAGTCCGCGTAGCCTGACATACCGCACGGAGAACAGGGTAATGGAGAGCGGCTGATGACAGCGACGTCTGCGATGGG
Organism: uncultured Planctomycetales bacterium; assembly: GCA_964569765.1. Taxonomy (GTDB): domain Bacteria; phylum Planctomycetota; class Phycisphaerae; order UBA1845; family PWPN01; genus CAZMVY01. The sequence goes on from CAZMVY010000073.1 coordinate 3,754, forward strand.
GGCGAGCGTGATGATCATCGTGGCGGTGACCGGCGCGTCGGAACCCGCCCGCCGACCGACGTGTGAGCGCGCGGCGCTGACGCCGCAATTCGACCGGCTCATCGCTCAACGTATCGACGCCGCCCTCGCCGAGCCGATCACGAACGCACAGGGTCGGATTGCGTGGGGCGACAGCTACTCCCTTGCCGCGCTCGCCGAGATGCTCGACGCCACGCGCGACCCGCGGTATGCGGAGTGGTTCGTGAAACTCGCGAACCACGTGGCGGACGCGCGTGATGACCGGCACGGCCGGCGCGACGAGTACCGGAATCGGATCGTGCCCGCCTGGGGCTCGAGCAAGTACACCGACGGCAGGTGGCACGGCTGGGCGGGGCATACGGGTATGATTGCGGCCCCGATGGCCCGCTTCGCGGCGATCGTCCGTCGCGAGGCGAGGCTTCGACCGCGATTCGACAAGGATGCCGCCCGGATCCTCAAGGTGGCCGAGCAGGCCGTAGCCGTGCATGAGGACGAGTACCGCGAGGGACCGGGCCCCGGCGAGGCGTACCTGCACGGGCTCTATACGGGCCGGAACCTTCCGCTCAACATGCAGAATGCCCTGGCCACCGCCTGGATCTACCTGGACGACGCCACCGGTCTCCCGCAGCACCAGGAGTGCATCGCCCGCCTGGCAAGGTTCTTCCGGAATCGTCTCCGCACGAGCGACGACGGCGCGTATATCTGGGCATACCGGCCGCCGCCGGATCGGCCGGATTCAAGCTTCGAAGACGTCTCTCACGCCGCGATCAACGTGGCGTTCGCGACGCTGTGTTTCGAGCGCCATATCGTCTTCACCCGCGAGGACATCACACGGTTCGAGAAGACGCTGCGCATGCACGTTCTGCGCGGTGACGGCGCCGTGGCCAACAACGTCGGGGGCACGGGCGGGACCGGCAAGTCCCCCGGCGCAGCGCTGCGATGGGGGTGCCTTGCCAGGCACAATCCCGCCGTTCGGGAGGAACTCCTCCGCTCCTACGAATCCGGCAAAGTACCCGAAATCGCGGTAAGCCCCCTGGGGCTGGCTTATCTGATTACGACGGCCGACCGGATACCGGCGACGCGACCAACAACGCGCGACACGCCGGAACCACACTGAAACGCGGCATCCGGGACGCGACGCACCGCATCGTTCCATAACGACCGCAGACGCTTTGGCGGAGATTCGACGTTCCACAATGGTATCCGCGGAAGGTTGCTCATTGACTGCCGCGGCGGTTACGCTATAAGAGAGGGGTTCAACGGGGGATGTCTCAGGAAGACCCTCCGGGCCTGCGAGGCAACGCAGCCCGCTGAAGTGGACCCGCGACAACAATAAGGACGATCATCACTCTCGATTGCCTTCACGACCTTTCCAGGACAGGGACCGACTATGAGCGGCTCAAGTGGTTTCAGCGACGACCGTGACGCAGCCGGCAGGGACAGCGGGCTCGACGCAGCCCTCCAGCGGGAGCTGGAGGAGGCTCTCGGCGATCTCGGAGCGGACAGTTTCTTCGACGCCGACAAGCCCTCCGCGACGGCCGCACCGGCCCCCACGGGGGTGCGCCGCGGCACGGTCATCGATATTCACAAGGACGATATCTTCGTGGACATGGGGGGTAAGAGCCAGGGCGTGCTGCCTGCCACGCAGTTCGAGGACCAGCCGCTGCCGAAGATCGGCGACGTCGTCGAGGTCACGATCGCGGGCTACGACAAGGCGGACGGCCTGCTGCTGCTCTCGCGCCAGGGGGCGGTGACGGCCGCGATGTGGCAGACGCTCGAGGAGGGCCAGATCGTCGAGGGCCGCGTCACCGGCCACAACAAGGGCGGCCTGGAACTCGACGTGAATGGCATCCGCGCATTCATGCCGATCAGCCATGTGGAACTGTTCCGCGTGGAAGACCTCACGCCGTACGTGAACCGGCGGCTGAAGTGCCAGGTGATCGACGTGGACGAGGCGGAGCGGAGCATCACGGTCTCGCAGCGGGCGGTGCTCGAACTCGAGGCCCAGGAGGCCCGCGAGAAGGCGTTCGCATCCCTCGTCGAGGGCAAGATCGTCACGGGCACGGTCAAGACGATCATGCCGTACGGGGCGTTCGTGGACATCGGCGGGGTGGACGGGCTGCTGCACGTTCGCGACATGAGCCACAGCCGGGTGGAGAAGCCCGAGGACATCGTCAAGCAGGGCCAGAAGCTCGAGGTGAAGATCCTCAAGGTGGACCGGGAGACCCGCCGCATCTCGCTGGGGCTCAAGCAGGTCATGCCGGACCCGTGGGCTGACGCGCAGGCGAAGTGGCCGATCGAGTCGATCGCGACCGGCCGCATCTCGAAACTGATGGACTTCGGCGCGTTCGTGGAACTGGAGCCGGGCGTCGAGGGCCTGATCCCGATCAGCGAAATGACGTACGAGCGGCGGATCCACCACCCGAGCGACATCGTGAAGGAAGGCGACGTGGTGCGGGTCCGCGTGATGACGATGGACCTGGAGCGCAAGCGGATCAGCCTCTCGCTCAAGCGGGTCGGCGACGATCCGTGGATGGGCGCGTCGGCCCGCTGGCCGGCCAACACGGTCGTCGAGGGCACGGTCAAGCGGCTGGCTGATTTCGGCGCATTCGTGGAGCTTACGCCCGGCGTGGAGGGCCTCGTCCATATCAGCGAGATCAGCGACGAACGGATCCGCAGTGCAGGCGACGTGTTGCGGGAGGGGCAGACGGTCAAGGCGAAGGTCCTGAGCGTCGATGAGGATGCTCGCCGGATCTCGCTTTCGATCAGGCAGCTCGTGACAATGCCCGACTACACCGGCCCGGAGACCACCGCCTCGGCCGAGCCGGCCAAGCCCAGGCCCAAACGGAAGAAGCCGCTCAAGGGCGGGCTGGACTGGTAAACGCCCCTCCCGGGCGCTGCGGCGGGCCGGGCTGTATTCTCCGCATTATCCCCCTGGACCTCGTTATCGACACGCCGGCGGCAGAGGGGTATGCTGTTCCCCCGGAAAGCGGAAACCGGCCAGGCCGTCTACGCCCTTGCGCCGAAAGCGGGATCGCGACGTGCCCGTCACAGCGAGGCGCGACCGGACCGACCGGCGGACGATCGACGGCCGGATAACGCCTGTTCCCATAGCGGACCGGTAGCGGAAAGCCGCGGACACTTACACTCGCCAAGGAGATTATGATGGTCGCGTTCACACTTCTCGCCATGAGCACCGCCGCAATGGTCATTACGGCCGTGGCCGTCCTGCTCGTACTCATGCTCATCGGCATGTACAACGGGCTCGTCCGGGCCCGCCTGGCGGTCAAGAACGCCTGGAGCCAGATCGACGTGCAGCTCAAACGCCGTTACGACCTGATCCCCAACCTTGTCGAAACCGTCAAGGGCTATGCAGCCCACGAGCGCGGCACGCTCGAGGCCGTCGTCAAGGCCCGTCAGCAGTGCATCGACGCCTCGGGTGTCCGAAGCCAGGCCGCGGCCGAGAACATGCTCACCGGTGCGCTCCGCCAGCTCTTCGCCCTTGCCGAAGCGTACCCCGACCTCAAGGCCAACCAGAACTTCAGCCAGCTTCAGGAGGAACTTGCCAGCACCGAGAACAAGATCAGCTTCGCCCGGCAGTACTACAACAACACGGTCGAGAACTACAACGCGAAGATACAGAGTTTCCCCGCCGTGTTGTTCGCCGGAATGTTCGGCTTCACCCCGGAGGAGTTCTTCGAGCTGGAGGACGCCGCGCAGCGCGAGGCGCCGAAAGTGAAGTTCTGAATGTAAGGCCGTGCCGTACGGTTCGATCCCCGATGCGACACGCGCCGCAACGGTGATCGCGTTGGTGCGACTGACGGGGAAATCGCCTTGGCCGTAGAGTTCCGAACACTCATCCAGCGCAACAAGCGGAACAGTTGGATCCTTCTGTCGCTGTTCACGTTCTTCATCGTCGTGCTCGGCGGACTGATCGGGTACGCGTGGGCCTCGGCGTACGGGTGGCCGACACGCGCGGAGGTGTACGCCTCGACGCTCTTCGCGATGGCCGTGGCGTTCCTGATCGCCGTCCTCAGCGGCGCAGCCAGCTACTACGGCGGGGCATCGGCGATTCTGGCCATGAGCCGCGCGCGGCCGATCCGCAAGGAAGAGGACCCGCCCTTGTACAACGTGGTGGAGGAGATGGCGATCGCGGCGGGAATCCCGATGCCCCGGATCTACGTGATCGACGACACGGCCCCGAACGCGTTTGCCACGGGCCGCGACCCGCAGCACGGCGTGATCGCGATCACCACCGGCCTGCGCCGGAAGCTCAACCGCGACGAACTTCAGGGCGTGATTGCGCACGAGATGTCCCACATCGGCAACTATGACATTCTCTTCGGCGTGCTCATGGCGACCCTCGTCGGCGTGGTCGTCCTGCTCTGTGACATGTTCCTGCGATCGCTCGCATGGGGCCGCTGGGGGAGCGGATCGCGCTCGCGCCGCAGCAGTCGCGACGGACCGGGCGGCAGCGGCCTGATCGTCCTGATCGTCATCCTCGCCGCGATTGTGCTGTCGATCATCGCGCCGATCCTGGCGAAACTCATCGAGATGGCCTTCTCGCGGCAGCGCGAGTATCTCGCCGACGCCTCGGCGGTCCAGCTTACGCGCAACCCCGACGGACTCGCCAGCGCCCTGGCCAAGGTCGCCGCCGACCCGGAGGTCCTCGAGGTCGCCAACCGCGCCACCGCTCCGCTCTACTTCGTCCACCCGATCAAGCACTTCGAGGAGCGCGCCAGCTCCATCATGGACAGCCACCCCCCTATCAAGGACCGCATCCAGCGCATCCTCAGCCTCAAGGGCGCACAGAAGTGATCTCCCGCCCCCGACTTCGTGGGGCGGGCCATCGTATTGCGTCCCGACCGACCCACGCGCACGAACGCCGCCTCAGCACGCCGGCAACCGGTTCGGACCGTTGAAACAGCGTTGAAACACCGAGAAGTCCGCTGCGTCCACGTCCCCGTCCCTGTCGAAATCCGCGTTTACCGTGCAGCACGCCGGCGCCGGCCGGTTCGGCCCGTTGAAACAGCTCTGAAACGCGCCGAAGTCCGCCAGGTCCACATCGCAGTCCTCGTCCAAATCGGCCGCAAACGACGTGCCGATGCTCAGCAACGTGGGATCCGAACTCGCGCATCCGCCGGCGTTGCAGATCACGCACTGGTACTGGCCGACGACCTCCGCGCTCACGCCGCTTACCGTCAACACCGGCGTCGCCGTGCCCGCGTAGTGCCCGCCGTCCGCAAGGTCGCTGCCGTCCTTCTGCCAGCGGTACGTCAGCGTCCCCCCGCCGCTCGCCGATACGGCAAACACCACCGTGCTCCCCACGCACACCTGTTGCGACTGCGGCTGCTCGAGGATCACCGGCGGCGGCGGCGGCGTATAGGGTACGAAGGCCACCACCCACCCCTCGGCCACGCCGTTGTGAAGCCCGTTGCCTGCAAGCACCTTTCCGTCGGCCGAGATGGCCCGGACCTCCTCGAGGACCCAATCATTCAGCGTCAACCCGTATTGGCTTGCCAGCAGGCCCTGAAGTTGGCGCGTGCCATTAGCCGCATCCCAGAGGAACGCCTCCTTCGGGCCATCCGGCGATCCCGCGTGCCGGCTGTAGCCACCGGCCAGGTTTCCGTCGCCGTTGAGAGCCAGGACCTCGCCGTGATTGTCGCCGTCGCCGCCCGGAATGAAAGGCACGGCCGTGGGCGTCGCAGAGTTGTTCCAGATAACCGGCTGCCCGTACGCGCCTCCGCCCGAATAGTGGCTCCACCCGCCCTGGACCAGCCCGTTGCGCGAGACGGCCTTCGCCAACGCCTCGTACCGCGTGCTCGGAACACCGAAAAGCGAGTTCAATGCCGTGCACGACGAGCCCCCGCTGAACTTCATCGCGTTCCGCGCTCCGCCCGTCGGTGCCGTCCCCCCGTACTGATACTGTCCTGCCCCATAGCCGTTATCCGCAACGGCGTTCAGGTCCGAATGATCATGGCCGTTCGCGGGAAGGCCGAGGACGATCGTGCTCGCCGTACTCTGTCTGTAGAGACCCGCCTGCCGCCCGCCGCCATCGCCGCCGCTGAACGAGCTGCCGGCGATCCAGACCTCGGACACGCCGTCCGTCCCGCGGCCCTTCGCCAGCCATTCCAGCGTCCCGCCCATCTTCGGCAAACTGCTGTAGGCGCCGACCCCGGCGGCAGTCCCGTCCCAGCGTCGCGCCTGGAATGTCGCGGCATTCGTGTTCACGGCGACGACCACGTTGCCGTTGAAAACCCCGACGCCCGCCGCGCTGCTGGTCGTGGCGCCCGTCGGAACGCCGAGATCTACCAGCCCGTACGCTGAGGTGCGGATAATCGCCCGGCCCCCGCTCGCCCCGCACACCACACTGCCGTCCGCGCTGATGCCCGAAACGCTGCTGGTCGTGGCACCCGGGAGCGCACCGAGCCCCGCAAAGTCGGCCACCATCAGCGAGAGCGCCGCGGCGTTCGACACGGCGCTTCCGTACGCATTGCTCACAACACACCGGTACCCGCCCGCGTCGGCGAGGCTGACGTCCGAGACGGTCAGCGTGGGCGTCAGCGCGCCAGCGCAATGACCGCCGTCCGTCAGGTTGATCCCGTTTCTCTGCCACTGATAGGTCAGGGGTCGCGTGCCCTTGGCGCGGACCGCAAACGTTGCGCGGCCGCCTGCGTACACCATCTGGTCCGCCGGTTGCTGCGTCACGGTCGGCAACTCGATCACCACGGCGTCATTGCCGGCCGCGAACGAGTACACGGACGCATTCCGCAGGATGAACCGCAGACGCACCGGCGCAACCCCCGTGGGCAGTTCCGCGTGCCCCGCCCACGTCACCACCTGATCCACGCTGTCCCCGCTCACGGCGTTGCAATCGGCCTCGCCGTAGCCGGGCAGCACGTTCCAGGCCTCGTCGAGCACCTCGACCCTCAGCGAACCGCCCGGCGCGGTGAAGTTCACGCGCAGCGGCCCGGACACGCGGTCGATCTTCTGCGTGGTGATCGTGCCGCCGCCGGCCCCCGCGTCCAGCGAGGCGAAGCCGTCCTTGCGAAGCGTCGCCAGCCCGATCGAACCGTGCCAGTTCTTCGCCTGTGCGTGCAGATCGTCGAACCCGCCGTAGTAAAGCCGGATCGTGCCGCCTTCGACGATCGGGTGCGTCGCCGTAACGATCATCGAATCGTCCCAGGCCCCGGGCGGCCCCAGCGGAATGATGGGGGGCCGGTCGCCCTCCTCGCGGGTCCAGTGGATCCCGTCGTGGCTGCTCACAATCTCGACATAGATGGGACCGTCGTAGTACCCGTCCGCATCCGTCGCCCGAAAGATCCACAGCAGCCCCAGGTACATCGACTCGTACGCGAATCCGCACAGGCCGTAGAAGTGCGTCCGCTGCACCGTGCCCGCCGGAACCCACCGATCGTCCCAGTCGTCGGGCGCCAGAATCAGGGACGCGGACGGCCACGATTCGAAATCCGTCGTGGCCGTGTAGCCCACCGCCCGGCGCTTGAGATTGTTGACCGTCGCGCCGACCTTCGGATAGCCGATGTACTGCTGGATGTGGGGATCCCAGACGAAGTTGCCCACGTCGCTCAGCGGCGGCAGCACCGGGTTCTTCGGCGAGTCGGTCCAGTGCATCGCGTCCACGGACCAGGCGCCGTTGAAACGGCTCGAGCCGAAATAGATCATCTTGTACGGTCGCAGGAGGTCGGCATCCCACGGGGTGTGCATCACGGAGGGAAAGCAGCCGTTGGGGAGAAGTATGTTGTTTGCGGTGGACCCGTTGTACGATACGACGCCGAGGCTGGGCTTGTTCCAGTGGATGCCGTCCGCGCTGGTCGCGTAAAGGGCATAGGTGCCCACGCCGAGGTTCAGGCAGTGGTACCACATCCGGTAGCCGGAGCCCGACTCATCCGGCAGGGTTGTGCCGTACAGGTATACGTTCGCGCCCTCCCACGGCCGATCGGCCACCATCACCGGATTGCCCGCGTACTTTTCAAACGGATGATATGTGCGGACCACGCCAGCCTTGGCGGCCACGGCGTAGTCATCGACAAAGAGGTGCCACGGTCCGGTCAGGTCGCCCAGCGAACCCGCCGCCGAGGCCGCCGAAGCACCTGCCCCGATCGCCGCCGCCCATGCCAGTGCTGCCGCCGACACGCGTGTCCCGTGATACCCCATCGCTGCTTCCTCACTCCGAATAAGACGTCACCGGGGAAGACCCCTTGATCGCCCCCCGTCAGCCGCCGCCACCTGATTGTTGCAGCAATCCCACGGCGACTCAACCGCACGGACCGTCCTCCCCAGCACAATAGCCTGTTGGTGGACCTCCGCTCGCGAACGGCAAATCCATAACCCCCTGTACACAAACGAGTTGGCGTCGTCCTCGTGCGTCAGCGCCGCGAGCGGCCGGCCTCGCGCAATTCCCGCAGGGCCTTGCTCATCTGTTCGGTCCTGTGCAGTTGCTGGGGTGCCACGTTTTTCGTCTCCCCGCCGTCCTCGGAAAGGTTATAGACCTGCGGCGACGGGTCGATGCCCGTTTCCGTAGCCGTGTTGCTCTTGAACTTCGCCCCTTTCCCAGGCTCGATATACTTCCAGGTTCCCTCGCGCAAACCCAGCACGGCTGCATGTTCCACGACGTGCTGACGACCAGCTTTGGAGTCGCCCAGGATCGCCGAAAGCACATTGGCACTGTCGGGTGCGTCCGCCTCGCCGAGCGTCTGAGCGGTCAACGCCGCGAACGATGCCAGAAAGTCCACCTGGCAGACGAGCGCCTCGCTCGTACCCGGCCTCACGCGTCCGGGCCACCGCACGATGAACGGGACGCGTGTGCCGCCCTCGAAAATGCTGTACTTGCCTCCGCGCCAGGGTCCGGCGGGCTTGTGACCATCAAGCTTCTCCGCCGCGTCGTCCCGGTAGCCATCGTCTACCACGGGACCGTTGTCGCTCGTGACGATGACCAGCGTGTTCCCGGCAAGCTTCAGCCGATCAAGCGTGCGGAGGATCTCTCCTACGCAGGCGTCGAACTGAAGGATGACGTCGCCGCGCGGCCCCAAGCCGCTCCTGCCGGCAAACCGCGGATGCGGCACGCGTGGGACATGAATGTCGTGCGTCGCGAAGTAAAGGAAGAACGGCCGGGTCTTATTCCTCTCGATGAACGCGACGGCCTTGTTTGTGAGGGTGTCCGCCATGTCCTCGTCCACCCATCGGGCAGCCTTGCCCCCGCTCATGTAACCGATCCGGCTGATCCCGTTGATGATGGTCATATCGTGCCCGTGGCTGAAGGGCATCTTCAGCAGCTCGGGATGGCCCCTGCCGGTCGGCTCATCGCCGATCGGTTTGTCGTAGCTGACCTCGATCGGGTCGTTCGGATCGAGCCCGACCACGCGATGATTCTCGACGTACACGCAGGGCACGCGGTCTCCCGTGGCGGGAATCAGAAAGCAGTAATCGAAGCCGATCTCCAGCGGGCCGGGCCGGATCTCACCGTTCCAATCGAGCTTCTCGCCGCCGAGTCCGAGATGCCACTTCCCCACGACGCCTGTTGCGTAGCCGGCCTTATGCAGCATTGAGGCCAGCGTCGTTCGACCGGGTTGGATGATCAGGCGCGCGTCCCCTGGAAGTACGCCCGTGCCCTTCTGCCTCCACGCGTATTCGCCCGTCAACAGGGCATACCGCGAGGGCGTACACGAAGCCGAGGCCGAATGGGCGTCCGTGAATCGCAACCCCTCCTCGGCGAGACGATCGACGTTCGGCGTCCGGAGGCGCCTGGCGCCGTAACAACTCACGTCGCCGTAGCCCAGGTCGTCCGCGAGAATCAGGACGATGTTCGGCCGCTCCGCCGCCGAAAGCCACGACGCCAGACACAGAAGCCACAAAACGCCCAGCCCCAGACGGTTCCGCTCGCGCATCATCAGCCCCCGCTACGCCCCGCGCGGCCCCATCGCAAGCGCCGCGCATTTCGACGCGTCTTCATCGACCCCCCTTTCCCAGGCGCGTCAAGGATAGCGTCCCCTGACGCCGAAGGGCAAGTTTCGCGGCATACTCTCTCCGGGCGAGTCTGCCCGCGGATTGGGGCAGGAGCCGAAGTTGGCATGCTGACCGCAGCGCATCGCAGGGATGGAAGGACCCGGCGTCCGGATTACGCGATCTCAGCTTGGCGCAGCGAAGAAAGCGGACGCCCGAACCCTTCATTGCCACCCCGTAACATCCCGTCGGTCGGACGGGATGCCTTGCCAACGCGGGCCTGCGCTCGCTCCGGGCGGGGAATCGCGGGCCGGCCGGCGGCAAGATGCGTCGCCGCGCTCCCCATGACGGCGGCTGATGCCGCAGCGTCGGGGTGCAGCCGCTGGCGCCAAGGGGGATGTAGACGGTGACCGTACGTCGGGGGTTTGCCTCGGCAAGAGATCATCTCCCTTGCCCGTCGTGCAGGGAGGCGATAAACAAGCTGCTGACGACGGCATTCCGGAATGGGGCGATCCGCCCCGCGGGATGTGGGTGAGCACTCCGCCCCGCGGCTCGCTCCGTGAGGACACGGGCAGGCGCGCGTACCGATGCCGCTCGGCCGCATACGGCCCGGAGAGACCGCATCCGACCATGCAGGCGCCCGAGTTCATCCTGGTTCGCCATTCCGACGGCTATCCAGCCGCCGCCCGATGGTGGCCCGGCACGGCAACACGGGACCCCGAGGCCGCAGTGCGGAATGCCCGGGGTGCGGTCCTTTATGTTCACGGCATCCAATCCCACGGGGAATGGTTCGAAACCTCCGGCTCGCGTCTGGCAGAGGCAGGTTTCGCCGTGCTCATGCCGGATCGTCGCGGCAGCGGCCGCAATCAGCGCGACCGCGGCCACGCGGAATCTGCCGGGCGTCTGCTGAAGGACGCCGCGGAATGGATGGACGAGCTGCGGCGGCGGTCGGGGTGCGACGGCGTCCACGTGGTCGGCGTGAGCTGGGGCGGAAAGCTGGCACTGAATCTGCTGCGCGAAGGCCGGCTGCCTGTCGCCTCGCTGGCGCTGGTGGCCCCCGGTCTGTTCCCGATCGTGGACATTCCGACGACCGAGAAGCTCCGCGTAGGCTGGTCGGCGCTCGCGAATCCGCGGCACCTTTTCGACATCCCGATCAACGAACCGGAGATGTTCACCGCGACACCGCGGTGGCTGGCGTACCTGCGACACGATCCGCTGCGTTTGCGGCAGGTCACTGCGAGTTTTCTGTTTGCGTCGCGCCGGCTCGACCGCTTCACGCGAACCGCTCACCGCCACCGGGGGGTGCCGGTTGCCCTGTTCCTCGCGGAGCACGATCGCATCATTGATAACGAACGGACCCGGCGGTGGTTTCGCGAACTGCCCTGGCCGTCGCGCCGCATCATCGAGTACCGAAACGCGCATCATACGCTCGAGTTCGAGCCGCCGGGGTGCACCTTCGTCGATGACCTGGTGAGCTGGGTCGGCACGCAGAAATGCAACGCATAGAAGGCTCCGTGGGCACTCTTGCCGTTCCGGGTACGACACGTGCGCGTGCAGTGTGGAGGGCGGATAGGGCACTTCCGCCCCTCGGCGATTCGTTCCTGTCTGCACCCCTCGCCCACGACGTGCGCCCCGCGGTTCCGTCGGTTGCGCCGGCCGCACTGCCGTGAGACGAAGCTTCCGAACCGGAAACGGGGTGATCTCTTTCTTCGGGCCGAGAGCCGGACACTAGCGGAACCGGCGCCGCCCTGCCCCTGCGCGATCGGCATCAGAAGCGCACCGGCACCGGGCACACGCCCCAGATCTCCTCCGCGTATTCGCGGATTGTCCGATCGCTGGAAAAGCGGCCCATGTTCGCCGTGTTCAGAATCGACATCCGCGTCCATGCCTCCGGATCAAGGTAGGCGCGGCTGACACGTTCCTGACATTCCACATAGGACGCGAAATCCGCCAGCACCATGTACGGGTCGCCCTCGTTCAACAGGCCGTCGATCAGATTCGCGAACAATCCCCGCTCGTGCGGACTGAAGAAGTCCCCGGCGATCAGATCAATGGCAAGCTGGAGCTCGGGATTCTTGCGGTAGTACTCGCGCGGATCGTACCCCGCCGACCTCAACGCCTTGACCTGCTCCGCCGTCAGGCCAAAGATGAACATGTTATCCTCGCCCACCTCCTGCCGGATTTCAATGTTCGCCCCGTCCAGCGTTCCGATCGTCAGTGCCCCGTTCAACGCGAACTTCATGTTGCCCGTGCCGGAGGCCTCCGTTCCGGCAGTCGAGATCTGCTCGGAAAGGTCCGCCGCCGGAAAGATCCGCTCCGCCAGCGAGACCCGGTAGTCCGCAAGGAAGGCCACGCGGAGCAGGCCCTTCACTGCCGGGTCGCCGTTCACGACGTCGGCGACGGCGTTGATCAGCTTGATCGTGAGCTTCGCCCGGTGGTATCCCGGCGCCGCCTTGCCGCCGAACAGAACGGTCCGCGGAACGACATCCTTGACCGCCCCGCCGCGAATCCGGTTATACAGCGTAATCACGTGCAGGACGTTCAGGAGCTGGCGCTTGTATTCATGAATCCGCTTGACCTGACAGTCAAACAGACTGTCCACGGGCAGAGAGATACCCTGTGTCGCCTTCAGGTGCTCCCCTAGCCGTTCCTTGTTCATTCGTTTTACTTCGCGCCAGCGGGCGCGGAACTCGGCATCCTCCGCCAGTGGCACGAGCCGACGCAGTTGGTCGAGGTCCGTTACCCAGCCGTCGCCGATCGCATCCGTGATTAGATAGGCCAACGGCGCGTTGGCTTTGCGGAGCCATCGGCGCGGCGTAATGCCATTCGTCTTGTTGTTGAACCGGCCCGGGAAGAACTCGTCGAAATCCTTCATCAGCTCCCGTCGGAGAATGCCCGTGTGCAGTTCGGAGACGCCGTTCACCGAATGGCTGCCGACGACGGCGAGGTTGGCCATGCGCACCCGCTGCTCCGGGCCCTCTTCGATCAGGGACATACGGCGGACGCGGTCCTCGTCACCCGGATAACGGCGGCGGACTTCCGTCAACAGCCGGTGGTTGATCTCGTGAATGATCTGGAGATGCCGCGGCAGCAGCCGGCCCAGCAGCCAGACGGGCCACCGCTCGAGCGCCTCGGGCCTCACCGTGTGGTTCGTGGAGGCGAACGTGCGGAC
>CAZMVY010000073.1:16913-18827 GCA_964569765.1 uncultured Planctomycetales bacterium
AGCGACCGTCCACGGGGACGCCCTCGGCAACGACGACGCAGTTTCAATCCACGCTCCCGCGCGGGGAGCGACCGGGGACGGCGAGCCCGGGCAGCGCCGTGGCGACGGTTTCAATCCACGCTCCCCCGCGGGGAGCGCCCGCGGGGGTGGGGGGGGGTTGAGTGGGCCGGCGCCCCCGGCGGGCAGCCGGCGCCAGTCGTCGTGCTGCTCGGCGAAGCGGTTCAGAATGTCCTGCAACGATGCCGACACGAGGAGGTACTCCTGCTTCAGGCGCAGCTCGCGCCCCTGCGGCAGGTCCTCCTTCGGGTACAGCACCTTCGTAATGTTCTCCGCGCGCGATTTGTCCTCGCACGCCCGCATGTAATCGCCGTGGTTGAAGTATCCCAGATCGAACTCCCGCGTACTCTTCGCGGAGTAGAGACGCAGCGTGTTCACCGTGTTGTTGCCGTGGCCGGGGACCGGCATGTCGTAGGGCATCGCCAGAACGTCCTGCGTGTCCACCCACTGATACCGCTCGCGTCCCTGCTCGTCCCGGAAGAACTCCACCCGCCCGTAGTACTGGATCCGCAGCGTGCCCTCCGGCCGGGCGATCTCCCACGGGTTCCCCAGCCGCAGCCAGTCGTCCGGCTCCTCCACCTGGTAGCCGTTGCAGATCCGCTGGTGAAACATTCCATAGTCGTAGCGGATACCGTACCCGTAACCCGGCAGTTCCAGCGTCGCCATCGAATCGAGAAAGCACGCGGCCAGCCGTCCCAGACCGCCGTTGCCCAACCCTGCGTCCTCGCCCCGCTCGCGGATGTCCTCCAGCGCGTAGCCGAGTTCCTCCAGAGCCTCGTAGCACTCGTTGTAGATGTTGAGATTGATCAGGCTGTTCCCGAGCATGCGGCCGATGAGAAACTCAAGCGAGAGGTAGTACACGCGCTTGGCGTCTGAACGATCGTAGTACGCCTTCCGTGTGGCAATCCAGCGGTCGATGAGACGGTCGCGCACCGTCATGGCCAGGGCCACATACAGATCGTGTCGCGTCGCTGCGCCCGGCACCTTCGCCAGGGTGAACGCGAGATGATTGGCAAAGGACCGCTTGAGCGACTCCACATCGACGCCGCGCCGTTCGTCGCGACCTGCGCTGATATCCGTCCGGGGCGTTTCCAGAACCGTTGGCACGTTCGCACATCCTCCGTCCAGGTGAGGGCAGGGCGCCGCGGGCACCCACTCCGTACTCCTCTCCCCGTATCGGCTGTTTGCGCGGCCGACGCCAACACCGCGCACAGGCGGCGCATCCGGCGGGCAGCCCCCGCCCTATCGCAGGTCGTTGGTCCGGATATTGTCCGCGGACGCGGATGGCTGAAAGGTCCCGAAATCCCTGTCACGCCCGGCCGACTCGAAGATGGGAACGCCCCCGTTGGCCGCCACTTCCTGGCGGTCGCGCTGGCTCGGCGCCGTCGTCGTCAGGTAACGCAGCGGAACCCCCCACGGATCCACGCACCCCACCGCCGGATCCTCTCCCAGGTGCAGGGACGGCGGCAATGCGCTCAGCGCGGCCGCCGCACGATCCACGCCCTCTACTGCGGTGATGGCCGGACCGGCCGATAAGTCCGGCGCACCGGGCGGATATGTGCCGGTCTGCCGGTGATAGGCAGTCAGCGCCTCGCTCAGTTGCGTCATCAGCCGTATGCACAGATTCCGCTTCGCCTGCTGACGCATCGCCCCGAGACCACCCGCCAGGATGAACAGCACCACCCCGATCACCGCCGCCAGAATCGCCGTCTCGAAAACCGTCATCGCCCGCCTCGCCGGCCGCTTCGACCCGCAAACCGCGATCCCAGGAAGCGATTCCACCATCTCCCGTCACGCACCCATCCGCTCGATGATCGCCTGCCGCAGCAGCGGCAGCATGATCTCGTGATGCCCTGC
>CAZMVY010000074.1:0-214 GCA_964569765.1 uncultured Planctomycetales bacterium
CCGGCACAACCGGCCCGGCCCGCCCCCGTTGCGGAAATCCAGGTGACGTACGTACGATCGGCCGAGCTCGAGCGCAGCACCGCCGCCCGTGACGCCGCCGAACAGGGGGCGCCGTCGCTGGCGGTTGGCACCGGGCGGAACGAGACGGCGCCCGCGCCCGCGAGGAGCCGCGAGCCGGTCCCACGCGGATTGGCCGGCCCACCGCCCGCCCGGT